>NZ_JBVIQR010000003.1:0-359655 GCF_055576875.1 Streptomyces sp. NPDC033229 | reverse complement strand
TGAAGTCGGTGCGGCAGCTGATCGAGTCGGTCAACGACACCCTCAAAGGCCAGCTCGACCTGGAACAGCACGGTGGCCGGACCTTCGAAGGTGTCGCCGTCCGCGTCGCCCAACGCATCCTCGCGATGGCCGCCGCGATCTGGCACAACCACAAGACCGGCCAGCCCGTCATACGCTCCTTGATCGCTTATGACCACTGATCACATCGGAATGACTCGTCTAGGCCTTGATGGGTGCGGCCGACCTGGCGGCCTGCTCGATCTTCGCGCAGTGGGCTGCACGGGCTTTCTCGTCGATCTGCTTCTCGTGTTCGGCGCGCAACCCGGTCCGGCCGTCGAGGCCCTCGCGCAGGATATCGGCGTGCCCGGCGTGCCGGATGGACTCGCCGAGGACGTGGACCATGACGGCGAACAGGTTCGTGTTGGGACAAGGCTCCGGCCACCACGGCACGTGGCCGGGGGCGTCGAGGGGAAGCGCGTTGATCGTCGCGTCCGAGTGTTCCCACGTGCGCCGGTAGAACCCGATGATCTGATCACGGGTCTCGTCCTCGGTCACCCACTGATCGCTGCCGTTGGAGTCCTGCCACCGGGGCAGCGGTTCCGGGGAAGGGCGGTCGAAGACCTCGCCGAAGTACCTGGCCTCGACGGTGGCCACGTGTTTGACCAGGCCGAGGAGGTTGGTCCCGGTCGCTGTCAAAGGCCGACGGGCGTCGTATTCGGACAAGCCGTCGAGTTTCCAGAGCAGCGCCTTGCGGTCCCGCCGCAGTCTCCCGTGCAGGTTGTCTTTCGCGAATTCATCGATCATGCGGCATGAGCCTGCCACAGGCTGCTCGTGGTCTCACTTCCGACCGGCGCGCTCACTGCCCTGCTCGGGCTGCTCCTCATGCGCGGGGAGTTCGTTCCCGGACACCTGCACACCGTTCGACTGCCGGGAGCATGGAACGCACAAGCCATCACCCCGACGGAGCTCCTTGCCGCGCGGCGTGTAAGGCCCCGTGCTTCTCTGAGGGGGCCAGAGCGATATCCCGGGCGGCAAGCTCATGACCTGCCATGGCGCACGCCATTGCCCTGTCGCCGTCATGTTCATCGCTGTATGACCGCGTTCACGCCCACACGGAAGAGGAACTCGTCATGCCCGCCACGGACAGTCAGCCCTGCAACTTCACCACCAGCCGCCCGACGCTCAAGCGCGGTTCGACGGGGGAGGCGGTCAAGCAGGCGCAGTGCTACCTCAACCTGTCGATGCAGGGGGACAAGCTGCTTGAGGACGGATCCTTCGGGCCGGTCACCGAGGCCGCGACCAAGAGATTCCAGAAGTGCGCCGAGATCACGATCGACGGCATCGTCGCCGCACAGACGTGGTCGTTCCTTACCTTCTGGGCCAACTCACCCGACTTCGTCTGCTGAGTGAGAGCGCCTGCGCGCTACGAACCCGTCAGCAGACGGCAGTGATTGGGCCGCAACCGCCGCCGAAGCGCTCTCGTCAGGCCGCCATCGGCGCCGATTTGGCGACGATCAGTTGCTGCCCGACCTTGATGAAGTCCGGGTCGGGAATGTTGTTCCACTTGACGAGCTGCTCGACCGTCGTCCCGAACCTGGCGGCTATGGCCGTGAGCGTGTCACCGGACTGGACCGTGTAGTGCGTGGTTTTTGTCGTGTTTGTAGTCATATTTCCAACCTAGTCCAGATGGGCCTACTTCGCCCAGGCAGTGCTCCCCGATCTCGTTGAAGCGTCGCCGAAACCGCACCGAGTTGGTGCTACCTCGCCGCACGATGTGCTGGAGCTCCTGCCTCCCCTGCTCGGCCGGCCTGTGGACCCTGACCGGTTACGCCATCCCGCCTGCCCGCGCTGGTTGGAAGCGTCGTCACTTCCAACCAGCACAACGAGCAACCTGGCAAAGGTTCCCGGTCACCTCACCGGTCACATCACTGGCCGCCCAGGTCGAACTCAGAGCTGGGGTTCACCTTGCCCGCGGCACCGTCAGCCCCAGCGGTCCGTCCAGGACCGTACGGTCAGCGGGGCCACTCCGACCAGCAGCACTCACCGCCCGGCCCGTCTGCCGCCCTGCGGCCGTCGTACCCGGGTCGCCGCGTGGTTGCGCAGGCGGGAACAGCCAGGCGAAGGCAGTGGGGCAGGAGCGCGGCGCGGCTGGTGGTGCATGGATTCGGCGTGTTGAAGCATGAGTGTGGGATGGAATGTGTGATGTACGAGCAGCGGTCCGGCCGGGCGGAGACCGTGGAGTGCGGCCTGGAGGATGAGGCCTGCCGGCTGGTGTTGAAGCGGCTGCGCGGCCTGCGTGACGGTGAGTTCGGCTGGGTGCGCCTGGTGGACCCGGCCGAGGCCGATCTGTTGCAGTTGGCAGAGGAGCTGGGCCTGCATCCCCTCGCGGTCGAGGACGCGGTCCAGGCACGGCAGCGCCCCAAGCGGGAGCGCTTCGGCGACGTGCTGGCCGTCGCACTGAAGACGCTCTGGTACGTCGATGCGGATACGGCGGTGGAGACCGGGGAGCTGATGGTCTTCGTCGGTCCCCACTACGTGCTCACGGTGCGGCACGGTGCGGTCGACCCGGCCGCTGAAGCCGCCCGTCGGCTCGAAGCCGACCCCCGCATGCTGCGCTTCGGCCCGCTGTCCGTTCTGCACGCCGTCCTCGACGTGGTCGTGGACGCCTACGGCGACTGCGCGGAGAAGGTGCGGGCCGCCCTCACCGCGCTGGAGGACTGCGTCTTCTCCACCTCCCGAGTCGACCACACCGAGGCGATCTACTCCCTCAAGCGGGAGGTCCGGGAGTTTCGTGACGCGGTCCAGCCCCTCGTCCCCGTCCTCCAGGGGCTCCTGACCGGCTACGGTCAGGAGGGGCAGAGCCATCCGCCGAAGGCCCTGCCCTACTTCCGCGACGTGGTGGACCATCTGAACCACACCGACACCGAGGTGCGATCCTTGGACGAGCTGCTGAACTCGGTCCTGGACGCACAGCAGGCACGGGTGGGTACCTGGCAGAACGACGACATGCGCCGCATTTCGGCCTGGGCGGCGATCTTCGCGATCCCCACCATGGTCGCCGGCGTCTACGGGATGAACTTCGAGCACATGCCCGAGCTCCGCTGGAGTTACGGCTATCCGCTCGCCCTCGGGCTCATGGCGCTTGCGTCCGGGCTCCTCTACCGCGCCTTCCGCCGCAACGGCTGGCTCTAGACAAACCGACCCGCGGCGGGGCGCTCAGCGGCCTGCCACCACCGAGGAAACCGCAGCCGCTCGCGAGACCGTCGAGGCCCCGGCGATGCGTCGCGAGGATCCGCGCGACGGCTTCGCCGAGGGGCGAGTTCCACGCGTCGACGAGGGCCGCGTCCGGCGAGCAGATCGGTGGCGACGGAGAAGGCATCGGCCTTCGAACCGGGGCGCAGGGCTCGACGACGACCTCGACGGCTCTGCGTCCGGCAGGTTGGATGCGCCTCACGTTGTGCGGTCAGGCGGTCCCTGCTCAGGCTTTGCGGGCGAGTAGGTGGACCTCCTGGAACTGCCGTCGGTCCGTGGGCTGAGGCTCGCGGACCATCCGGGCCACCTCGTCCAACCCGGACTCGCGCAGCATCGCGGCAAGGTGATCGGGCGACCACCGATAGGCCGGTGCGACGGTGTGGTCGAAGACCTGCGTCGGGTGAGACGGGTCGTCGGTTGCTGAAAAGCCGACCAGGAGGTGGCCGCCAGGCGCCAGCACACGGTGGAACTCCGCCAGGATGACGGGGACGTCCTGCGGCGGCGTGTGGATGATGGACCAACGGGAGAGTATGCCGCCCAGCTCGCCGTCGGCGATGTTCAACGCGGCCATCGAGCCCACGTCGAACCGCAGGCCCGGATAGGCCTGCCGAGCCAACTCGATCATCGCGGGAGAGTCGTCAACACCGAACGCCCCCAGCCCCAGCCCGTCCAGATGAGCGGTGATATGGCCGGGCCCGCACCCCAGGTCCGCGACCTGACCGTTTCCGCTGGCGCTGACGGCCTCGGCGAAGGCGCCCAGAATCGCGCGGTCCAGGGGGTTGTCGCGCAGTGTGTCGCGGAACAACTGCGCGTAGGTGGGCGCGGCCGCGTCGTAGGCCTCGCGGGTGGCATGGAGGGCATCGTGTTCGATCATGCTCGCGACAGTAGTTCCTGGCGCTGGGGTGAGCCGGGAGAATTACGGTCTTCCCTCCTACCGGTTTTCGAAGTCCCGGGCACATCGGTCGAGTTGGGGACCCTGGTGCTGTTCCTGAAGTCCCACGACGGCGGCGGGGCCTTCGGCGTGGAAGCGCGGGATGCCAGGGCCGGCGCCGTTCGGTGGTCGAGCGCGCCGTGGAAGCCCAGCGGGCGAACCGCCGAGTTCCGCGCCGACGGCGTGCGACTCGTGGTCACCAGCAAGAACGAGAAGGACTCCGCAGCCGACCCGGCCCGTCACGCTGTTCTCGGGGTCTGTCCCAAGCGCTGACGCACTTCCCTGGCGGGAGGGTTCGGCGTCGGCCCTTGGTGCGGGTGGCCGAGAACGTGTCCCATGAAGCAGCCGTCGCCGCACTGGGGGTACCTCCTGTGGCCCGCCTCGCGGCTGAGCGCCGACGGCGGGGGCCGGCGTGTCGGCCGGCTGTTCCGGGGAACGCGCGGAGGGAGGCACGACAGGCCGCCGCCGTGCGCGCGACCCCGAGGCGAGGCAGCATGGCGGTGGACCGCTGAACGAGAGGAAAGCCACCATGCCGCAAGGTTCGAGCCCCAAACGGGAACGTCAGTACGAACACATCAAGGACAGCGGCAAGAAGCGCGGCATGTCCGAGGGCAGGGCCGAGGAGATGGCGGCCCGGACGGTCAACAAGGAGCGTGCGCGGTCCGGCGAGTCCAAGACCGCGAGCCGCAGTTCCACGCAGGGAAAGTCCGCCTCCCAGCGCGGCGGCGAGAGGTCCGGCAACCGCTCGAAGGAGCCGACGCGCGACGAGCTCTACCAGGAGGCGAAGAACCGCGGCATCAAAGGCCGCTCCTCCATGAACAAGGACGAGTTGGCCAGGAAACTCGGCCGCTGATCCGGGTGTGGGCGAGGGGAACCCGGCTGCTCACAACAGGATCATGCGACGTGCGAAGCGGGTGATCGTCACCGGAGCGGCCGGGAACGTGGGCACGGGTCGATGACCCCCGGCCCTGACCGGAGCGTGCGGGGCCGACCACGTCGGCTTCGGCGCGGGGCGGGGGGGGGGGGGGGGGGGGGGGGGGGGGGGCGGGGGGGGGGGGGGGGGGACGTCCCCATTGCAGGGGGGGTGGGGGGTGTGTGTCTCCTCCCCCGATTGGGAGGGGAGGGGTGGGTCGATGGGGTTTGTGTTGGGGGGGGGGGGGGGGGGTGGGGGGGCCTCCCCCCCCCCCCCCCCCCCCCCACGGTCGGTCCTACGCCTTGCGGAGACGGTCGATGATGCCGTCGAGGTCATGGCGGAAGAGGTCCGGGCGGACCCAGTGGCCGCCGTCCCGCTCGTGCGACTCGTGCGGGATGCCGGCGCGGTCGAGCAGGCCGCGGAACTCTCGCTGGGTGTCGAGCACGTTGGTCTCGTTGAGCCGGTCCCAGATGCGTTCGGGAGTGGTACCGGCGACCATGAAGACCCGCTTGTTCCGGTAACTCTCGACGCGCTGGCACGGGTTGTCGGCGCTGACCCTGTTCTGGTCCCAGGGCACGCCGTAGACGGTGCCGCCGCCCAGATCGAGTGCGGAGGTCGCGTTCGCCCAATGGACGATGATGTCGCCGCGACCGCGCAGGCTGGCCGGGCCGGAATGGGCGCTCACCGAGGCGAAGTGGCCCCAGTACTTGGCGGCGTACTTCAGCGCGCCGAAGCCGCCCATCGAGAACCCGGAGACGGCCCGGCCGTCGTACTCGTTGTACGTCCGGAAGTTGTCGTCGATCCACGGAATCAGTTGCTCGATGTGGAAGTGCTCCCAGTTCCGGGGGCCCACGAAAGAGGTGACCGGGTTGGAGTACCAGCCCGTGTGCCCGCCGTCGGGCATCACGACGATCATGGGCTTGCCGGCGGTCCACGCCCGGATGCCCCCCTCGGGCAGGCGGTCGAACTCGATGAAGTCACCCCCGCCGCCGTGGAGCAGGTACAGGACGGGGTAGCGGCGTCCGCTGTAGTGGTAGTCGTCGGGGAGCAGGACGTTGACGGCGGGCTTCCAGCCGATCGCCGCGGTCTCGAACCGGTAGTACCACATGCGGGGGTCGCTCTCGCCCGCTTCCACGATGCGCAGTCCGTGACCGTCACCGGCCGCACCGGCCGACGACGCCGTCGCGAGGACGGTCCCGCCGCCCAGGGCCGCCGCCGCGGACAATCCGCCGACGGCCTTCAGGACACCTCTACGGGAAGGGCTCTGCTCGCTCATCAATGACCTCCTGGTCGGAAAGGGAGTAATCAACGCGTCAGCCGCGCTCAGGACCAGCTCTGGTACGGCGTGCTGTTGCAGGCCCAGGTGCGGAAGCCCAGGCTGCTGTCGTCGATGCACCGCAGGGTGGCCTGGTTCTGGAAGCGGACGGTGCCGTCGTCCCAGACCTTGATCCACCAGCTCTGCTCCGGTCCCGAGCCGCAGGTGGCGACGGTCCGGAAGCCGTTGTCGGTGTCCTCGACACAACGGCCCGTGTTCAGGCTCCTCAACTGGCGCGTCCCGTCGCCCCAGACGTGTATGGACCACTTCTGCGGAGTGGAGCCGTTGCAGCTCCAGGTGCGGAACCCGTTGTCGGTGTCGTCGATGCAGCGGCCCGTGGCCTGGTTCCTGAAGGACTGGACGGCGTCGTCGGCGCGCGCGGGAGCCGTGGCGGCGGTCGGCACGGTGGCCAGGGCGCCGGGCGCCGGGGCGAGGGCGGTGACGGTGAGGACCCCGCCGAGCAGGAGCGCTCTCATGCTGCGCGTGTGCACTGTTTCGTTCCCCCTGTGCGAGTCGTGTCACGTGTGAGCGCGGTCCGGGGACCGACGGGCCGCAAGGTAGTCGCGGGGCACCGCGATAGGGCACCCGGAACCTTCCGGGGTGACGGCGTCCGGCGCTCCGCGATAGAGCTGTGAGTGCCGTGAAACCCGGCGATCACCGGCGGGGCGAGGACGTCGAAGGAGGGGTGTGTCACCGAACGGGCGTGGGACGCGGGCACTGGGGGATCGCGGGACGGTCCTTCGTCCGTACGGCGGGCAGCCATGCGGTGGACCGGGCGGAGCCGGGCGGGAGACGGACCCGGAACCACTCGGAGGACCAGGTGCCCACCTCGTCGACGATGGGCACTCCTCGGGGGAGCCGGCAGTCGACGGCCAGGACGTCACCGTGCCAGACCCGGGTCGGTACGACGTTGTCGATGGTGTAGGGCCGCAGCGGGTCGATCGCCAGGCCGAGACTGCACTCCGGGTTCCGGTCCTCGCGGTCACCGCAGGAAGGTTCGGTGTTGAAGACCCGGAGGCGGCCCGCGGCGCCGGACGCCGTGCCGGCCCGACCCGTGGCGGCGGGCCCGCCGGATCCGTTCGGCGCGGCGGATCCGCCGTCACGCACGGCGTACGACCAGCCCGCCGCGACCGCCGCGCACACCGCGAGGGCCACGAGTGCGGCGCGGATTCTTCCGCGCCTGCCTGCCCAGAGGCGCGCGACGTCCCGGCCGGCCGGGGCCTGCCCCGTCCGATCGGCCGACCGCGGTTCCGTGTCCTGCCGGGCGGTGACGCGCGCCAGCAGACTCTCGGCGGTGTGCGCGGCCCGCGCGTCGTGGGTCGGTGCCAGACAGTCGGCGGCCAGCGCACGCCAGAACGGCGGGACGGCGTTGTCCATGCGCAACGGCGCACGCCCGTCGGCGTACTCCTGGGCCGCGGCCGCGCGCGAGACCGGGGTGGCGCCGGGGAACGGCGAGGCGCCCGACGTGAACACCTCGTGGATCATGATGCCCAGAGCCCAGATGTCGACGCTCGGCCGGACCTGCACCCCCTGCTCGCCGAGCGGGGCCTTCCAACGCTCGGGCGGGAGGTAGTCGAACGTGCCCATCGGGGGGCCGTACCCGTGTGTACCGCGGGTGCCGGTCAGTTCCGTGACGAGTCCGAAGTCCGACAGCTTCACCGAGCCGTCGGCCATGATCAGGACGTTGTCCGGTTTGAGGTCGCCGTGCACCCAGCCACTGCGGTGCAGATGGGCCAGGCCCTCGCAGATCTCGGTGATCAGCCGGGTGCCTTCGGCTTCGGCCACTTCCGTGGCGAGCAGGTCCCGCAGACTGCGGGCGGCCCGCTCCATGACCAGGACGATCGCGCCGTCCAGGAACGGGTGGCCCGGGTCGCTGAGCACGAGGGAGCCCAGCAGCCGGATCAGCCGGGGATGGCAGGCCCGGAGGCCGAACTCCACCTCGCGCCGGGCGGTTTCGGCGACCCGGCGGGCCTGACGCGGTGCGAGCCCTTCGGTCGGTAGGAACTTGAGCGCGACGTCCTCCCGATCCCCTGCCGGGCCCGCGCCGTCGTCGGCCGGCCGTCCCGCGTAGACCGTTCCCCAGCCGCCGGACGCGATGGGCTCGGTGACCTCCCAGCTGCCGACGCGGTAGCCGCGCGGCAGCGGTGGTACGCGCTCACTTCCCGATGAGCCGGCCGGACCGTGCACCGTTTCCCCCTCCGGTCCGCCGGGCGTGCCGCTGTTCGCTGCCGCTCCCCGTGGGTCCGCCTCCGGGTCTGTGTCCCATCGGACTCATCCCCCCGTCTCCCGGCCCCGCGGGCCCGCTCCGGGCCGGGGCGGCAGCAGCGCGAGGTGTTCCTCGCGTACGAGCCCGAACCGCAGGGCGAGTCCGACGATCGCTTCCCGCTTGCCGTTGCGGCGCGCTTCCCTGCCCGGTTCGCTCCCGGCCGGGGCGCTGAGGCGCATCTTCTCCCCGGCCAGGTAGTCGATGTGCGAGCTGACGGCCCGGGCCGTCAGCCGGCCGCAGGCGGCGTGCGGTCTGAGCCGCTCGACGATCTGGGGAGTGGTGGGCACCGCGACCGTCGACTCGTCACGCAGTCGCGGTTCGCAGAGCGCGACCAGCACCAGGAAGTAGGTGGCCGTCTCGTCCAGGGAGTAGGCGGTGACGGTGCGGCTTCCCCACGGACCGCCCGTCTCGTGGGGGTCCATATAGACGTGGTCGGGTGCGAACACCTGGAAGGCGACCGTGGTGCCGTTGTGCGCGGGCAGCACGACCCGGGAGAACTCGAAGGGGATGGGCGCTCCGGCCCGTCGGGGCGGCACCCGCAGATACTCCCCGGCCCCCTCGGGGTTCTCCACCACATAGCTCTGGGTCGTGCTGTGATTGCTGAGCTGCCAATGGTCGTCGGTCACCCGGATCTCCCCGGCGAGCCGGGAGATCGCCTCGTCGGGAAGGCGGAGTTCGACCGGGGTCGTCGCCGACCCCCGCCCGAAGCGCGCCACTTGCCCCGGGCCGAGCCGTAACGTCACCGCTTCACCGCACGGCCCCCCGTCCGCGGCGCCGCTCACCTGCGGCAGATAGACCACTATCCCGCTCACTGCCCCCTCCTCACACCCCGGTCGACGGCTGTCACGCACGCCGAACGTTACACATGCGCCCCAGAGGCGGGTCCGGCTGTTTGCCGGCCCGTCGGCCGTCGGTGGCCCGGTGGCCCGGTGGCCGATAACGGCCGATGGTGCGGCCGCCGTCGACTCTGCGTATGGGGTCCGTCACGCCGCAAAAACTGACATTCAGGAGTTTCCAACGGGTGCCGACAGCCGTTCGCCGTGAAGCCTCCGTTTGTGCGGCCGGACCGGTGTTTCCCGGTGAACCCGCTGGTCAATGCGGCCGAAATGCGATCACCGCATGTCTGAAACTCCCTCGCTGGATGTCTGAAATTCATCGGCCTTGGCTCAAATCCACTCGGTGGGTTCCGTGAGGTCTGTCCCGGTTCGTTCCATGATCGTTTGCTGTGGACAGAGCGGATTGCCTGCCCCTAGGATCCAGCCTGGCCTGACCGGAGATGGTCGAGGAATTAGCCGAAGACTTTTTGACATTCGGGGGAATTCATATGCCCAGCCCCACCGTGTGGAATGTCGTGCTCGATGCAGGAGCTGACACCGACATTGTGCTCGCCGCCGATTTTCCGGTGACCGGCCGAAACGAGGGTGGATTCGCCGATCTGGCGCCCGGCCTTCAACTGGACTGCGCCCTGTGGCAGACGGTCGCCCCGGTCCGCGATCCCGAGACGGACGCCCTGGACGACGCGTACCTCGAGCCCTGGCTCTCCGAGGTCGCGGCGAGCGGACGGACGGTCCGCGCGGTACTGGGTTACTGCGCGGGCTCGGTGTTCGCCGGCGTGCTCGCCGAGAAGATCGCCGCGCGGCAGTCCACCGCTCCGCGGGTGGTCGTCTTCGACCCCGAGCTGGTCGACGTACCCACCGTTCACCTCCAGTTCGGGCGGGTGATCGGCAATATGACCACCGTTCTGACGGCCGAGGAAATCAGTGAGCTGACCGGCGCCGCGGAGCAGCTCGTCGCGAAGCCCGGTATCGAGCCGGCCGAATTCGCGGCCGGGCTCTACGCGGCCTTCCGGCCGATCGGCACCGCGGCGCTCCGACGCGCCGGACTCGACGAGGACTACGCCGGCGAACTGGTCCAATTGGTCGGCTCGTTCATGTCCTACCTCGCCACCGCCGCGGGTCTCGACCCGCGGCCCGGCTGGGCGCGGGCCACGGTGATCACGTCCGCCAGCGAGCAGAGCGGACTGAACCGCCTGCGCGCCACGCCGGGCATCGCCCCCATCGAGATCGCGGACGAGCGGCGCTTCGAGGTCGAGCACCGCGACCTGCTGCGGACCCCCGCTGTCGCCGAGTCGGTGGCCGGTGTCCTGGCCGACCGCCCGGAGGCCCACGCGTGAGCCTCGGACTTCCCGACGGCCACGCCCGTCCGACCCGCAAGGAGAGCACCCTCTGGCTGCTCGACGAGCTGGTCCCGGACAGCGGCGCGAGCAATCTCTCGCTCGCGGTCCGGGTGCGCGGCCGCCTCGACCCCGCCGCCGTGGGGCAGGCCCTCCAGCTCCTCCCGGCACGCTTCGAGGTGCTGCGGACGGTGTTCCACCGCGACGACACCGGTCTGACCAAGTCCGTCGCACCCACCCTGGCCGTCGGCCTGGAGGAAGCGGACCACGACGGGGACGAGGCCGGCGAACGAGCCGTCCTCACGGCCTTCGTGGCCAGGCCGTTCGCCACGGACGGCAGCCCGCTCCTGCGGGCGCTGCTGCTGCACGGGCCGGACGGGGACGTCCTGTGCCTGGCGGCCCACCACGCCGTGTCGGACGTCCAGTCGACGGCGATCCTGCGCGCCGAGTTCGTGTCCCTGTACGAGGCGTGCGTCGCCGGCGAGCCGCCCGTGCCCGCCGAGGTGCCCGCCTGGCACGAACCCGAACCGTCGGACGCGAGCCGGGAGTACTGGCGCGAGCAGATGGCCGGGTTCCGCTCCTCGGGGCTGGAACTCTGGTGCGAGCAGCGGGAACAGGCGGTCACCACCCTCCAGGGCGACGAGGTCACCCACGTCCTGTCGCCAGAGGCCCACGCGGTGGTGCGTCGCCTCCAGCGCGAACTGCGGGCGCCGGAATCGGTCGTTCTCCTCACCGCCTACGCGGTCCTCCTCGCCGCACACGGGGCCGGCCCCGACCTGACCATCGGCTCCCCGGTGAACACCCGTCCGCGCGAGGCGGTGGACACGGTCGGCTACCACAGCAACCTCGTCACCCTGCGGCTGCTGCTCGAGTCGGACGCGAGTTTCCGGGACCTCACCGCCCTGACCCGGCGGACGTTCATGGAGGCCATGGCGCACAAGGACGTCGCCGCCGACGACGTCCTCGACATGGTCGAGCGCGACGGCTCCGGCTGGCGCAACGGCCTGTTCAAGCATGTCTTCAACTACGTTCCCTTCGTCGACGACCAGCGCACCTTCACCGTCGCCGGCACCGAGGCCGAACTCATCGTGGTGGAGAACGGTTTCAGCCAGTTCGACCTCGAATTCTTCGTGTCGGCGAACAAGGACACCGCCACCGTGCGCGCCGTGTTCTACACCGGCGTGCTGGACCGGTCGGACGTCGAGCTGATGGTCCACCGCTACGACGCCCTGCTGGTCGCGCTGGGCGCCTCGGTGGACGCACCCCTCGCCGCGCTGCCGGTCTGGTCGCCGCGGGACCACGCGGTCATCGAGGCGGCCAACGCCACGGACCGCACCATCGAAACGCCGTCGGTGCTCGCCGGGTTCGCCCGCCGCGTCGCCAAGGACCCCACGGCCGTGGCCGTCCGCGACGGCGACCGCACGACGACGTACGGCGCACTGTGGTCCGCCGCCGTCGACACCGCCGCCCGGCTGTCCGCGGCCGGTGTGCGGCCCGGCGACGTCGTCGCGCTGCTCCTGCCGCGCGGCGCGGCGCTGGCCGCCTCCGTGTTCGGCACCTGGCTCGCGGGCGCCGCCTACCTGCCGCTCGACCCCAACCACCCCGCGGAGCGGCTGACGTACCAGCTCGACGACGCGGGCGCTCGCACCGTCATAGCCGGGGCGGGGATCACGGCTCCCGAAGGCCGCGCCACCGTGCCCGCCGTCGACTGGGAGAACGTCCCCGACGCTCCGGTGGACGTGGCGGCGGCAGCGGCGGCCGATCCCGACGCCCTCGCCTACGTGATCTACACCTCCGGGTCGACCGGGAAGCCCAAGGGCATCCCGATCCGGCACCGCAGCCTCGTCAACCACATCGTCGACTACGCCGACCGGTTCGGTGTGGCGGGCTCGACGCGCCCCACGGGCTGGCTCAGCACCTACAGCTTCGACACCTCCTCGCTCGAACTGATGATGCCGCTGCTCCACGGCGGGCACACGGTGGTCCTCCCGGACGAGGCGCGGACCGACGGCGGCCTGCTGGCCGCCGCCGTGGCCGCCCACGACATCGGCCTGCTGCAGGCGACCCCCACCACCTGGCGGCTGGTCGCCCGCGAGGCCGCCGAGACGCTGGCCGGACGCACGATCCTCACCGGCGGTGAGCCCCTGCCCGCCGAGCTCGCGGCCACGCTGCTCGCGGCCGGCGTCGAGCTGTGGAACGTCTACGGCCCCACCGAGAGCACGATCTGGGCCACCGCGGGACGCATGAGCGCAGACCGCGGCGGGCGGGTCGACGTCGGCTCACCCATTGCCAACACGCAGATCTTCATCGCCGACCCGCACGGCAGGCCGCTGCCGATCGGCCTCCGGGGCGAGCTCTGCGTCGCGGGCACGGGCGTCGCCTCCGGCTACCACGGGCGGCCCGAGCTGAGCGCGGAGCGCTTCGGCGAGAACGCCGAGTACGGACGGTTCCACCGCTCCGGGGACGTGGCCTGCTGGCGGCCGGACGGCCGGATCGACCTGTTCGGCAGAGTCGACCGTCAGGTCAAGCTGCGCGGCAACCGGATCGAACTGGCGGAGGTGGAGGCCGTCCTGCTCGGCCACCCCGACGTCGAGGCGGCGGCCGTCGTGGTCGTCGGCGATCCGAGCGCCGACGGCTCCCTGGCCGCGTTCGTCCGGATGCCCGGCCGCCCCGAGGCTGTCGACGAGCTCTGGGACCACGCCCGCGGGCAGCTCCCGCGCTCGGTGGTACCGCACCAGTTCCTCGCCGTGGACACCTTCCCCCGGACCGGCAGCGACAAGGTCGACTACCTGGCCCTCGCCGAACAAGCGGCGCTCCACCGGGGCCCGGCCGTCGGCGGCGGCGCGGCCGGTGCGGGCGACGACGACCTCACCACGACCATCGTCGGCCTCTTCGCCGAACTGCTCGACCGCCAGGACCTGGACGCCGGTACCCACTTCTTCGCCAACGGCGGCCACTCGCTGCTGGCCGTCACGCTCGCCCAGCGGATCAAGGACATCACCGGCGTCCGGCTCGCCCTGACCGACGTGTTCGAGACCCCGACCCCTGCCGCGCTGGTCGACCGGCTGCGCCGGCTCGCCTGACGGGACCTTGTGAAAGAGAGACATCCCATGGAAATCCTCAAGCTCGCCGTCAGCGGTTGGTTCGCCCGGGCCCTGGCGGTCGCCGCCCGGCTGGAGATAGCGGACATCCTCGACGGGGGTTCGATGTCGTCCGCGGAGCTCGCCAAGCGCACCGAGACCGACCCGGACGTGCTCCACCGCCTGCTGCAGATGCTCACCGTGCCCGGTGTGCTGGAGCGGGACGGGGAGAAGTTCCGGCTGTCCGAGGCCTACGCCCCGCTGCGCGCCGACCACCCCATGACCCAGCGCCACTTCGCCATCCTCGCCGCCGAACTCTACGACGACGCCTTCGGTGGCCTGATGCACACCGTCAAGACGGGCCGGTCGGGCTTCGAGGAGGTCTTCGGGCAGTCGCTCTACGCCTACCTGGAGAACCACCCCGAGACGGCGGAGCTGTTCGACCAGGGAATGATCGACCTGGCCATGCCGGTCGCCCAGTGCCTGATCGGCGCGCACGACTTCAGCGGCGCCACGACCGTCGTCGACGTCGGCGGCGGCAGCGGTGGCCTGCTGCCCGGCATCCTGGCCGCCCACCCGGACCTGCGGGGCACCGTGGCCGACCGGGCCAGCGTCTGTGCCCGGGGCCACGAAGCGCTGGACCGGGTCACCGACGAGAGCGTCCTCGCCCGCATCAGCTTCGCGCCGAGCGACTTCTTCGCCGAGGTTCCCGCGGGCGCCGACCGTTACCTGCTGAAGAACGTGCTGCACGACTGGACGTACGACAACTGCGTCCGCATCCTGCGCACCGTCGCCACCGCGATGGCCGACAGCGCCGACGGCGCCCGGCTGCTGGTGGTGGAGCCGCTGGTGGAGAACGACATCGACGGCTGGCGGGCGATGTTCCAGGCGGTGGCCTGCGACGAGGGCACCATCGGCCTGGACGAGGCGGGCATGCGCCGCGCCCTGGAGGAGGCCGGCTTCACGGTCGAGTCCGTGACGCAGCTGCCGACGGGGCACAAGGTCCTCGAGTCCTCCCTGCGTGCCGGATGATGCTCACGCCCGTCTTCCTGTTCGCGGGGCAGGGCTCGCAGTACCACGGCATGGGCAAGTGGCTGTACGGAGCCGACCCCGTGTTCCGCGCCGCCCTCGACTCCCTCGACGCGGTCGTCCGTGACGTCCGCGGCGACTCGGTGATCGAGGCCATCCACGGTGGCGGCCACGGCCCCGAGCGCCCGATGACGAGCTTCGCGCTCACCCAGCCGGCGATCTTCATGGTCGAGTACGCCCTGGCACAGATGCTGAGGTCGCACGGGTTCGAACCCGGTGCGGTGCTCGGTGCCAGCCTGGGCGAGGTCGCGGCCGCGGCCGTGGCGGGTGTGGTCGACCCCCGGGAGTGCCTGCGCTCCCTGCTGCGCCAGGTCGAGCTGTTCGAGGCCGAGTGCCCCCGCGGGGGCATGCTCGCGGTCCTGTCCGACGTCGGTCTCGCCCGGCGCGATCCCGTCCTGGCGACGGCGCACGTGGCCGCGGTCAACTCGCCGGACAACTTCGTCCTGGCGGGAACGGCCGACGACCTGGACCGCATCGAGCGGCACCTCACCGCCACCGGCACGCTCTGCCAGCGGCTGCCCGTGCTGTTCCCCTTCCACTCGCCCCTGATCGACCCGGTGGAGGGCCCGTTCAAGGACCTCATCGGCCAACTCGCCATGAAGCCCGCCACCCTTCCGCTGATCTCCGGCACCACCGGCGGGGCCGTGCACCTGCCCGACCCGGCCCACCTGTGGCAGGTACTGCGGGAGCCGTTCGACCTGACCCGGGCCCTCGGCCCGCTGCTCGCACAGGACGACCTGCTCTTCCTCGACCTGGGGCCGTCCGGGTCCATGGCCAACCTGGTGCGCGCGGCCCTGCCGGACGGCAGCCGGTCCAAGGTCCTGCCGCTGCTGTCCCCGTACGCCCGTGACGAGGTGCTCTACCGGGCCGTCCTCGACACCCGGCCCCTCCTCGCGGCCCCCGGGGCCCGTACCGCCTCCGCACCACGAACCGAGGTGAAACCCGTGAGCGCACCCGCGGTGACGCCCGACCGGCCCGCCCCCGGCGGGCGGACACTCGACGTCTATGTCTTCCCCGGGCAGGGCGCACAGGCCAAGGGCATGGGCCGGGAGGTGTTCGACCGCTTCCCCGACCTCGTCGCCCGCGCCGACGCCGTGCTCGGCTACTCCATCCGGGAGCTCTGTCTGGAGGACCCGGGCCGCAACCTCCGCGACACGCGGTACACCCAGCCCGCGCTGTACGTCGTCAACTCCCTCACCTGGCTCGCGGCCGTCGGCGAGGGAGGGCGGCTGCCGGACTACGTCCTCGGACACAGCCTCGGCGAGTTCGCCGCCCTGTTCGCCGCCGGCGTCTTCGACTTCGAGACCGGACTGCGTCTGGTCGCCGAGCGCGGCCGGCTCATGGGACAGGTCACGGGCGGCACGATGGCCGCCGTATCGGCGGTCGACGCCGCGCTCGTCGAGCGGGTCCTGCGGGACAACGGCCTCGCCGAGCTCGACATCGCCAACTACAACGCGCCGACCCAGACGGTGATCGCGGGCCCCGCGGAGGCGGTCAACCGGGCACTGCCCCTGCTGAAGGAGGCCGGAGCCCGCTGCGCGCCGCTCAACGTCAGCGCGCCGTTCCACAGCCGGTACATGGCGGCGGCCGCCGAGGAGTTCGGGCGGCTGCTCGACGCCACCGAGTTCGCGGCCCCGAAGATCCCGGTGATCAGCAACGTCGACGCCAAGCCCTACGAGGCGGGCGAGGTGGCCGCCACCCTGCGCCGCCAGATCGCCTCACCGGTGCGCTGGACGGACAGCGTCCGGCTCCTGATGGGACAGGGCGACTTCCGGGTCCGGGAGCTCGGCCCCGGGCAGGTGCTGACCAAGCTCGTCGCCCGGGTCCGCACCGAGGCGACCGCGCTCCCGGCCGCGGACGTGTCCACGCCCGCCGCACCGCGGCAGCCGGCGCCGGTCCGCACCGAACCCACGCGCCCGCACCCCGAATCGCTGGGGTCGGACGCCTTCCGGCGCGACTACGGCGTCCGCCTCGCCTATGCCGCGGGAGGTATGCGCCGCGGCATCAGCTCGGTCGACCTGGTCGCCCGGATGGCGGGGGCCGGTCTGCTCTCCTACTTCGGTGCCTCGGGTCTCGCCGCCACGGACGTGGCCACGGCGGTGGCCCGGATCCGCGAGCGCGTGCCGGCCGGCGCGCCGTTCGGGGTCAACGTCACGCACGACCCCTTCGACCCGCGCGCCGAGGCCGACCTGGTGGACGTGCTGATCCGCCACGACGTCCGGTTCGTGGAGGCCGCCACCCACGTCGAGGTGACACCCGCGCTCGTCCGGCACCGCCTGACCGGCGCCCGGCTCCGTCCCGACGGCACGGTGCACGTGCCCCGCAAGCTCCTGGCGAAGGTGACCCGCCCGGACGCCGCCCGCCTGTTCCTGTCCCCGCCGCCCGCCGCGCTGGCGCGGCAACTGGTGGCCGAGGGGCTGCTCACCGCCGAGGAGGCGGCGGCCGGGGAGCGCGTCGCGCTGGCCGACGACGTCTGCGCGGTGGGCGACGCGGGCGACCACTCCGACCTCGCGACCCTGTGGGCTCTGCTGCCCGCGCTGCGCCGGCTGCGCACGGAGCTCGGGGGCGTCGCCGAGGGGGTGCGCATCGGGGCCGGCGGCGGCATCGGTGCACCCGAGTCGGCCGCGGCCTCGTTCGTGCTGGGCGCCGACTTCGTCCTCACCGGCTCCGTCAACCTGTGCACCGCCGAGAGCGGGATGAGCGCCGCCGCCAAGGACCTGCTCCAGGACGCCGACGTACACGACACCGCGTTCGCGCCCTACGGCGACCTGTTCGAACTGGGCGGCCGCGCACGCGTGCTGCGCAAGGGCGTGCTCTTCCACGCCCGCGCGGGCAAGCTGTACGACCTGTGGCGCAACTACGACTCCTGGGACGCGGTACCCGCGGCGGTGCGGTCCAAGGTCGAGCGCGACTACCTGGGCGCCTCCTTCGAGGACGTCTACGCCCGCCTCGGCCGCTCCGCCGAGCCGGCGCTCGACCCCAAGCGGCGCATGGCGCTGGTCTTCCGCTGGTACTGCGGGCAGGCGAGCACCTGGGCCATCGACGGGGCGCAGGGCCGCGCCGCCGACTACCAGATCCCCTGCGGGCCGGCGCTGGGCGCGTGCAACCGATGGCTGGCGCACACGCCGCTGCACGCCTGGCGGGACCGGCACGCCGACGAGCTGGCCGACCGTCTGATGACCGAGGCCGCCGCGGTCGCCCGCCCGGCACTCTGACCCGTGGCCGGCGCCGGGCGAGGCCCGGCGCCGGCCACCGAGCGACACCGAACAAGACACCACACTGAGCAAGAAGCGAGGCCGACCCCATGACCGAAACCTCCGCTCCGGAGCACACCACCGATCCGGACGAACTGGCCAGCGAGTTCGACCTGTCCGACCCGGCGTTCATCACCAACCCCGAGGCGGGCGAGCGGTGGCTGGGCGGCCCCCGCCCGGTCTGCAAGGGGAAGTTCGCCGACGGCAGCGACGTCTGGGTGGCCACGGGGTACCAGGACGTCAGGGCGGTACTGAGCGAGCCGACGTTCCGCAGCCGCCCGCCGGGCGACTCCCACCGCGCGTCCATGCTCAGCAGGGGCATCCCCGAGGACATCGTCGACATGTTCGACTCGACCCTGCTGACCATGGACGGCGACGACCACATGCGCGTGCGGCGGCTCGTCACCCGCGCCCTGTCCGCCCGGCGGATGCTGACGCTGACGCCGGCGGTCACCGCCATGGCGCACCGGCTGCTGGACGACCTCGCCGACAAGCCCGAGCCCGACCTGATCGCGGACTACGCGCACCCGCTGGCCATCAACGTCATCTGCGAAATGCTCGGCGTCGACGAGCACTACCGCGAGCAGTGGCGCGAGTGGAGCGAGACGCTCGCCCAGGCCCTGCGCCCCAACCCCGAGCAGTTCGCCCCCGCGGTGCGCGGCATGGCGCGCGTGACCAAGGAGCTGGTCGAGGCCCGCAAGGCCGAGCCCAGGGACGACCTCATATCCGAGCTCGTGCAGGTCCACGAGGAGGACAGCGACCGGCTGACCGACGACGAACTGGTGGCCCTGGCCATGGTGCTCGTCCAGGCCGGCCACGAAACCGTCCGCAACCTCATCGCGCTCGGCGTCTACACCCTGCTCCAGCACCCCGACCAGCTGAAGCTGCTGAAGGACGACCCGTCCATCGCCTCCCGGGCGGTCGCCGAACTGGTGCGCCACACCGCACCCGTGAAGCACACCTTCCGGCGCTTCGCCACCGAGCCCGTCGAGATCGGCGGGGTGACGGTGCAGCCCGGCGAGGCCGTCCAGGTCGTGCTGGCCGCCGCCAACCGGGACCCGGCCGAGTTCGGCTGCCCGGCGGACCTGGACCTCACGCGCGAGCACAACCCGCACCTGGGCTTCGGCCGCGGCGCCCACTACTGCCTGGGCGCCAGCCTCGCCCTCATCGAGGGCGAGGTCGCGCTGACCGCCCTGTTCGAGCGGTTCCCCGACGTGCGGCTGGCCGTCGACCCGGCGGAGATCGCCCCGCGCTACCTGCTCGCGATGCAGCGGCTCCCCGTGCACCTCGCGCCGGAGACGGACGAGCGATGACCGACGCCCCCGAACTGCCGGTGACCCGCTGAACGGAGAGACCATGTACCGAGAGATGTTCAAGTCCAAGATCCACCGCGCCACGGTGACGCAGGCGGACCTGCACTACGTCGGCTCCGTCACCATCGACGCCACCCTGATGGCCGCCGCCGACCTGTTGCCCGGGGAGAAGGTCGACATCGTCGACATCGACAACGGCAACCGGCTCAGCACCTACGTCATCGAGGGGGAGGCCGACAGCGGGATCATCGGCATCAACGGCGCCGCCGCCCGCCTCATCAGCCCCGGCGACCTCGTCATCATCATCTCCTACGCCTCCATGAGCGAGGAGAACGCCCGCTCGTACAAGCCCAGCGTGGTGTTCGTCGACGCGGACAACCGGCCCGTCACGACGGGCTCGGACCCCGCCGAGGTGCCCGACGGCTTCGGCCTGGTGCGCGGCGACACCATCAGCGCCTGACCGACCCCGCCTCGCCCATCGGAGACGCCCATGAGTGCCACCCCTGACGTCATGACCGCCTTCACCAGCGGTCTCGCGGACATCAACCTCGCCGAGTCCAGCGCCCCGCGGAGCGGCGCGAAGGCCGCCGGCATGAAGTCCGCCAGCGCCACCATCTACGACATGGCCGCCACGCTGTCCGGCAAGGGCGACCTGTGGAACTGGGGCATGTACGACGCCGACCTCGTCGAGGAGATCCGGGCCCGGGTGCCCGGATTCGGCGAGCCCTGGACCGACGGCTTCAGCGAGCAGCTCTACTTCCTCGCCCTGCGGGACCTCCCGATCGACCTGGACGACTACGCCGGCCGGGAGGTCCTGGAGGTCGGCTGCGGCATGGGGGAGGGCCTGAACTTCCTGTCGAGGGTCGCCCCCGGCGCGCGGATGACCGGCCTCGACCTGTCACCGAAGGCCATCGCACGCGGCACGGCCACGCTGTCCCGGGGCGACGCGCTGCGCTTCGTCCACGGCGACGCGGAGGACCTGCCGTTCGAGGACGGCTCCGTGGACGTGCTCGTCAACATCGAGAGCTCGCACACCTACCCCGACCTCGGCAAGTTCCTCAGCGAGGCCGCGCGCGTGCTGCGCCCCGGCGGCTACCTGAGCCACATCGACGTCTACACCCGGCAGCGCACCGCGACCATGAAGCAGGCGGCGGCGGAGACCGAGGGCCTGGAGTGGACCGCCGACCACGACATATCCGACCGGGTCCGCGCCGCGGTACGCCGCCGGATGGCGCCCGGCAGCCACTTCCGCACCATGCTCGGGAAGCAGCGGATGAACCCGCTGATGCGGCAGGTCGTCGCGCACAGCCAGATCCTCATGTTCGGCGGCATGTTCGCGGGCTACCAGCCGCCTTCCACGATCAAGGCGCTCAGCAAGCTGGGCATCGTGCCGTGGATGAGCGGACTGCCGATGGAGAGCTACCGCCACCAGATCGCCGTCCGCCGATGACCCGCCCTCCGGCATCGTGCCGTTCGCACGGAACGTCGTGCCGTCCGCACGGAAAGGAGGAGACGTGAGCGCACGGCTGTTCGCCGTCGCCGCCGGCACCGAGGACCTCCTGCGGGCGCTCCTGGTCGCGCACCTGGACCGGATCCGTACCCGGGGAGACCTTCCGCCGCTGGCCCGGTACTGCCACGACGCCGCCACGGGCACGGCCGGCCCGTACCGCGTCGCGTTCGCCGTCGAGTCGTACACCGAGCTGGAGAAGCAGCTCCAAGAAGTGTGCGCGGGCGAGGTGGAGCGCCTTCCGGCGGAGCTCGCCACCCGGCGTCCCCCGCTGGTGTTCGTCTTCGCCGGACAGGGCGCCCAGTGGGACGGAATGGGCCGCGAACTGCTCGCCACCGAGCCCGTGTTCCGGGACACGATGCACCGCTGCGACCGGCTCGTACGCGAGTTCGCGGGCTTCTCCGTCGTCGAACAGCTGGGACTGCCCCCCGAGTCGGCCCGGCTGGACGAACTGGACGTCCTGCAGCCGACGATGGTGTCCCTGCAGATCGCCCTGACGGCGCTGTGGCGCAGCTGGGGCGTGACCCCGGATGCCGTCGTCGGGCACAGCATGGGGGAGATCGCCGCCGCGCACACCGCCGGCGCGCTGACCCTGCGGGACGCCGTGATGATCGCCTGTCGGCGCAGCGCGCTGCTGCGCCGGATCGCCGGCAAGGGGGCACTGGCCACGACGGAACTCTCGCCCGCCGAGGCCCACGCGGTGGCCGAGGCCAGCGGCGGCAAGATCACTGTCGCCGGGGAGAACAGCCCCCGGTCGACCGTGCTGGCCGGTGACGCCCGGTCGCTCGCCGAGCTCGTCGACGAGCTGGGCCGACGGGACGTCTACTGCCGGGTGATCAAGGCAACGGTCGCCTCGCACAGCCCTTACGTCGAGGAGCTGCGCGAGGACCTCCACACCGCCCTGCGCACGCTGGAACCGACGGCCACCCGGGTGCCGATGTACTCGACCGTGACGTCCGAGCCGGTGCCCGGCACCGACCTCGGTGCCGCGTACTGGATGCGCAACCTCCGTGAACCCGTACGCCTCGCCGCCGCGGTGGAGAACCTGTTCGCCGCCGGGCACGAGGTGTTCGTGGAGGTCAGCGCCCACCCCGTGCTGCTCAGCCCCGTCCGGCAGACGCTGGAGAGCGGCGAACGGCAGGGCTGGCTGCTGCCGTCGGGCAGACGGCGGGAGGAGCGCCGGTCGGTGCTCTCCTCGCTCGGCACGCTGTACGCCTGCGGACGCGAGCCGAACTGGGCGGCGCTGTCGCCGGGCGGGCCCGCGACGGCCCTGACCCCTTACCAGGCCGCCGTGCTGGACGCCGTGCGGCTGCCCAGGCCGGTGCCGGTGGGGCAGTAGCGGGAAGAGCTGTGGGCCCCACGTCCGTACGGACGTGGGGCCCACAGGTTTCTCCAGGGTTCCCGGCGGGTCAGCGGCCCTTCCGCCGGACCTTGATGCTGGCCAGGTCGGTCGCCACCGAACGGAGGTCACCGCATTCGGCCCCGAGCTTGCGGACGGCGACGGCGGCCAGCTCCTCGGCCTTCGACAGCACGAGGGCCTCGCTGTCCTCCTCGTCGGCAGGGATCAGGACACGGAAGGCGAACCCGTGCAGGGTCCGCTGGTAGGTGACGGTGCCCTCCTCGGTGAACCGGGCGCTGAACACGTCGTGTTCGTCGGCCTGCGCCCGCAGCGACGCGCGCTGCTCGTCGTCGAGGGGGGCGAACTTGCCCTGGACGATGACCTGGTAGGTCGTGTGACTCATGACTGCGGTTCTCCTGATGTCTTTCTCGAGGTCGGTGTCGGTGTCGGCTGTCGTCCCGGCGGACGCCGGCGGGGCATGCGCGGCTTACGCCATCTCCTCCCGCCGGACGCGGTGGTGCGGCAGGAGGAACAGCAGACCGGTGACCGGCACGAGGCCGCCGGCCGCCCAGTACAGCGTCTCGCTGTAGGTGGACACGAACGTCCTGGCGCGGATCTCGCCGAGCGCGCCGCTGATCACGCCCTGGTTGCCCCGGTCGCCGTCCTCGGCGAGCTCGGCGCAGCTGCGCGGCACCTTCGACAGATCGTCCTGGCCGAGCGAGTCGGTCGCGCAGTTCTTGACCGCCGCGGCCTGCTGGGGCGCCACCGCCCGGACGGCCGGGACGACGCGGTCGGCCTCGGGCCCGGCGTTGCTCGCCAGGGCGGAGAAGAAGACACCGCTGATGACGGCCACCCCGAGGGCGGCGCCGAGCTGACCGGTCGCGTTGATGATGCCGGACGCGGCACCCGCCTCCTGCGGGGTGACCTCCCTGAGGACCAGCGCGGTCAGCGGGGGCATCAGCAGACCCATGCCGGAGCCGAGCAGCAGCATGGACGGGATGGCGTGCCAGGAGGTGATGTCCGCGCCCTCGTGACGGGCCATCCACGCGTAGGAGGCGATGCCCGCCAGCATGCTCAGCGCGCCCGCCATCAGGCAGTACCGGCCGTAGAGCGGGAAGAGTTTGCGCACGGCGAGGCCGCCGACGAGCGGGACGCACACGGAGAACGGGATCGCGGTCAGACCGGTGTGCAGCGCGGACCAGCCGAGGCCGCCCTGCAGATAGAGCGTCCAGCTGAGGAAGAAGCCCGCGGGAATGGCGCTGAAGAGCAACTGCACGCCGATGCCGGCACCGAAGGCACGGACCTTGAACAGGGACAGCGTCACCAGGGGCGAACCGTCCTTGCGGGTCTTGTGGCGTTCGTACACCACGAACAGCGCGATGACGGGTGCCGCCGCGACGAGCGCGACGATGCTCCAGAGCGGCCAGTCGAGCTCGCGCCCGAGGGTCAGGGGCAGCATCAGCAGCAGCAGTCCGACGATCGCCAGCAGCATGCCGATGATGTCCAGCCGCTTGGCGTGCGGGGAATTGGACTCCCGCATCCACTTCCACGCACCGATCAGGGCCGCCACGCCGATCGGGAGGTTGACCACGAAGATGCTCCGCCAGCCGAGGTCCAGCGGGCTCCAGTCGACCAGCGCGCCGCCGACGACGGGGCCGGAGACGATGGCCAGACCGATCATGCTCGCGTAGAGGCTGACGACGCGCCCGACCTCCTGGGGAGCGAAGGTGACGTGGATCAGCGCGAGGACCTGGGGCACCATGATCGCGGCGGCGAGCCCCTGGAGCGCCCGGGAGGCGACCAGCATCTCGGTGTTCTGCGCGGCGGCGCACAGGGCCGACGCGATGACGAACCCGGCGACGCCGGTGAGGAACATCCGCTTGCGGCCGAAGATGTCACCGAGCCGGCCGCCGGTGATCAGGAGGACCGCGAAGCTCAGCGTGTAACCGGCCGTCATCGCCTGGACGGCGACGGCCGAGGCGCCCAGGTCGCGCTGGATGCTGGGGATCGCCACGGTGATGATGTTGGCGTCGAGCAGGTCCATGAAGGTGGCGACCAGCAGGACGGTCAGCGCGAGCCATCGCTTCGGGTCGGGCTCGGGCGCGTCGGCGGTGACAGGCGGTAATGCGGCAGCCGACCGCTCTGTTTGCCCTGCCTTGCTCATGCGTTCTTCTCCAGGTTCTCGATTGATCGCGTCCGGCCGGGGGAGGCCGGGCGCGCGGTGCTGGGGCTGGTCGTCCCGTCGGCGGGGGTGGCGACGGGCGGTTCGGCCGCGGCCGCGGTGCTGTGGGCGAGGGCGGTCCAGGCCGTCATCAACAGCTCCACCACGTCCACGACCGTGTCCGTGCTGCTGTCGGCGGGCGAGAGCACGCGCTGGATCGACAGACCGTCGTCCAGGGCGTGCACGATGAGCGCCAGCAGTTCCACGGGGGCCGGCGTGGTCACACCGCGATCGGCGAAGCCCTGCTCCAGCCCCTGGGCCATCGCGGCCCGGGTGCGGCGTTCGCGGTCCGCCAGCACCGGCAGCAGCTCCGGGCGGTCGCGCAGGCCGTAGAGCCAGAGTTCGGTGCGCAGGGCGAGCCAGCCGGCGAGGTTGCGGTCACGCTCGCCGTGCCAGGAGCGCAGGTGCTCGATCATCTCGTCGAAGGAGCCCGACTGGCGGCTCATCGCCCGGACTTCCTCCAACTCGCGTTGGGTCCGCTGCTCGAGCAGGGCCAGGACGAGTTCGTGCTTGCCCTTGAAGTTGCCGTAGAACGCGCCGCGGGTGTAGCCGGCGCGCTCGACGATCTGCTCCACCGACGTCCCGTTCACCCCTTGTTCGGCGAAGAGTTCGGCCGCCGACCGCAGGAGTTGTTCGCGGGTGAGTTCCCGGCTCTGCTGCCGGGTGAGCCGCTGGGTGATGGTGATCGCCTCCCTGACGAGCCACTGAGATGCGAGACTGTATCCCAATACGGCTCTGTATCTGAAACAGGATCACGAGAGCGCACCGATGGGCCCGCGCACGGCGAAGGCCCGCGCACGACGAAAGGCTGCCACCGTCGCCCGAGGGGAGGTGGCAGCCCGTGGCCGAGCCGGGGAGGCCGGGGACTCCGGGAAGACCGGAAGGAGGGGTCAGTCGGCTGTCCGCTCCGGGGTCCGGAACCGGTTGATGGCCGGCAGATGCTTCTCGCGCAACTCGTGGTCGCGCACGCCGAGGCCCTCCCCGGGGGCCAGGGCGAGGACTCCGACCTTGCCCAGGTGCAGGTTGCGATGGACGTCGTACAGGGCCTGGCCGGTCTCCTCCAGGGCGTAGGTCCGCGACAGGGTGGGGTGGATCCTGCCCTTGGCGATCAGGCGGTTGGCCTCCCACGCCTCGCGGTAGTTGGCGAAGTGCGAGCCCACGATCTTCTTCAGCGACATCCACAGATAGCGGTTGTCGTATTCGTGGTTGTAGCCCGAGGTCGAGGCACAGGTGACGATGGTGCCGCCCTTGCGCGCGACGAAGACGGAGGCGCCGAAGGTCTCCCGGCCGGGGTGCTCGAAGACGATGTCCACGTCCTCGCCGCCGGTCAGTTCGCGGATGCGCTTGCCGAGACGCTTCCACTCCTTGGGGTCCTGGGTACGCTCGTCCTTCCAGAACCGATAGCCCTCGGCGCCGCGGTCGATGACCGCCTCGGCGCCCATGGCGCGGCAGATCTCCGCCTTCCGCTCGCTGGAGACCACGCAGACGGGGGTGGCGCCGCCGGCCAGCGCGAACTGGGTCGCGAACGCGCCCACGCCGCCGGAGGCGCCCCAGATCAGGACGTTGTCGCCCTGTTTCATCCCGGCACCGTTGCGGGACACCAACTGGCGGTACGCCGTGGCGGCGACCAGGCCGGGGGTGCCGGCCTCCTCCCAGGTGAGGTGGGCGGGCTTGGGCATCAGCTGGTTCGCCCGGACCAGGGCCAGTTCGGCGAGTCCGCCGAAGTTGGTCTCGTAGCCCCAGATGCGCTGCTGCGGGTCGAGCATCGTGTCGTTGTGCCCGTCCGGTGCCTCCAGGTCCACCGACAGGCAGTGCGCCACGACCTCGTCACCGGGCTTCCAGGCGTTGACGCCCGGCCCGGTGCGCAGCACCACGCCCGCCAGGTCGGAGCCTATGACGTGGTACGGCAGGTCGTGCCGCGCGGCCAGCGGCGACTGGGCTCCGTACCGGGAGAGGAAACCGAAGGTCGACAACGGTTCGAAGATCGACGACCAGACGGTGTTGTAGTTCACGGAGCTGGCCATCACGGCGATCAGGGCTTCGCCCGGCCCGAGTTCGGGCACCGGGACCTCGTCGAGGTGCACGGACTTGCGCGGGTCCTTGTCCTGGGTGGCGAGCCCGGCGAACAGCTCGGTCTCGCTCCTGTGCAGGGTGACGGCCCGGTAGGACTCGGGGAGGGGGAGCGCGGCGAAGTCCTCCGGTGCCGCGTCCCCGCTCACGATGGCGCTGACGATGTCCTGCATGCGACGTCCTCGGAAGTGGAATGTACGGGTGGCGCGGTCGGTGCGCGGTCGGCGCACCTCGCGGTGGGTCGGCCGGTCGGGCCCGGCCGCAGGGGCGGTGGTGAGGCCGCGGCGCAGCGGGCCGGAGCCGGGGCGCCGGCGCCGCGTGGCGCGGTGGGCCGGCCACGGCGCGGGCTCGGGATGCCGGCGACGGTGTGTCCGGCGGCCGGGGCGCCCGCACGAGTCGCACGGGGTCGCACGGCAAGACGGTCCGCACGGAAGACGCTGCGCATCCGTGAGGCCGGTGCCCCTGGTGACGTGCGGGTCACCCTACTGGGGCCGGATGGGTGTTCCAAGGGGGTGATCGGATTCCTGCTGTCCGCAGCCCTGGGCCCGCACAGGCTGTACTGACTGATTTCCTACGGGGTTTCCTCGGCGGAACGCTGTATTCCAGGATAATTTCCGGCCATTTTCCGGGGAACGGTCGGGTGTTGATCAGTTGCCGTCGGTCGGGCGGTACGGGGTGGTGGGGGCCGGCACCACGATCGCGGTGGCCACATACGCGGCGCCGTCGCGGACGAGGGTCCGCCAGTGTCCGGTGAACCGGTCGATCCGGCGCCCGCCGACCACCGGTCCGGGCACGTTCAGCGAGCAGTTGAACGTCCCGTCCTCCGGGCCGGGGGTGATGACGCAGTCGCTGAAGTCCAACCACTGTCCGGTCAGCGGGAACCACGTCTTGTACGTGCTCTCCTTGGCGCTGAACAGCAGCCGGTCCCAGGCCACGGCCGGGTGCGAGGCGCTGAGCCGGTCCAGCGCACGCCGCTCCTCGGGCAGTGCCACCAGCTTCTCGACCCCTGCCGGCAGCGGGGCGTGGGGTTCGGCGTCGATCCCGACCGAGGCGACCGCCGTGTTCCGCGCGACCGCCGCCGCGCGGTAGCCGTCGCAGTGGGTCATGCTGCCCACGATCCCCTCGGGCCATATCGGGGCCCCACGGGTGCCGCGCAGGATCGGCCCGGGCGCGATGCCCAGCCCGGCCAACGCCGTCCGCGCGCACAGGCGGACGGTGGCGAACTCCCGTCGGCGCTTGTCAACCGCGCGCGTCACGATGTCGGCCTCCTGCGGGTACAGGTGCACATCCGGGGGGTCCGCGAACAGTTCCACGACGTTGACGTCCGGGAACAGCCCCGTCAACAGGCCGTTTCCGGTCCCGGGAACCGCCGGGCCCGGCCGGTGCGCGGCCTCGGTGTCAGGAGCGGGGCTCGCGGGCGTCAGCCCTGGTGAACGGGGTGTCCGTATCGGGCCGTTTGGACAGAAACCCGGTTCCTGAATGTCTGTCATGAACGAAGGTTACCCTTGCAGAAGTGGTCATGATCGACCAAGATGTGTTCCGTCGAAGCGCGATTTCCGGCCTCATCAACGAAGGTTGGATCTTCCGCGCACGATGGTTCTTCCGAGGGCCCGCTAGCGTCGGCGCATCGCCGCGACGTCGGGGGGACTTCATGGCAATACATCGCAGGGTGGGGGATGTGATGATTCAGCGCTGCCGTTTTTCATGGCCGCGTTCTGGCCGTGGTGTGTGTGTTTCCACGCCATGTGTCCGGTTCATGTGCGTGGTCGCATGCTGACCCGGCCGGTTGTTCTGGGGCTTCCCGCACTCTCGGTCAGCGGCCTGTCCGAGAACTGGCTGTTACGTGAAGCCGGTGACCTCCACTGGTCCCTCATCGGGGAGCACTTCGGTCTTCCCGTCGCCGAACTCGCCGATACCGACGGTAATCGGCTGCTGCCCGCCTTCACTCGCGCCAGGCTCATCGCGGCCGAGTCGCTGCGGTCCTTCACCGAGCACGACGAGGGAGAGCTGAGCGGCGCGCTGACCAAGCTCGACGAGCAGACCTTCGTCAGCGACATCCGTTTCGCCACGGCCACGGCCCACGTCGACGTCAGGCTGCTCACGGCCTTCGTCCACCGCGGCGCCGGCAACTGGCTCGTCCCCGGCATACCGCAGCCGCGAGGCGGCGCCCCGGTGGCGCGCCCGGCGGCGGAACATCTGGACTTCCACCGTGAGTTCCGCGCGCGGACCGCCCCGGCCCCCGACGCCGTCGGCCTGTTCAGCGACACCTACGAACTCAACCCGTTCGCGGACATGAACGCCGCCGGCCTGCTGTACTTCGCCTCGTACCCGCACATCAACGACCGCGGCGAGCGCAATTACGTCCAGTCGCTCGTGCCGGGCGGCGAGTGGGCCGTCGAGGCCGTCACCCTCAGCCGGGACATCGTCTATCTCGGCAACTGCGGCATCGACGACGCGGTGCGCTACCGCCTGGACGACTGCCGACTGGAAGCGGACCACCGTGTGGTCCTGACGTCGTCCCTGCTGCGGGAGCGCGACGGAAGGCCGCTCGCCCGCATGGAGAGCGTCAAGCGGCTCCTCCGGCCCGACGCCTACGCGGCCCTGTGGGACGCCGCCGGAGCCCCTGTCGCGGCCTCCTCGGCGCCGCGGGCGGCCCAGGCCCCCGCCGCCGTCGAGGGCAGCGCGCCCGCGCCCGACGACCTCGAACCCCGGCTCCTGGCGCTGATGGAGAGCGTGCTCGACGAGCCCGCCGGTTCGCTGACCGCGGACGACGATCTGCGGGGACGCGGGCTGGACAGCCTGGCGCTGTCGGAAGCCGCAGCCCGGGCCCAGGACGAGAGCGGGCTGGAGATCGACCCCAGCACCATGTTCCAGGCGTTCACCGTCGCCGCCATGGCGCGCGTGCTGCGTGGTGAGCGCCCCGCCCCGGCCCCGGTCACGGCCGTGCCGCAGGCCGCGCCCCGCTCCGGCGCGGGGGCGCCGATCGCCGTGATCGGCATGGCCGGCCGGTTCCCCGGCGCGCGGAGCGTGCCCGAGCTGTGGGACCTGCTGGGCCGGGACGAGGACGCCGTCCGTATCGTCCCGACCGACCGCTGGGACACGGCCGCCCACCCCGGGCTGGTCGACAAGGCGGCCCTGCTCGACGACATCCGCCGCTTCGACCACGAGTTCTTCTCCATCAGCCCCCGCGAGGCCGCGCTGATGGACCCCCAGCAGCGGCTGCTGCTGGAGGTGGCGTGGGCGACGGCCGAGGACGCCGGGTGCGACCCGACCTCGCTGGCCGGCAGCCGCACGGGCGTCTACGCGGGCGTCTGCCACTCCGACTACGCCGCCGTGCTCGCCGAGCACGCCGGACGCGACGAGCCGCACCTGAGCGTCGCGGTCTCTCCCTCCCTGGTGGCCAACCGGGTGTCCTACGCCCTCGGGCTGCGCGGCCCGAGCGTCGCCGTCGACACCCTCTGCTCCTCGTCCCTGGTGGCCGTCGCGCAGGCCGTCGCGGCCCTGCGCGCCGGTGAGTGCGACCAGGCGTTCGCCGGCGGGGTGAACGTACTGTGCGATCCCGCCCGGCAGCACGCCTACCAGCGCACCGGTGTGCTGAGCCCGCGCGGCCGCTGCCACACCTTCGACGACGACGCCGACGGATACGTCCGGGGCGAGGGCGTCGGCGCCCTGCTGCTCAAGCCGCTGGACCGGGCCCTGGCCGACGGCGACCGCGTGCACGCGGTGATCCGCGGCGTGGCCGTCAACCACGGCGGGCAGGCGCAGTCCTTCACCGCGCCCAACCCGGACGCCCAGGCGGACCTGTTGGTGACCGCGTACAACGAGGCGGGAGTCGACCCGGCGACCGTCGGCTACATCGAGGCGCACGGCACCGGCACGCGCCTGGGCGACCCCATCGAGATCTCCGGCATGGTCGCGGCGTTCGAGCGGCTCTACGACCAGTGGGGTCATCCGCGACCGGAGCAGCCGCACTGCGGCGTCGGCTCCGTCAAGACCAGCATCGGCCACCTGGAGGCGGCCGCCGGGATCGCCGGAATGATCAAGGTGATCCTGGCCATGCGCCACCGGACGCTGCCGGCCAGCCGCAACGTGCGCCGGCCGAACCGGATGATCAAGGTCGACGGCACGCCGCTGCGGCTCCAACTCCAGCGGGCCGCCTGGGAAGCGCCCGCCGGCGGCGGTCCGCGCCGGGCCGGTGTCAGCTCCTTCGGCATGGGAGGCACCAACGCGCACGTCGTGCTGGAGGACGCGCCCGAAACGGCCGCCCCGGCCACGACCGGCCCGCTCCCGGTGCTCGTCCCCGTCTCGGCCCGTACGCCGCAGGCCCTGCGCGAGGCCGTGGCCGCGCTCCTCGACGTCGTCCGCTCCCCGGACGCCCCGCCGCTGGCATCGATCGCGCGGACCCTGCAGACCGGTCGCGCGGCCCTGCCGTGCCGCGTCGCCGTCGAGGCGGCGGACCTCGGCGAACTGGCCGAGAAGCTCGCCGCGGTGCTCGCGAACGAGCCGGCCGACGGCGTGGCCCCGGCCAAGGACCGGCAAGCGGCGGAGCCGCGGTTCACCACCCCGGACGCCCCGCCGGTGTCGCTGCCGACCTACCCCTTCAGCCGCGACCAGCACTGGGCGGCGCCCGTCGCGGGCGCCGAGTTCCTCACCACCACCTGGGAGGACGCGCCCGCACCGGACGCCGTCCCGGGCGGCCGGCTCCTGGTGGTCACCACCGACCCGGAGCTCGCCCGCACGGTGCTCGGTGACCGCGGCGTCGTGCACGTCCCGGGCGACCCGCTGCCCGAGGCGAGCGGCCTGACCGGTGTCGTCGACCTGGTCGACTGGTCCGCGCCCGGCACGCGCGTCACCGAGCGGATCGCCCTGCTGCAGCGCGTGCTCACCGCGAACCCCCGCATCGGGCTGCGCTGCGTGCACGTCAGCGGCGCCGAACGCTCCGCGCTCGCCGGCTTCTACCGTTCGCTGTCCGGCGAGTTCCCCGGTGTCCACGGGCGGACCGTCCGCGTGGACGGCGGCCCCGCCGAACTCGTGGCCGCCGTCAGGGCCGAGACGTCGGCGGCCGACCGGGAGACGGAGATCCGCTACGCGGGGGCCCGGCGCCGCCGTCCGGTGGCCGCCTTCGCCCCGGCCTCGGCCGGTGACGACCCGCTCGCCGACCTCGGTCGCGGCGCGGTGCTCATCACGGGCGGCCTGGGCGGCATCGGGCTGCGCCTCGCGGCCCATCTCGCCGACCGCGGCGCCCGGCACATCGTGCTGGTCGGCCGCTCCCGGATGCCGGTCCGCAACCAGTGGGCCGCACTCGCGGCCGAGCCGTCCACGGACCCGGTCCTGCGGGCCCGGCTCACGGCGCTGCTCGCCCTGGTCGAGCGCGGTGTGACGCTGACCGTGCGGACCGACGCGCTGGACGACGTCACCTCGCTCCGTCGGCTGATCGGCCGGGTCAGGAAGCAGGCCGGCGGGATCGAGGCGGTCTTCCACTGCGCGGGCGTCATGGACCCGCCCGCGTCCTTCCTCTCCCGGACCGCCGAGGAGATCTCCCGGGTGCTGCGGCCGAAGGCCGACGGCCTGCGGGTGCTGTGGTCGGCCTTCGGGCCGACACCACCGCGGCTCATGGTGTTGTTCTCCTCGGTGGCCGGAGCGGTGCCCCGGCTGGCCGCGGGCCACCTGGACTACGCGGCGGCCAACACCGTGCTCGACGACTTCGCCGCCGCCCACGACGGCGAGTCGGGCTGCGCGGTGCGCGCCCTGCGCTGGCCGCTGTGGCGCGGCGTCGGGATGGGCCTCGAGCGGACGAGCGCCGGCGGGGCGCTCGGCATCCCCGACCTGGACGGGAGCGAGGCCCTGGAACTGCTGGACCTCGCCCTGCGGGTACCCGGTGAACCGGTGCTCCTGCCCTGCCGGGTGGAGCGCACGTCGCTGGCCGAGGACGAGCTGTTCCTGGCGCCGTCGCGCACCGTTCCGGCGGAGCGGGCGCCCTCGCGTCCCGTACCGGCCGCACCGTCCTCGGACGGTGCCGGCACCCTGCCGGACGCGGCCGGGGAAGCCACCGCGGACAGCGCGCCGGACACGGCGGCCGACCTCGGTTGGCTGACCGCCCTGGTGGCCCGGACGACCAAGGTCGACGCGGCTCTGCTGGGACCCGACACCGCGCTCGGTGACGTCGGCGTGGACTCGCTGCTGATGGCCGAACTGGTGCGGGACCTCGAAGCGGAGCTCGGCCACGCCGTCGACCCGAGCCTGCTCCAGGAACACCCGACGCTCGCCGGGCTCGCCGGCGCGCTCGGCGCACCCACCACCGCCCGCGCCCCCGAGCCGGCCGGCCTGCCCGCACGGGCCGTTGTCACGGAACCGGCCCCCGCCCCCGGCGGACGGCCGACCCCGATCGCCGTGATCGGCATGGGCTGCCGACTGCCGGGCGCCGCCGACCCCGCGCAGCTCTGGGACGTGCTGCTCGCGGGCCGCGACCTCGTCACCGAGGTGCCGGCCGACCGCTGGGACATCGGCTCGCTCTACAGCCCGGACGGCGGACCGGGGCGCAGCCAGAGCAAGTGGGGCGGATTCCTCGACGACGCCGCCCTGTTCGACCCGGAGTTCTTCGGCTTCGACGACGAGTCGGCCCGGCAACTGGACCCGCTGGCGCGCAAGGCGCTGGAGGTGTCCGTGGAGTGCCTGCGGGACGCCGGCTACCGCGAGGACGAGGTGCGGGGCCAGTCGCTGGGGGTCTTCGTCGGCACGCGGACGGGCAACCACCGCGCGCATCTGCAGCCCCCGACGCGGCAGTACACGGCCGGGGTCAACCAGAACTTCGTGGCCGCGCACATCTCGCACTTCCTCGACCTCAGCGGGCCGAACCTGGTGGTCGACAGCGCCTGTTCGTCGTCCCTGGTGACCATTCACCTGGCCGCGCAGAGCCTGGCGTCGGGCGAGTCGTCCATGGCCCTGGCCGGGGGCGTGGACCTGCTGTTCGACGAGGAGCCCTACCTCATGCTGAGCGCCGGCAAGGCGCTGTCGCCCAGCGGCCGTTGCCGCACCTTCGACGAGTCCGCCGACGGCCTCGTCCCCGGTGAGGGCGCCGGAATGGTGCTGCTCAAGCGGCTCGCCGACGCCCAGCGCGACGGGGACCGGGTGCTCGCCGTGATCGAGTCGTCGGGCGTCAACAACGACGGCCGGACCATGGGGCACACCACCCCGAACGGACGCGCCCAGCGCGCCCTGGTCTCCGACGTGCTCGCCCGCGGCGGGATCGACGCCCGCACCATCGGGTACGTCGAGGCCCACGGCACCGGCACGATGATCGGCGACCCGATCGAGCTCCAGGCGCTGACGACCGTCCACCGGACCCACACGGACGACCGCGGCTACTGCGGCATCGGCAGCATCAAGAGCGCGATGGGCCACCTGCTCAGCGCGGCGGGCGTCGCCGGCTTCATCAAGGCCGTACAGATCCTGCGGCACGGCCGGCTCGTGCCGACCCTGCACTGTCACCGGCCGAACCCGCGCTTCGCGTTCGCCGAGTCGCCGTTCTTCCCGGTGACGCGGGCCATGGAACTGCCGCCCGGCAGCCGGGTCGGTGTCAGCGCTTTCGGCTTCGGCGGCACCAACGCCCATGTCGTCCTGGGGCCGGGCACACCCGGCGAACCGGGCAGGCCCCCGCTGCCGCTGCCCGTCTACCGGCGCCGCCGCTTCTGGCGCCTCCCCGCCGCGCCCGGGCCGGCCACGGCGCCGGTCCGCTCGGCCCGGCTCGACCTGACCCTCACCTAGCCCGGCCTGACCCTCACGCAACCCGGCGCGCCCGGGCCGTAGATCACGCTCCGCCGCATCGCCGATCACCAGGAGAGAACACGTGGACCGACGGTCCGTTCGCTGCGTCTTGCACCTGAACCGGGACAACCCGATCGTCGACGACCATCGGGTGCACGGGGTGCGCACCCTGCCGGGTGTCACCTTCCTCGACATCGTCTGCAGACTGCTCGCCGCGCGCGACATCCCGCTGGACGAAACCGAGCTGAGCGATGTCCTGTTCGTCGAGCCGGTGGTGACCACCGAGTCCTTCGACCGTGAACTCGTCATCGCACTCGAACCCGACGGCGACCCCGACAGCGACGTCTTCCATGTGACGGCCACCAGCCGCCGCACCCAGGACGGCACGCCCGTCGACGACGCCGTGACCACCCACCTGCGCGCGACCCTGCGCACCGGTCTGCCCCCGCTCACCGGCGCCCTCGAACCGGCGGCCCCCGGCACCCCGCGCGACGTGGACGAGGTGTACGCGACCGGGCGGTCGGCCGGCATCGAGCACCGGGCGTTCATGCGGTGCGCGGGCACCCTGCGGGCGACGGCGGACCGCGTGCGGTCCGAGCTCACGCTCGGCGCCGAGGCCCGCGCCACGGTCGAGGACTTCCTGCTCCACCCCGCCCTGCTCGACGGTTCGACCATGCAGTCGTACGCGCTCGTCTTCGACGGCGCGGACGCGGACGGACGCCCGCTCATCCCCCTGCACATCGCCGCCTTCCGCGCGGCCCGCACCCTCGGCGACGCCTGCACGGTCGACCTGCGCCTCCGCCCGGCCGGCGTCGGTGACGACGTGGTGAAGGCCGACATCGACCTGTACGACCGCTCGGGCGCGCTCGCCGCCCGGTTCACGGGCCTGACCTTCAAGCGGATCCGCTCCACGGCGGCAATCACCCGGCTCACCACCGACACCTCGACCGCCGCGCCGGCCCTCGCCGTCAGCCCCGCCGCTCCCGCCGCCTCTCCGGCCCCTTCGACTCCTTCGGCCTCTTCGACGCCCGCGAGCACGGACAGCGAACCCGCCGACATCCAAGCGGAGATCATCGAACTCGTCCGCCGTGCCGTCGGTGACCCCGCTCTGGTGGTGGACGGCGATCGTGGCTTCTACGACCTCGGGCTCGAGTCGACGCACCTGCTCACGCTGGTCCGTGCCCTCGAGGAACGCTGGGACATCGCGCTCTACCCGACCCTGCTGTTCGAGTACCCGACGGTCGACGCCGTCGCGGACCACCTCGCGGGGCTGCTGCCCGACGACTGGCGCACCCGCACGGCCGCCGCCGCCCCGGCGGAGGACGCGCAGGACACGGAGGACACCTCCGCACGGACCGGCTGCCTGACCGGCCTGTGGCAGACGGCCCCCCGGCCTTCCGCGCCCGCCACCGGATCGCTGCTGGTCATCGGTGATCTGCGGGTGCGGCCCGGGCAGATCACCGCGCGCCGCGGCCCGGCCTTCCGCCGCGTCGCGCACCACGACTACGAGATCCGCCCCGGCGAGGCAGCGGACCTGCGGCTGCTCGTCGCCGACCTCGGTGCCCCGCCCGAGGCGGTCCTGCACGTGGCGGAGCCCGCCGCCGACCTCCCCGAGGCCGTGAGCGCCGCCTGCCGCGAGGTGCTCGCGCTGGCCCAGGCTTTCGCCGACGGCCCGGTGCCGATCGTGCACGTCGGACCGGCGCCGGTCGCCGCCGCCGTGGCCGGACTGGCCCGCACCGTACGCCTGGAGCAGCCGCGCCTCGCGATCACCGCCGTCGAGTGCGACGGCCCCGCCGATCCCACGGCGCTGCTCGCGGAGTTCGCCGACCCGGACGAGACCTGGGTGCGGCACACCCCGGGGCGCCGTCACGTCCGCCGTTACCGCGAGGCGGACCTCGGCGGCGCGACCCCCGTCCGCCCCGGCGGCGTCTACCTGATCACCGGCGGAGCGGGCGGCATAGGCAGGGAACTCGCCGCCCGGCTGACCGAGCGCGGGGCCACGGCCGTCCTGACCGGGCGCACGCCGCAGCCGCAGCCGGCCGCCGGCCGTTACCTCCGCGCCGACGTGACGGTGCCCTCCGAGGTGACCGCCCTCGTCACGGACGTCCTCGACCGGTACGGCCGACTGGACGGCGTCGTCCACGCGGCCGGTGTGCTGCGGGACGGCCTCTTCACCGCCAAGTCCGCCGCCGACGTCGAGGCGGTCCTCGCCCCCAAGGTGCGCGGCACGGTGCTGCTCCACGAGGCGACCCGCCACCTGGACCTCGACTTCTTCGCCGTGTTCTCGTCGATCACCGGCGTCGCGGGCAACGTGGGTCAGAGCGACTACGCCGCCGCGAACGCCTTCATGGACGCCTACGCCCGCGAGCACGGGCTGACCTCCTTCGCGTGGCCCCTGTGGGCCGAGGGCGGCATGCGCACCGACCCGGCGGCCGAGGCCCTCTTCCGCCGTCAGGGACAGGTCCCGCTGCCGACGACGGACGGCCTGGACGTGTTCGAGCAGGCGCTCACGCTCGCCGGCACCGAGGTCGTCGTGCTCCATGGAGACCCGCAGCGAGCCGCCCAGTCGCTGGGCCTGCCCCCTGCCGAGGCCACCGAGACCCCCACGGCACACCACGGCACGCCGAACGCCGAACGCCGCGCCCTGCCCCGGGAGACGCACCGGGCGCCGGAAGCCGACGGGGACATCGCCGTGATCGGCGTTGCCGGCCGGTACCCCATGGCCGAGGACCTCGACCAGTTCTGGGCCAACCTGCTGGCGGGCCGCGACTGCGTCACCGAGATCCCGGCGGAGCGCTGGGCGTCGGCCGGCTTCTACGAGCCGAAGCGTGCCCCCGGGCGTTCGTACAGCAAGTGGGGCGGGTTCCTCGACGGCATCGACGAGTTCGACCCGGCCTTCTTCCGGATCACACCGCGCGAGGCCGAGGGGATGGACCCGCAGGAGCGGCTGTTCCTGCAGACCTCCTGGCACGCCCTGGAGGACGCCGGTCTGACCCGCGCCGACGTGGCCGGGCGCCCCGTGGGCGTCTTCGCGGGCGTGATGTTCACCCAGTACCAGATGCTGGGCCTGGGCGCCGAGGACCGGCTGCCGGTGCTGCCGACGTCCTTCTCCTCGGCGGTCGCCAACCGCCTCTCCTACTTCCTCGACCTGCGCGGCCCCAGCCTGGCGCTGGACACGATGTGCTCGTCGTCCCTCACCGCACTGCACCTGGCCTGCGAGAGCCTCAGGTCCGGCGACAGTGAACTCGCGCTCGCCGGCGGCGTGAACCTCATCGTCCACCCGTACAAGTACCTGCACCTGAGCCAGGTCGGCTTCGTCTCCACGGACGGCCGCTGCCGCGCCTTCGGCGACGGCGGCGACGGCTACGTGCCCGGCGAGGGCGTCGGCGTCGTGGTGCTCAAGCCACTGGCCCGCGCGCTGGAGGACGGCGACCGCGTCCTCGGTGTCATCAAGGGCAGCGCCGTCAACCACGGCGGACGCGCCGGGGGCTTCTTCGTACCGAACCCCACCGCACAGGCCGATGTGGTGCGGCGGGCGCTGCACAAGGCGGACGTCGACCCCGCGTCGATCGGCTACATCGAAACGCACGGCACGGGCACGGCGCTCGGTGACCCCATCGAGATCGCGGCCCTGGCCCAGGTCTACGGCGACACCCCGTGCCGGCTGGGATCGGTGAAGTCCGGCGTCGGCCACCTCGAACCCGCCGCGGGCATCGCCTCCCTGACCAAGGTCCTGCTCCAACTGCGCCACCGCACCCTGGTGCCGTCCCTGCACGCCGACCCGGCCAACACGGTCATCGACTGGGACGCCGTGGGCCTGAGCGTGCAGCGCGAGGCCGCGCTGTGGCCCGCCGGGCCCGGCACCCCGCGCCGCGCCGGCATCAGCGCGTTCGGCGCGGGCGGGGCCAACGCCCACGTCGTCGTCGAGGAGTTCCCGCAGTCGTGGGCCTCGGACGCCGACGCCGCGGTCGGACCACAGGTCGTGCTGCTCTCCGCCCGCACCCCGCAGGCCCTGCGCGAGCTGGCGGAGCGGTACCTGCGGCTGCCGGCCGCCGACCGGCTCGCGGACGTGGCCGAGCTGGCCGGCCTGACCGGCGCCGACCCGGAGGCCGAGCTCGACGAGCTCGGCCTGGACGCCGATGACCTGCGCAGGCTGGCCCGGGCGCTCGCGGACGGCTTCCCCGGCCCGGCCCCGCACGTCGACGCCCGCTCGACGCTGGCCGGCCTCGCCGCGGCCGTGCAGGACGCCACCGGATCGGACGCCCCGCTCGCCGACATCGCCTACACCACGCAGATCGGCCGGGAAGCCATGGAGGAGCGGCTCGCCGTGGTCGCCTCCGACACGGCCGAACTGCGCGCCACGCTCCGTGCCTTCCTCGACGGCTCGGAAACGGCCGGCTACCGGGGCACGGTCACCGGCCGGGGAGCAGCCGCCGCCCCGGACTCCACCGACCCGCACGTGCTGGCACGCGGCTGGGCGGCGGGCGCCGCCCCCGACTGGCGCGCGCTGCACCGCGACCGGAAGGCGCGCAAGGTGGCGCTGCCGCACTACCCGTTCGCACGGGTACGGTGCTGGGTCGACGTCGCGCCCCCCGCGCAGGCTCCCCGGCCCGTGGACGCGCCGGCCGTCGAGCGGCCCCGCGCCGCCACCGCGTTCGAGGCCATCCCGCTGGACGTCCCCGTGTGGGAGGCGTGCCCGGCACCCGCCCCGCTGCGGACGCCGAGCGGTCCGGTCGTGGTGCTGCACGCTCCCGACCGCGTCGGCCTCGCCCGTGAACTGGCCACCCGTCACGAGGGATCGGTCCTCGTCGAGCTGGGGGCTCCGGTCCCTGTGACGCCGCGCCTGGTCTACGTCCTGGCCGGTGCCACGGACGCCGCCGGGCAGGAGACGGACCGCGTCGCGCGCGCCGAGGCCGCCGGCGTCAAGGCGCTGGCCCGCTACGCACGCGAGTGGTCCCGGCTGACCGCACTCGACTGGGTCGTCGTCACCACCGGTGCCGCCGCCGCACCCGGCCGCGACGTGAGCGACCCCTACGCCGCCGGCATCGTCGGCTTCGCCCGGGTCCTGGAGAACGAGCACCCCGCCTGGTCGGTCGCCACCGTCGACCTCGACCCCGCACACGAGTCCGCCGACCTCGTGACGGCGGCGCCCCGGGGCACCCGGCTCGCCTGCACCGGAGCCGTCCGCCACACCCAGGTGCTGCGTCCCGCCCCGGCCACCGACGGACCCGTCCCGCTCCGCCGGGGCGGCACCTACGTGATCATCGGGGGTGCCCGCGGCATCGGCCTGGCGATCGCCCGCCGGCTCGTCGAGGAATGGGACGCGCGAGTCGTCCTCGTCGGCCGCCGGGAGCTGTCCGGCACCGACCTCGGGGACCGGATCCGCTACGTACGCGCCGACGCGACCGACGCCGGGCGGCTGGCCGCCGTCCTCGACGAGGCAGGCCCGGTGCACGGCGTCGTGCACGCGGCGCTGGTCCAGCGGGACCGGCTGGTGCGCAACCTCTCGGACGAGGACCTCGCCGAGAGCCTGGCGGCCAAGTCCGGCGTCGCGGCGGCCCTGGTGGACGCCCTGCGCAGACACAGCCCGGACTTCCTGGTGTTCTTCTCCTCCGCGCAGTCCTTCACGGGCGACCCCGGCCTCGCCAACTACGCGGCCGGCTCCACCTTCCTGGACGCCTACGCCCATGCCCTCGACGCCCGCCTGCCCTACCCGGTGCGCGCGGTCAACTGGGGCTTCTGGGGCACGGTCGGCGCGGTGGCCGACGACACCTACCGCGACCGCCTGGCCGCGGCCGGCTTCGAGTCCATCACGCCCGAGGCGGGATTCGCCGCGCTCGTGGAGGCACTCCGGCAGCCGGCGCCCCAGGCCGTCGTGGTGCCCGGCACCGAGGAGTTGCGTGCACGGATGGGAGCGACAAGAACGGAGACCACGGACGTGACGCCGACCGGCGGGCAGCTGAGCACCACGGACCTGCGCGTGGTGGAGGACTTCCACGCGCTCGACCGGAAGATGACGACGATCGCGAGCGGGGCCCTGCTGGCCCTGCTCGACGACCTGGGCGCCTGGCGGGGCCCGGCCCCGGACGCCGACGAGGTCGCCCGCCGGATCGGGGTCACCCCTAGGTACGCACGCCTGCTGCACACCGTGCTGGACATGCTCGCCGACGCGGGCCTGACCGAGGCCGGCGACGGACGCCACCGCCCGGTCCCGGGCGCCCTCGCCGAGGCCCGCGCCGGCGGCCACCTGCGGCAGCTGGACGAGCTGGCCGACGCACACCCCGAATCCGCGGTCTTCGTACGGCTGCTGGCCCTGTGCCTGGAGCACTACCCGCAGCTGTTGCGGGGCGAGCTCCTCGCCACCGAGCTCCTCTTCCCCGCGTCGGGCACCTCGCTCATGGAGCGCGTCTACCGGGGCAACCCCATCAGCGACCTCTACAACGGCCTGCTCACGAGGCACCTCGTCGCGCACGTCGAGCGCCGTCTGGCGGAGCTGCCCGCCGACGCGAAGGTCCGCATCCTGGAGGTCGGCTCGGGCACCGGCGGCACGTCCGCGGGGCTGCTGCGCGCCCTAGCCCCGTACGGCGAGCGGATCGAGTACTGGTACACCGACCTGTCGGTCACCTTCCTCGCCCACGGCCGCCGGGAGTTCGGCGAGCAGTACCCCTTCCTGCGGTTCAAGCGCCTGAACCTGGACACCGACCTGGTCACCCAGGGCTTCCCGGCCGACGGCTTCGACCTCGCGGTCGGCGCGAACGTCCTGCACGCCACGTCGGACGTGGGCCGGGCCGTGCGCCACCTGCGCGGAGTGCTGCGCGCCGGCGGTGAACTGCTGCTCAACGAACTGACCTCGGTGACCCTGGCCGCCACGCTCACCTACGGGCTGTTCGACGGCTGGTGGGCCCACACCGACACCGCCCTGCGCCTGCCCGGCTCGCCGCTGCTGGACGTGCCCGGCTGGACCGGGCTGCTCACCGGCGTCGGGTACGACGCGGTGTCCGCGATGCCGGGCTCCGCCGAGACCACCCGCAACTTCCAGCACATCCTCGTGGCCAGGGCGGACGACCCGGCCACGCCCGACGCCGCCCCCGGGACCACCCTCACCGGCTTCACCGACGCACTGCTGGCCCTGACGTCGGAGGCCTCGGGCATTCCCCTCGAGGACCTCGACCTCGACCGGGCGATCGGGGACTACGGCTTCGACTCGGTCAGCTACAGCCTCCTCGCGAGCCGCCTGAACGACGAGTTCAGCCTGGAGGTGACGCCCGCGCTGTTCTACGAGACGCCCACCCTGCGCGCCCTGGCCGACCGCCTCGTGCGCGACTACCCCGAACTCCAGCACCGGCACACCGCCGCCCCGGCGCCTGCCGAGCCCGCTGCCGCCGTGGCCGCACACCGGCCGGAGCAGGCCGCCGCGCCCGCACCCGCACCGGCTCCCGCCCCGACGGCCCCCGTCGCGGCCCCCGCCGAGCCGGAGGCCATCGCCCTCATCGGCATGAGCGCCCGGATGCCCGCGAGCCGCGACCTGGACGCGTTCTGGCAGCACCTGGTGGCGGGCGACGACCTGATCACCGATGTGCCCGCCGACCGGTGGGACCGGGGCTCGCTGCCGGACGGCGTGCACGCCCACCGCGGCGGCTTCGTCCACGACGTCGACATGTTCGACCCCCTGTTCTTCGGCATCTCGCCGCACGAGGCCGCGGGCATGGACCCGCAGCAGCGGCTCGTGCTGGAGGGCGTGTGGTCCGCGCTGGAGGACGCCGGGCTGGCACCGGGCTCGCTCGCGGGCTCCGACGTCGGCCTGTTCATCGGGGCCGGGTCGAGCGACTACGAGGAGGTCCGCAAGGCCGCGGACGTGCCGGTCGACGCCCACGCGGCCACCGCCACCACACACTCCATCCTCGTCAACCGGGTCTCCTACCTGCTCGACCTGCACGGGCCGAGCGAACCGGTCAACACGGGCTGCTCCAGCTCCCTGGTCGCGATCCACCGGGCCGCCGAGGCGATCCGCTCGGGGGAGTGCGACATCGCGGTGGCCGGCGGCATCAACCTCATCCTGTCGCCGCACAACCACGTCCTGCTCAGCAACACCGGAATGCTCAGCCCGACCGGGCGGTGCCAGACCTTCGACGCCCGGGCGGACGGCTTCGTCCGCAGCGAGGGCTTCGGCCTCGTGGTGCTCACCAGCGCGAGCCGGGCCCGCCGGCACCGCGTCCGGGCCTGGCTGCGCGGCACCGCCGTCAACCACGGCGGCCGGGCCCGGTCCCTGACCGCGCCCAACCCCGCCGCGCAGGCGGCGATGATCGTACGGGCCCACGAGCGCGCCGGAGGGGACCCCACCACGGTGGGCTACCTGGAGACGCACGGCACCGGCACGGAGCTCGGTGACCCGGTCGAGATCAACGGTCTGCGGCTGGCCTTCGACGAACTGCTCAGCCGACGGGGCCTCCCGACGCCCGCCGAGCCCTTCTGCGGTGTCGGAGCGGTCAAGGCCAACATCGGCCACCTGGAATCCGCCGCGGGCGCCGCCGGAGTGATCAAGGTGCTCCTCGCGATGGAGCACGGCGTCCTGCCGCCCGTCGCCGGCCTCGGCGAGCAGAACCCGCATCTGCGGCTCGACGGCAGCCCGTTCCACCTGATCCGCTCGGCGCAGGCGTGGCCGCGCCCGGCCGACGGCCGGCCGCGGCGCGCGGGGGTCAGCTCCTTCGGCTACGGAGGCGTCAACGCCCACGTCGTCCTGGAGGAGGCCGAGCCCGCGCGGGCGCCGCGACGCCCGCACGGCCCCTGGGTGTTCCCCCTGTCGGCCCGTACGCCCGAAGCCCTGCGCCGGTACGCGGCCGCGCTGCTCACCGCCCTGGACCGGACACCGGACCTGGCCGACATGGCGCACACGCTCCAGCACGGCCGGGACGCCATGGCCGAACGGCTCGCGGTCACCGCCGCCGACCGGCACACGCTCGCCGCCGCGCTGTCCGCCGCCGCCGAGGGCGCCGACCACCCCGCACTGGCCCGGCCCGACGGCACGACGCCCGCCGACCGCTGGGTCGCGGGGAAGCCGGTCGACTGGCCGGAGGGCGGCGTACTGATTCCGCTGCCCACCTACCCGTTCGAACGCCGCCGGTGCTGGGTCGGCTCCCAGGAGCCGGAGCCCCTCGGGGACGCCGCCGCCCCCGCCGCCGTGGCGGGGAGGTACGCGCCGCGCCGGCGGCCCGTCGCCGAGCCGGCCGCCCGCGGCCCGGTCACCGGACCCGTCTGGGTGCTCGGCTGCGACGACTTCCCGGCCGCCGACGTCCACCGGGTCGAGGGCGCGCCGCTCACGTCGCTGCCGACGCCCGCCGCGGTCCACGCCGTGGTCCGCGGCGAGGCCGGGGTTCTCGATCTGTTCCGGATCGTCAAGCACCTGCAGTCGCGTCCCGGCGCGGCCGGCGAGCTGTCGCTGACGGTCGTGACGCGCGACGCCGCCGGATGGCTCTCCACGCCCACCGACCCGATGGCGGCGGCCGCCCTGGGCCTGGCCAGGTCGGTGCGGCACGAGTGCGAGCGCTGGCGGGTCAGCACCGTCGACATCGGCGCGGACGACCCCGCCACGGTCACGGTCGCCGTCCCCGGTGACTACGCGCTGCGCGCCGGACAGTGGTACGAGGAGGTGCTCCAGCCCCTCGACACCACGGCGCCCGCCGCGCCCGTCTTCCGCGACGGTGGCACGTACGTGATCATCGGCGGCACCGGTGACGTGGGGCTCGACGTCGCGGAGCGGCTCGTACGGCTCCACCGGGCCAAGGTCGTCCTCGTCGGGCGCTCCGCGCCGGACGCGGCCAAGGCCGCCCGGATCCGGGCCATCGACCCGACGGGCACCTCGGTGGAGGTCCACCGGGCGGACGCCGCCCGACCGGCCGAGCTGCGGGCCGTGTTCGACCGCGTCGGCGTCGTGCACGGGGTCCTGCACTCGGTGACCGTGCCGAGCGACCGTTCGCTGGCGGCCATGGACGAGGCCTGGTTCACCACGGGCCTGGCCGCGAAGACCCGGACCCTCGCGGCGCTCGTCGAGGCGCTGGACGGCCGACGCCTCGACTTCCTCGCGGTGTTCTCGTCGGTCCAGTCCTTCCTCGGCAACCCCGGGCAGGCCGCCTACGCGGCGGGATGCACCGCTCAGGACGCCGTCGGGCGTGCGCTCGCCGGGCACCTGCCCTACCCCGTCCGCGTCGTGAACTGGGGCGCCTGGACCGGTTCCGCGCTCACCGAGCGCCACCGCGACCGGCTGACCGCCGCAGGGGTCCACCCGCTCTCCCCGCAGACGGGATTCGAAGCGCTGAGCCAGGTGCTCGGCCGACAGGAGGTTCAGGTGGCAGTGGTCTCGGGCACGGACGACTTCCTCGCCCGCATCGGCGTGACGACGGCCGGCACGGACGAGCGGCCCGTAGGCGCGGTCGTGCCCGCGGTCGTGACCGCAGCCGTCCCCTCGGTGGTACCCGAGGCCACGGCCCCCGCCGGGGAGGCGTGGCGCGCGGCGGCGGCCGACGAACTGCTGGCCCTCCTGCGCGAGGTGGCCGGGATCCGGCCGGGCGAGCTCGCGCCGGACGATCTGCTCAGCCGCTTCGGCTTCGACTCGATCATGTACACGAGGCTGAGCCACCAGGTGAACGCACGCTGGGACCTCGACGTGACGCCGGCCGCGTTCTTCGGCGTGGCCACCGCGAACGACCTCATCGACAAGATCCTCCACACTCACGGCCCGGCCCTCGCGGCGCACCTGACCCCGGCCGTGCCAGAGACGGCGCCCACCCCCGAGCCCACCCTCCCGGCACCGACCGCCGCCCCCGAGCCGGCCGCCGCCACGGCGGTTGCGGCCCCCGCGCCGGTGCCCGCCCCGGCGGCCCCCGCTCCCTTTGCCGGTGATCCCGCCGCCGTCGCCGTCGTCGGCATGGCCGGCCTGTTCCCGGACTCCGACGGCCTGGACGAGTTCTGGGAGCACCTCGTCGCCGGTGACGACCTGGTCGGCGAGATCCCGGCGGACCGCTGGGACTGGCGGCGGCTGCACGGGGAGCCCGAGCCCGGGCAGTTCCGCACCACGGCGAAGTGGGGCGGGTTCATGCGCCGGGTCGACCTGTTCGACCCGCAGTTCTTCGGTATCTCGCCCCACGAGGCCGTGGCGATGGACCCGCAGCACCGCCTCGTGCTGGAGGCCGCCTGGACCGCGATCGAGGACGCCGGCATCCGGCCGTCCGCGCTCGCCGGCACGGACACCGGTGTCTTCATCGGCAGCAGCACCTACGACTACTTCGAACTGCAGCATGCCCTCGGTGTCCCGCTCGACGGGTACAGCACGGTGGGCAGGGCGCACGCGATCATGTCCAACCGGGTGTCCTACCTGCTGAACCTGCACGGCCCCAGCGAGACCCTCGACACCGCCTGCTCGTCCTCGCTCGTCGCCGTCCACCGGGCGGCCGAGGCCATCCGGCACGGCGACTGCGACGTGGCACTGGCGGGCGGCGTGAACGTCATGGCCTCGCCCACGCTGTTCGTGGACATGAGCCAGGCCGACATGCTGAGCCCCGACGGCCGCTGCCGCACCTTCGACGCGGCCGCCAACGGCATCGCCCGCGCCGAGGGCGTCGGCGTGGTCGTGCTCAAGCGCCTCGACGCGGCGATCGCCGACGGCGACGTCATCCACGCCGTCCTGCGGGGCAGCGCCGTGAACCACGGCGGCCGCACCAACTCGCTGACCGCGCCCAACCCGGACGCGCAGGCCGCCTGCGTGGTCAAGGCGCACCGCCGCGCCGGGGTGGACCCGCGGACCGTCACCTACGTCGAGACGCACGGCACCGGCACCGAACTCGGCGACCCGGTCGAGGTCGAGGGCTTGAAGACGGCGTTCGCCGAGCTGTACGCCGACCACGGCGCCGCCTGCACGGAAGCGCACGTGGCGCTGGGCGCGGTGAAGACCAACACTGGCCACCTGGAGGCGGCCGCGGGCGTCACCGGCCTGATCAAGGCACTGCTCGCGATGCGGCACCGGGAGATCCCCGGAAACATCCACCAGGACACGCTCAACCCCCACCTGCGCCTCGACGGCAGCCCGCTGCGGGTGCTGGGCGGGCGCGAGCCGTGGCGGCGCGTACGTACGCCCGACGGGGCCGAGGCGCCGCTGCGCGCCGGGGTGAGCTCCTTCGGTCTCGGCGGGGTCAACGCGCACGTGGTGGTGGAGGAGTACCGGGAGGAGCCGGTCAACGGACCGGCCGGTGCCCAGCTGTTCGTGCTGTCCGCGAAGGACCAGGAGCGGCTGCGGAGCTACGCGCGACGCCTCGCCGACTGGGCCGGGAACAACGAGGGGGTCGACCCGGCCGCCCTCGCCCACACGCTGCAGACCGGCCGTGAGGCGTTCGCCGAGCGCCTCGCCGTCGTCGCCGACTCGCCGCGCGCACTGGTGGCGGCCCTGGAGTCCTGGCTGGCCGACTCCGCCGCGCCCGGTGTGTTCGCCGGGGACGGCCAGGACGCCACCACGGCCCTGCTGTTGGACGGGTCCGAGGGGAACCGGTACCTGCGGGCCGTGGTGGACGCCGGCCGACTGGACAAGGTCGCCCGGCTGTGGGTCGGCGGCGCCCTGATCGACTGGACGGAACTGTGGCCGGGCACGGCACCCCGACGGGTGCCCGCACCGACCTACCCCTTCGCCCGGGAGAGCTACTGGCTCACCCCCGGAGCGAGGTTCGACACCGTCCAGGCCGCCGAGGCGGGCCTGATCGCCGACGCCGACACGGAGACCGATACCGGGGACGTGGCGCCCGCCGCGCCGGTGCCCGCGGCTTCTGTGCCCGCTGCTGTTCCTGCCGAGCCGGTGCCCGCCGCCCGGCCCGTCGTGGCCGCGGCGCCCGTCGACGACGACCCGGAGAGCGCCGTCCGTGAGCACGTACGCGGACTGCTGGCCGCGCACTTGGGGATGCGGCCCGACCGCCTGCCCGTCGACCGGGTGCTGTCCGACGCGGGGGTCGACTCGCTCGGCCTGCGCCGCTTGAGCCGACGCCTCGGCGCCGACTACGGCGTGGACATTCCGGCCCGGATGTTCGGCGTGGCACAGACGGTGCGGGCGGTGGCCCGTGCCGTGTTCGAGGCGTACGGACCGCTGCCGAGGCACGAGGAGGACGGGCCGGATCCGGCACCGGCCGCCGCACGGCCCGGTGAGCCGGCCAAGGACGGGGTCGCGGCTCTGCTGGCGGGCTTGCGCAACGGCACCGTCGGCGTGGACGACGCGCTGGCCGCACTGAAGGGGGGAACGGGACGATGAGCACCGAACTGCGCGAACTGCTGGCGGCGATCGCCACCGGCGAGGTGTCCGACGACGTGGCGGAACTCCTGCTGCGGGGCCTGATGCAGCCGACGTCGGAGCCGGCGGCAGAGCCGGCACCGGAGCCGGCATCGGCACCGGCGGTCGAGCCCGCGCCCGAGCCCGGGCCGTACCCGCTCAGCCGGGGACAGGCCGCCCTGTGGGCGATCCACGCGACCGACCCGCAGGCCGTGTCGTACAACCTCCCGCTCGGCCTGTGGCTCGGCGACGACGTCGACCCGGACCGGCTCGCCGAGGCTCTGGCCGCCGTGGTGCGACGCCACCCCGAGCTGCGCATCGCCGTCCGGCTGGACGCCACCGGGCCGGTGCAGGAAGTCACCGACCGCCCCGCGGAGGTGACCCGGCTGGACCTCGCCCACGTGACCGACGGCGAATTCGCCGCCCGTGTCCGGAACCTGGTGCGCCGCCCGTTCGACCTCGAGGACGACCCGCTGCACCGGATGTGGATCGTCGCGGCGCCCGGCGGTGCCACGCTGCTGTTGCTGGTGTTCCACCACCTGATCACCGACGGCGTCTCCAGCCACCTCCTGCTGCGCGACATCGTCGCCTGCCACGACGCGCTCGCCGAGGGGCGGGAGCTGCCGCCCGTCGAACCCGCGGCCCCCTACGCCGAGTTCGTGCGGTGGCAGCGGGCGATGCTCGACGGTCCCGAGGCCGAGAAGCACCGGCGCTGGTGGCAGGGCCGCCTGGCCGGTGCCTCGACCGCACCGGTGCTCGGCGCGCTCGCCGACCACCGCCGCGTCGGCCCGGCCTCGCACGCCGAGGGCGCGATGGTGCAGCTGCGGCTGCCGGAGGCCACCTGGACCGCCGTACGGGACACCGCCCGCGCCGCCCGGCTGACCCCGTTCAGCGTCGTTCTCGGCGCCTTCACCGCGCTGCTGCACCGCCACTCCGGGCACCGCGACATCAGCGTGATGGTGCCGACCGACGGCCGCCCCTCGCAGCGCTTCGACCGCACCGTGGGCTACCTGATCAACCCGGTGGTCCTGCGCGTGGACTGCGACCCCGACCGGAGCTTCACCGAGCTCATGGACGCCGTGCAGACGCGGATGGCCGAGGCCGAGGACCACAGCGCGTACCCGTTCGCGTCCGTCGTCGACGACCTCCGCCGGACCTCGGACGGCGAGGCGGGCTTCGACATCGGCTTCTACATGCAGCAGGGCGTCGGCGGGGACCAGGACATGGCGGCCGGGCAGACCGTCTTCCGGGACGCGCTCGACCTGACCCAGGAGGGCGAGAGCGACCTCGTCGTCGAGGTGGTCGTGCGCGGCACCGGTGCGCACGTCTACTTCAAGTACGACCCGGAGCTGTTCGACCGCGCCACCGTCGAGCGGCTGGCCGAGCACTACCGGCTGCTGCTGGAGGCGGTCACGGCCGACCCGGCCCGCCGCGTCGGCGACTTCGCGCTCGCCTCCGCGGCCGAACGACAGGTGGTCGAACGGACCAACGCCACCCGGGCCGAGCGGCCGCGCGACGTCACCGCCGCCGACCTGGTGCTCGCCCGCGCGCGGAGCGGCCCGGAGCGCACCGCCGTCATCGACGCCACGGGGTCGCTGACCTACGCGGAGCTCGCCGGGCAGGTGCACGCCCTCACCGGCGTCCTCGTCGCCCGGGGCGTGCGCCCCGGCGATCTGGTCGGCGTCCTCGTGGGCCGCCGGGCCGCGCTGATCGTGGCCCTGCTCGCGGTCCAGGCCGCGGGGGCCGCGTATGTCCCCCTCGACCCCGACTTCCCGGCCGCGAGGCTCGCCCACATCGCCACCGACGCCGGCCTGGCGGCCGTCGTCCTCGATGCGGACCTGGCCGGGCGGCTGCCCGACGGCACGCCGGGTGTGCGCATCCCCCTGACCGACCCGGCGCCGACGGAGCCGACGCCTCCGGCCGGCTCGGTCGCCTGCCGCGACACCGACCTCGCATACGTCCTCTACACCTCCGGGTCGACCGGAGAGCCCAAGGGCGTCGAGGTCAGCCACGGCAACCTGGTCAACCTGCTCACCGCGATGGCCGATCGTCCCGGCTGCGCCGAGGACGACACGCTGCTGGCCGTGACCACCGCCGGGTTCGACATCTCCGGTCTGGAACTGCTGCTCCCGCTGATCCGCGGCGCCGCCGTCCACATCGCGCCCGCGGACGTGGTGCGGGACGGGTTCGCACTGGCCGATCTGCTCGGCGACTCGGGCGCGACGATCGTCCAGGCCACGCCCGCCACCTGGGAGATGCTGCTGCACGCCGGGTGGACGGGACGGGTGCGCAGGCTGCTGTGCGGCGGGGAGGCGATGACCGCCGAGCTCGCCGATCGGCTGCTGGACCGGTGCGACGAGCTGTGGAACATGTACGGGCCGACCGAGACGACGATCTGGTCCTCCACGCAGCGCGTACGCCGCAACCGGCCCGTCAGTGTGGGCACCCCGATCGCCAACACCACGTTCCGGACCGCCGGCCCCGACGGCGCTCCCGTGCCGTTCGGCGCGGTGGGCGAACTGCTGATCGGCGGCGACGGCGTCGCCCGGGGCTACCGCGGCAGGCCGGAGCTGACCGCCGAGCGCTTCGTCACCGACCCGTCGACCGGAGAACGGCTCTACCGCACGGGCGATCTGGCCCGCTGGTCGGCCACCGGCGACATGGTGCTGCTCGGCCGGGCCGACCGGCAGGTCAAGCTGCGCGGGCACCGCATCGAGCTCGGGGAGATCGAGGCCGCCGTCCGCCGCACCGGCGAGATCGGCGACGTCCGCGTGGTCGTGCGCGAGGACCTTCCGGGGCATCCGCAGCTGGTCGCGTTCGTGACGGCCACCGCGGCCGCCGCGGAGGACGCCGTCCGGCAGGCGACCGCCTGGCTGCCCGACTACATGGTCCCCTCCCGCACCGTGGCCCTGGCACGGTTCCCCCTGACCCCCAACGCCAAGGTCGACGCCGGTCCCCTGACGGCGCTTCCCGTCGAGGAGCTGCTGCGCCGGTTCGGTCACGACGACCGGCCCGTCGCACCCGTGCCGGCGCGGCCGGCGGTGGCGCCGCCGCCCCCGGCGGGCGACGGCGATCTCCTGGCGCGGCTGCGGGAGGCCACGGCCGGCGTCGCCGGACTGACGGCGGAGCAGGTACCCGTCGACCGGCCGCTGGGCGAGTCGGGCTTCGACTCGATCGGCTTCACCCGGCTGGCGGTGGCGCTGCGGGAGCGGTTCGGCATCACGGTGCGGCCGACGGTCTTCTACGCCCACCCCGACCTCACCTCCCTCGCCGCCTTCCTGACGAAGGCACACCCCGAGGCGTTCGCCACCCCCACCGCGCGGGTGCCCGCCGCCCCCGCCGCACCGGCCCCGGCCGCCGCGGTGGACGGCTACCCGCCGGTCGCGGTCATCGGGGTCGGCGGACGGCTGCCCTCCTCCGGCAACCTGGAGGAGTTCTGGGGCCACCTGGCCGCCGGACGCGACCTGACCCGCCCCTACCCGATGGAGCGCGGCTTCTCCGCCCGGGTGTTCCCCGAGAGCTTCCGGGGCTCCTTCGTCGACGACGTGGACGCCTTCGACGCGCCGCTGTTCCGCATCTCGCCCCGCGAGGCGGCGCAGATGGACCCGCAGCAGCGGCTGCTGCTGCACGCCGCGCACGAGGCCGTGCTGGACTCCGGCCAGGCCCCGGCGGCACTCGCCGGCAGCCGCACCGGGGTCTTCGTCGGCCTCAGCGGCGCGGACTACCTGAGCCTGCTCGGCCCCGGCTCCCCGGAGATGGGCGACCACTTCCTGATCGGCAACGTCGCCTCCATCGCGGCCAACCGCATCTCCTACGTGTTCGACCTGCACGGCCCCAGCGCCGTGTTCGACACGGCCTGCTCCAGCTCGCTCGTCGCCGTCCACCGCGCGGCGCGAGCCCTGCAGCTCGGCGACTGCGAACTGGCCCTGGCCGGCGGGGCGAACCTGCTGCTGTCGCCGCACGGCTTCACCGGGCTGCGCCGCGCCGGGATGCTCAGCCCGGACGGCCGCTGCAAGACGTTCGACGAGCGTGCCGACGGCTACGGCAGGGGCGAGGGCGTGGTGCTCCTGGCGCTCAAGCTGCTGGACCGCGCGCTGGCCGACGGCGACCCGGTGCACGGCGTGCTGATCGGTTCGGCCGAGAACCACGGCGGGCACACCCATTCGCTCACGGTGCCCAACCCGCAGGCACAGCGCGATGTCGTGCTCGCCGCGCACCGGGCCGCCGCGGTGGCACCCGACACCATCGGCTACATCGAGGCGCACGGCACCGGCACCTCGCTCGGCGACCCGATCGAGATCGACGCGCTCAAGGAGGCGTTCGGCCAGTTGCACGACGACTGGGGGAGCCCGGTCGTTCCGGGCCGGACCGGCGTCGGGTCGGTCAAGACGAACATCGGCCATCTGGAGGCCGCCGCCGGCGTGGCCGGCATCGTGAAGGTCCTGCTGGCGATGCGTCACCGCACGCTGCCGGGCCTGGTGGACCTCCGGGTGCCGAACCCGATGATCGACCTCGCCGGCAGTCCGTTCCGGCTCCAGTCCGGAACACAGGCATGGGAAACACCCGACGGCGCGCCGGCCCGAGCCGGCGTCAGCTCGTTCGGTATGGGAGGCAGCAACGTGCACGTGGTAGTGGAAGAGGCGGGGAAGCGTTGATGAGCGGTAACACCGAGCACATGACCGCTCGACTGATCGTGCTGTCGGCCGACGGCGCCGAACAGCTCGACCGGTACCGGGCCGAGCTGTCGGCCTGGCTGGACGCCCACCCCACGGCTTCCCTCGACGGCATCGCGCACACGCTGCAGGCCGGCCGGGAACAGCTGCGGGAGCGGCTCGCCGTCGTCGTGACGAGCACCCGGGAGCTGGCGGCGCGACTGCGCGACGGCGAGGGCGTCATGACCGGCACCGCGCAGGCGGACGCCGCCGTGGAGCCCCTCGCCACGGACGACGTGGCCGAGGCCGCCCGGATCTGGGTCACGGGCCGTCCCGTCGTCTGGCCGGAGCTGCCCGGTGGCCGCCCGGCCCGGCTCTCCCTGCCCCACCCGCCCCGGCCGACCCGGCGCTACTGGATCAGCCCGCCCGCCGGCCTGGCGGACGGCCCGGCCGAACGGCTCCTGACCGGCGACGAGTTCTACCTGCGCGACCACGCCCTCGGCACGATCAAGATTCTGCCCGCGGTGGCGGCGCTGGAGTTCGCCGTGGCCGCCGCCGCGAAGCTGGGACACGGCACCCCGACCGGCATCGTGAACGTCCTGTGGGCCCGCCCGGTGCTCGTCGAGGACGAGGCCGTGCGGGTGCGCCTGCACCTCGAAAAGGCCGCCGACGGCGTGTCCTACGAGGTGCGACGGGTCGACGGCACGGCCGACGGCGCGCTGTGCTCCACCGGCACGCTCCGCTTCGACGCCCGCTCCGAAGCGCCGCTCCTCGACCTGGACGCCGTCCGGTCCCGGCTGCCCCGCACGGCGACGGCCGACGAGTGCTACGCGGTCTTCACCGCCCTCGGCGGCGGCTACGGACCGAGCCTGCAGGGCCTGCGATCGGTGCGGTCCGCCCCGGGCGAGGCCCTCGCGCACGTCGCGGTCCCGGCGGCCGCCGACGTCCCCTTCGACGACTTCACCCTGCATCCGTCCCTGCTCGACGCGATGCTCCAGGCCTGCCTGTGGACCGACGAGGACCCGTCGGCACCCCGCGCGCGGCAGTTGCCGTTCTCCGTGGACGCGGTCGACATCTTCGGCCCGCTGCCCGAGCAGGGCCATGTGCACGCCGTCGCCACCCCGGCGGGCCACGACGTGACCCTCGCGGACGACGAGGGCCGGGTGTGCGTGCGGCTGCGTGCCGTCGTCACCCGGGCCGTCGACGGTGCCGCCCGGCTGGACAACGCCGTCGCCACGAACCTGCTCGCCCAGCGCTGGCGCCCCGCCCCGGCCGCGGCCGACGGCCGGCCCGCACCCGTGGTGCTGCTCGGCGCGGGAACGCTCCCCGGCGCCGAGCGCGCCGGCGAGGACACCGTCTTCCCCCGCGCCGAGGAACTCCTCGTCGTCCGCACCGTGGACGGCGACCCGCTGCCCGGGCTGCTGCGGCTCTTCCGCGCCTGGTCGGCGCAGCCGGCCCGGCAGCCGGTGCGGGTGCTGCACGTCTTCCGCCCGACGGGCGGGGCCGAGGACGCGCGGGTGTACGCCCTCGACGGGTTCGCGCGCTCCCTCGCCCACGAGCACCCCGAGTTCCGCGTCGCCGTGATCGAGCCGGGCACGGCGTCCCTCGCCGACGTCGTCGGCAGCGAAGCACGCGGCCCGCACGAATTCCGGGTCCGCTACACGGCCGAGGGCCGCCAGGCCCTCCGGTGGGAGAGCGTCGAGCCCACCGCCGCCCCGCTCACGCCGCGCGGCACCGTGCTGGTCACCGGCGGCGCCGGTGCCATCGGCCGCCACCTTGTCGCCCATCTGGGGGGCACTGCCCGCTACGTCCTGACGGGGCGTTCGGCGACGGCCGACCTCGCGGACCTGCGCGCCGCCGGCCTTGACGTGCACTACCTTCAGGCGGACCTCGGCGCCCCCGGCGCCGCGGCGGACCTCGTCGAGCGGGTCCACGCCTCCTTCGGACCGATCCACGGCGTGCTGCACCTCGCCGGGACCACCCGCGACGCGCTGCTGATCCGCAAGGCCGACGAGGACAGCGCGGCCGTGCTGGCGCCCAAGGTGCGCGGCACCCTCGACCTCGACCGGGCCACCGCGGACGATCCGCTCGACTTCTTCGTCGCCTTCTCCTCCATGTCCGGCGCCGCCGGCAGCCCCGGACAGACCGACTACGCCTACGCCAACCGCTTCCTCGACGCGTTCAGCGCGTGGCGGCGCGGCAGCGACCGGCCCGGCCGCAGCCTCTCCGTGCTCTGGTCGCTGTGGGCCGACGGCGGGATACGCGTCGACGCCGACGACGCCACCGCCGCCCGGATGGCCCGTCAGGTCGGGCTGGTGGCGATGCCGACCGGCGCGGCGCTGGCCGCCTTCGACCGGTCGCTGGGCCACGACGGCGACCACGTCCTGGTCGCGCACGGCAACCTCGCGCGCCTGCGGGAGGTGCTCGACGCGCCGGCGCCGGAGCCGACCGTGCCGTCAGCCTCGTCGGGGCTGTCCGGGACGGCGAGCACGGAACCGACGGCCGCGGCCGAGGACTTCCTGCGCGAGGTGCTCGCCGAGGTGTTCGAGTTCCCGCCGGAGGAGATCGAGGCCGACACGGCCTTCGAGCAGTACGGCATCGACTCGCTGCTGATCATGGACCTGACCCGTCGGCTGGAGGAGCACTTCGGGTCGCTGCCGAAGACGCTGTTCTTCGAGTACCAGAACCTGCGCGCGCTCGCGGACTGGTTCACCGAGCACCACGGCGCCCGGATCCTGGAACTGGCGCCCGCCCCCGCCGTCGAGGCTCCCGCCCCCGCGCCCGCCGCTTCGGCCCCCGCGCCGGTGACGCCGACCGCCGCCACCCCCGCACTCCACCAGGGCGGTGCGGCAGCCTCTGCCCAGGGGCCCGTGCCCATCGCCATCGTGGGCGTCGCCGCGCGATTCGCCGAATCGGACACGCTGGAGGCCTTCTGGGCCAACCTGAAGGCGGGCCGGGACCTCGTCACCGAGATTCCGGCGGACCGCTGGGACTGGCGCGACTACGACCAGGCCACCCCCGCCGACCGGGCCGCCCGGTACAGCCGGTGGGGAAGCTTCCTGCGCGGCATCGACAAGTTCGACCCGCTCTTCTTCGGCGTGTCGCCCCGCGAGGCGGAGATCATCGATCCGCAGGAGCGGCTGTTCCTGCAGACGGCCTGGCACGCCATGGAGAACGCCGGGCGTACCCGCGCCGACCTGCGCTCCCACCGCGTCGGCGTGTACGTCGGCGCCATGTACGGGCTGTACCAGCTGCACGAGGCCGAGGACGGCCGGATCGGCGCCTCGTCGCACGCCTCGATCGCCAACCGCGTCTCGTACACCCTCGGCCTCACCGGCCCCAGCCTGGGCGTGGACACGATGTGTTCGTCCTCGCTGACCGCGATCCACCTGGCCGTGCGCGACCTGTGGGCCGGTGACACCGACATGGCCGTCGCCGGCGGCGTCAACCTGCACGCCCACCCGTACAAGTACCGCTTCCTGGGCCAGGGCCAGTTCACCTCCAGTGACGGCCGGTGCCGCAGCTTCGGCGCGGACGGCGACGGCTACGTCCCCGGCGAGGGCGTCGGCGCGGTGCTGCTGCGCCCGCTGGCGGACGCCGTCCGCGACGGTGACCACATCCACGGCGTCATCCTCGGGTCCAGCGTCAACCACGGCGGCCGGACCAACGGCTTCACCGTGCCCAACCCCGTCGCCCAGGGCGACCTCGTCGCGCAGGCGTTGGCGCAGGCCGGCGTCGACCCGGCGTCGCTCGGTTACCTGGAGGCGCACGGCACCGGCACCGCCCTCGGCGACCCGGTGGAGATCCGAGGCCTCGCCCGGGCGCTGGGCACGGCCGTCCCGTCGTCGCGCACCCTGCCGATCGGCTCGGTCAAGTCCAACGTCGGTCACCTGGAGTCCGCCTCCGGCATGGCCGGGCTGTGCAAGGTGCTGCTGCAGATGCAGCACGGCGAGCTCGTGCCGTCGCTGCACGCGGACCCGCTGAACCCGAACATCGACTTCGACTCCACCCCGTTGCGCGTGCAGCGCGACCTGGCCCCGTGGCCCCGCATCGCGGGCACCCCCCGCCGGGCGGGCATCAGCTCCTTCGGCGCCGGCGGCGCCAACGCCCACCTCGTCGTGGAGGAATACCAGGAGAACGCGGGAGTGGGGCCGACGGACGGCGACGAGCGCGGCCCGTGGCTGTTCCCCCTCTCCGCCAAGGCCCCCGAGCGCCTGCCGGTGCTCGCCGCCGAGCTGGCGGACGCCCTGGAGACGGGCCCGCACCACCGCCTCGCGGATGTGGCGTTCACGCTCCAGCGGGGGCGTGAGGAGTGGGCGGACCGGATGGTCGTCTCGGCCTCCACCGTCACCGAGCTGGTGGCCAGGCTGCGGGGGAGCGACCCGCAGGGCGTCTGGACCGGCAGCGCGCGCGGCCGCAAGGCGTCCCGGGCCGCCGCACCCGTGAGCTCCGCCCCGGCGGACATCGCCGCCGCCTGGGCCGCCGGTGCGACGGTCGACTGGCCCGAGACGCGCGGACGGCGAGTGCCGCTGCCGGGCTACCCCTTCGAGGAGCTGCGCTGCTGGCTCACCGACACCATCTGGTCGCCGCCCGCGCAGCCCGCTCCGGGCCCGGTCCAGGTCGCGCCGCGTCCCGTGCACCCGCTGCTGGACGAGGTCGACCCGGTCGACAGCCTCGACGGCCTGACCTACCGGACGGCCTTCGGCCCCGAGCACCCCTACATCGACGGACACCGGGTCGGCGACATGCGTCTGCTGCCCGCCGCGGCCGTCCTGGAGATGGCCCGCGCAGCGGCCGAGGCGGCCGGGGCGGGGCAGCAGCTCAAGCTCGCGGGCGTCCGGTGGCTGCGGCCCTTCGTCGTGGCCGGCACCGAGCGTTCGGCCAGGACGCGGCTGCGCCGCGGTGACAGCGGCCTGGTGTTCGACCTGCGGGACGGCGACGGCGAGTTGCTCGCCGAGGGCCGGATCGACGCCCTGCCCGCGCCGGCCCCGGAAACCGTCGCGATCGACGCCGTCCGGGCCCGCCTGAACCGACGTCACGAGGGCACCGACATCTACGCGGACCTCGCGGCGGCGGGCCTGGTCTACGGCCCGGCCCTGCGGGCCGTCGAGTGGGTCGCCGTGGGTGACGGGGAAGCACTGGTGCGGCTGCGGGTCCCCGCCGAGGCCGCCCGCTTCGCCGGCTGTGCCCTCCACCCCTCGGTGGTCGACGGCGCGCTGCACGCCTTCGCGGTGCTGCGCGACCGGAGTGCCGGCCCCGCCATGGTGCCCTTCGCCCTCACCGCCGCCGAGGTCCTCGCCCCGGTGACGGACCTCGGATACGCGCACGTGCGGACCGTCGGCACCGACCGCTACGAACTGACCCTGACCGACGACGCCGGACGCGTCTGCGCGCGGCTGCGCGACCTGTCGCTGCGCCCCGCCCCGGGCGCGGCGGCCCCCGGGGCGGTATCGGCGGAGCCGGTGGTGGCGGACGACCTGATGTACGTTCCGCGCTGGTCCGCGCTGCCCGCGCGGGACGCGGCGCCGACGGGCGGGACCACCTGGCTTGTCCGCGGCCCGGAGTCCGCTGAGCTCGCGGCCGCCCTGACGGCCCGCCTGGGCGGCACCGTCGTCGAGCTGGACCCCGACCGCCTCGCCACCGCGACCGGCCGGCCCGACCACGTCGTCCTGCTCGGCCCCGGTGCTGGAGCGCGGACCGGCGACATCGCCGCACTCGAAGCCACCCAGGAGCGGGGCGTCCTCGCCCTGTTCCGGCTCGCCAAGGTCCTGCAGCGGCTCGGCTCCTCGGTCCGGCTCACCGTCGTCACCGAGGACGCGCTCGGCACGGCCGGCGAACCGGTCGGCAACCCCTACGCGGCGAGCCTGCACGGCCTCGCCCTGTCGCTGGCCCAGGAACACCCGCGCTGGCGGGTGGCCGTCGTCGACCGCTCGTCCGCCGACCGGCCCTCCGCGGACGTGCTCGACGTCCCCGCCGGCGGCCCGTACGCACTGCGCGGCGGCGTGCTCCACCACCGCCGCCTGGTCCCCGTCACGGCCACGCCCCCGCAGGAGCGGATCCGCCGCGGCGGCACCTACCTGATCCTCGGCGGTGCCGGCGGCATCGGCCTCGAACTGACCGAGTGGCTCGTGCGCACGTACGGGGCGAAGGTCGTGCTGCTGGGTCGCAGCGAACTGGACACCGTCCGCCGCGGCCGGCTGCGCGCCATCGACCCGGGCGGCACCCTGGTCTCCTACCGCCGGGCCGACGCGACGGACCCCGCGGCGCTGCGCGACGCGGTCGCGTGGACGCGTGCCACCCACGGCGCGCTGCACGGTGTCTTCCACGCCACGATCGTCCTGCGGGACCAGACCGTCGCCACGATGACCGAGGAGACCTTCCGCTCGGTCCTGGAGGCCAAGACCCGCACCTCGGTCGCCCTGCACGCCGCGCTCGGCGGCTCGGACGACGTGGACTTCGTGCTGTTCTTCTCCTCGGCGGTGGCCCTCTCCGGCAGCGCCGGACAGGGCAACTACGCGGCCGGGTCGACCTTCGAGGACGCCTTCGCCCACCACCTCGACGGGGTACTGGACGCCAAGGTCGCCGTGATCAACTGGGGCTACTGGGGGACCGTCGGCATCGTCGCCGACGAGCGCCACCGCAGCCGCCTCGCGGCCACCGGGATCTACTCGATCACCCCCGAGGAGGGGATGGCCGCCGTGCACTCCGTGCTGGGCCGCCCGGACCGCCAGGTCATCGTGGTCAAGGCCGACGCCACCGCCCTCGCCGCCGTCGGCGTGGAACCCGCCCCGGCGGACCTCGCGCACACAGAAACGAACACCATGACGAACACCGAGGCGCCGGCGGACGACCCGTCACTGGTGCCGTCCCTGACGGCACTTCCCCCCGTCGCCCGGCTGCTCACCGAGGCCGACGACGCCCGCCTGACCGAGGTCATGTGCGGCTGGCTGTGGACGCTCTTCCGCCAGGAGGGCGTGTTCCTCGGCCAGGGCGAGCGGTGGACCTCCGCCACCCTCGCGGAGCGACTGCGCGTCCTCCCCGCGCAGGGCAGGCTCTTCACCGAGCTCCTGCGGCAGCTGACCGAGTCGGGTTACCTGAGGGACGACGGCGGGCACCTCACCCCCGCCGGCCGCCCGGCCCCCGCGGACCCGGAGGGCGAGCTGGTCGCCCTCTGCGAGCAGAAGCCGGCGCTCAACCGCTTCGACCGGCTGCTGCTCCCGTGCATGCGGAACCTGTTCGCGGTGATGCGCGGCAGCGTCCGCGCCACCGACGTGATGTTCCCCGGCGGCTCGACCGCGCTCGTGGAGGGCGCCTACCGGGGCAGCCCGGTCGTCGACCGCGCCAACGAACTCGTGGTCGGCGCCGTCACGGACGGCCTGTCCCGCCACAACGGCCCCGTCACCATCGTCGAGATCGGGGCGGGCACCGGCGGCACCACCGCGAGCGTGCTTCCGGCACTGACCGCCTCGGGCGCCGACGTGACCTACGTCTACACCGACATCTCCCGCGCCTTCCTGCAGCACGGCAAGCAGCGGTTCGCCGAGACGTACCCCTACGTCCGGTTCCAGCAGCTCGACATCTCGGGCGACCCGGTGGCCCAGGGCTTCGAGCCCGGCAGCGCCGACCTGGTCGTGGCGGCCAACGTCCTGCACGCCACCTCCGACCTGCTCGGCACCCTGCGCGCGGTGGCCTGGCTGCTCAAGCCCGGCGGACGGCTGGTGCTCAACGAGGCCAGCAGCAACGTCCTCACCGCCACGCTCACCTTCGGTCTGCTCGACGGCTGGTGGCTGCACGAGGACGCCGAACTGCGCCTGCCCGGCTCCCCGCTGCTCTCCGCGCCCGGCTGGCGCAAGGCCCTCGCGCTCGCCGGCTTCGCCCGCAGCCGTGCCCTCCCGGCCGACGAGGGGCTGAGCCAGCACGTGGTGGTCGCGGAGACGGCGATCGGCGCCGCACCGGCGGCCCTCCCCACGGCGGCCGTGGCGTCCCCGCGGACCGTCGGATCGGCTGTGCCGTCCGGGCCGCCCGTGCGGCCGTCCGTGCCGTCCGGCGGGGACGCCGACGCGCTGGTCGAGGCCGCCCGGGAGTACGTGAAGGACGCCTTCGTGGAGATCCTCCAGGTCCCCCGCGACCGGCTCTGGCTGGACGAGACGTACGAGAACTTCGGCGTCGACTCGCTGACCGTGGCCCGCATCGTGGACCTGCTGTCCGAGCGCATGGGCGAGCTGCCCGCGACCCTGCTGTTCGAGTACCCGACGGTCCGTGAGGTCGCCGACTACCTGGTCGAGCGGCACGCCGACAAGGTGCGCGCCCTGCTTCCCGAGGCGCCCGCCGCGGCGGAGCCCGCCGTACGGGAGCCCGCCGTGGCCGCGCACCCGGCCGTGCGCGCGTCCGACCGCCCGTCGGAGCCCGCCGCGGAGGCGGACCGGCGCATCGCGGTCATCGGCGTCGCCGGCCGCTACCCCCTGGCCGACGACCCCGACGCGTTCTGGGCGAACCTGCGCGCCGGCCGTGACTGCGTGCGTGAGGTGCCGGCCGACCGGTGGGACCACACCGCGCTGACCGAGGCGGACGGGCAGAAGATCAGCCGCTGGGGCGGCTTCCTCGACGGCATCGACGAGTTCGACCCCCGCTTCTTCCAGATGTCGCTGCGCGAGGCCGAGCTGACCGACCCGCAGGAGCGGCTGTTCCTGCAGACCTCCTGGCACGCGCTGGAGGACGCCGGCTACACCCGGGCGCGCCTGCGCGGCAGCCGCGTCGGCGTGTACACGGGCGTCATGTACGGGCACTACCAGCTGTTCGAGGACGAGCGGGGCCTCGCGGGAGGCATGGGGTACGCCTCCATCGCCAACCGGGTCTCGTACTTCTTCGACTTCCACGGGCCGAGCCTCGCGATCGACACCATGTGCTCGTCGTCGCTCACGGCCATCCACCTCGCCTGTGAGGCCCTCGCGGCCGGACAGGCGGACTACGCGCTCGCGGGCGGTGTCAACCTCGCCCCGCACCCGCGCAAGTACCGCCAGCTCGCGGCCGGCGGCTTCACCGGCGAGAGCGGGCGGTGCCGCAGCTTCGCGGCCGACGGCGACGGGATGGTGCCCGGCGAAGGCGTCGGCGCCGTCCTGCTCAAGCCGCTGGCGGCGGCGGAGCGCGACGGCGACCGGATCCTCGGCGTGATCCTCGCCGGCGCCGTCAACCACGGCGGCAAGACCGGCGGCTTCGCCGTCCCGAGCCCGGCCGCCCAGGGCGAGGTCATCGCTTCGGCACTGCACGGAGCAGGCGTCGACCCGGCGAGCGTCTCGTACGTCGAGGCGCACGGCACCGGTACCGCGCTGGGCGACCCGGCCGAGGTGGCCGGGCTGGTCCGGGCCTTCGGCGACCTGCCGGCCGGATCCATCGCCCTCGGCTCGGTGAAGTCCTCCGTCGGCCACCTGGAGTCGGCCGCGGGCGTCGCCGCCCTCACCAAGGTCCTGCTGCAGATGAAGGCCCGTGAACTGGCGCCGTCGCTGCACGCGGAGAGCCTCAACCCGGCCGTCGACTGGAACTCCGTGCCGTTCCGCGTGCAGCGTGAGCTCACGCCGTGGACGGGTGCCGAGCCGCTGCGCGCGGGCATCAGCGCCTTCGGCGCCGGCGGCTCCAACGCCCACCTCGTGGTCGAGGAGTACCGGGACGACACCCCGGCGGGCGGTACGGCGGGACCGGCCGTCTTCCCGTTCTCCGCACGGGACGCGGAGGCACTGCGCCGCGTCGTCGAAGGGATGCTGGGCTGGCTGCGGACCGCCGGTCCCGGCGCCGACCCCCAGGACCTCAAGAACATCGCCACCGCGGTCGGCGTGCCCGTCACGGCCGTCGACGAACCGCTCGACGAGCTGGGGCTGGACCCGGCCACCATGGTCCGGCTGATCGGCCTCGGCGACTTCGTCCGGCCGGGCACCGTGCACGGCGGGACGACCCTGCGCGAGCTGGCCGGACGCGCCGGCGGCGGCGCCGGCGTCGACCTCGGCCGGCTGGCGTACACGCTGCAGACCGGGCGGGAGCCCATGGCCCACCGGTTCGCCGTCGTGGCGCGATCGGCGGGGGAACTCACCGAAGCGCTCGAAGCCTTCCTCGCCGGTCGGCCCTGCGGCCACACCGCCGTGGTGACCGCGGAACCCGGGACGGCCACCGTGCCCTCCCCGGCCGACCCGGACGGCGTGGCGCGTCGCTGGGCCGCGGGTGAGGTCTTCGACTGGGCGGCCGCCCACCAGGGCCCGGTGCGCCCGCTGTCGCTGCCCGGGTACCCGTTCGCACGGACCCGCTGCTGGATCGACGCAGTCGCCCCGGCCGCCCCGGCCCTTTCCGCCGGAGCGGTCACCACGGCCGCCCGCCCGGCCCGCCGGGCCGGTTCGCTGGACACCCTGCTGCGCCTGCTGGGTGCGGTCAGCGGCTACCCGGTGGCCGACCTCGACCCCGCCGGCTCCTTCCACGAGCACGGCCTGGACTCGCTCAGCCTCATCCGGTACGCCGACGACGTCGCGAACGCCTTCGGCGTGCCCGTCGGGCCCGACCAGCTCCTCGCCACCCCCACCCCGAAGACGCTCGCCGAGTGGCTGGACCGTGAACACCCGGACGCCGTGGCCGGCACGGCACCGGCCGAGCCCGAGCCCGCCCCGGTTCACCCCGCGGCGGCCGACCGGGCCGCCGACGACCCGGTCGTCATCGTCGGCATGGCGGGCACCCTGCCCGGTGCGCGGGACCTGGACGAGTTCTGGGCCGGCCTGCAGCGGGGCGGCGACCTGTTCACCGAGGTCCCCGCGGACCGCTGGGACAGCCGCGCGCACTACGGGGACCCGGCGCGGCACCCCGACCGGACCCGGATCACCCGGGGCGGCTTCATGCCGGACATCGACCGTTTCGACCCGCTGTTCTTCGGCATCTCGCCCCGCGAGGCCCGGTGGATGGACCCCCGCCAGCGGCTGCTGCTGCGCACCGTCTGGACGGCGCTGGAGGACGCGGGCATCGACCCGAACAAGCTCGCCGGCACCGACACCGGACTGTTCGTCGGCGTCGGCGCGTCGGAATACGCCGAGCTGGTGCAGCGCTCCGGCACGGCCACCGACGCGTACTCCTCGACCGGTCTCACCCCGTCCATGCTGGCCAACCGCGTCTCCTACCACCTCGACCTGCGCGGCCCCAGCGAACCCGTGGACACGGCCTGCTCCAGCTCGCTCGTGGCCCTGCACCGCGCGGCGGAGGCCCTGCGGCTCGGACACTGCGACACGGTCATCGCGGGCGGCGTCAGCCTCATGCTGTCGCCCGTGACCTTCGCCTCCCTCGAACGGGCGGGCATGCTCAGCCCCGACGGCGTGGGCCGGGCCTTCGACAAGGACGCCGCGGGCTACGTGCGCGGCGAGGGCGTCGGCGCCGTCGTGCTCAAGCGGCTCAGCCGCGCCCGCGCCGACGGCAACCCGATCCTCGCCGTCCTGCGCGGCACCGCCGTCAACCACGGCGGCCGGTCCAACTCGCTGACGGCCCCCAACCCGCGCGCCCAGGCCGAGGTCATCGTGCGGGCCCACCGCGAGGCGGGCACCGACCCGGCGACCATCGGGTACATCGAGACGCACGGCACCGGGACGGTCATCGGCGACCCCGCCGAGACCAACGGCCTGCGCCAGGCGTTCGCCGAGCTCTACCGCGAGTGGGGCCACCCGGCGCCGGCCGCGCCGCACTGCGCCCTCGGCGCGCTGAAGAACACCATCGGCCACCTCGAGCCGGCGGCGGGCATCGCCGCGGTGCTGCGCGTGCTGCTCTCGATGCGGCACGGGCGGATCACCGGCGACCCGCACGGCCCGGAGCTGAACCCCCATCTGGCACTGGAGGGCACGGCGTTCGAGGTCGCGGCGGCCGGCCGCGACTGGGCGCCCGTGGCGCCCGGCGTGCCGCGCCGCGCCGGGGTCAGCTCGTTCGGTTACGGCGGGGTCAACGCCCACGTCGTGCTGGAGGAGTACCCGGCCGACGAGCCCGTGCCGGCCGACGGCCCGGCCGTGTTCGCGCTCTCCGCCCGCGATCCCGAGCGGCTGCGCGCCTCCGCGCAGTCGTTCGTCGACGCCCGCGACACCTGGGCGCACGACCTCGCGGGCACCGCCCACACGCTCCAGGCCGGCCGCGCCGAGCACGCCGAACGCCTGGCGTTCGTCGCGGAGTCCGGTGACCACGCGGTGGCCACCCTCCGGCGCTTCCTCGCCGGGGACGTGGCCGGAATCCACCTCGGGCACGTCGACCGGCACGCCGACAGGTCGCCCTTCGACGGCCGCGGCGACGACGAGACGGCCGCCGCCTGGGTCAAGGGCAGGACGATCGACTGGTCCGCCCGGTGGACACCGGCGCCGCGGCGGCGCTCGCTGCCGGCGTACCCCTTCGCCGCCGAGCGGCACTGGTTCACCGACGGCGCCCCTGTGCCCGCCTCCGGTGACACGGCCGACACGGCGCCCGTCTCCGATGACACCGCGCCCGTCAGCCTCTTCACGGCCGCGTGGACGGCCGAACCCGTGCCGCCCGCCGCGCCGTTCACGGGCCGGGTGCTGGTCTTCGGCGACCTGCCGGTGCCCGGCGCCGTCCACGTGCGGGCCGGCTCGGCGTACGCGGACGACGGCTCCACCGTCACGATCCGCCCCGGCGAGGCAGAGGACTACGCCCGGCTGCTCGCCACCCCGGCGGACCGGATCGTGCACCAGTGGCCGCTGCTCGAACCGGACCGCGAGGACCTCGGCATCGAGTCGGTCTACCTGCTCGTCCAGGCCATGACGGCCATGACGGGCTCCCGCGCCGCGGCCCGGATCCAGGTCCTCGTGCCCGACGGCGCCATGGCCGAGGCCTGGGGCGGGTTCGACACCTCGCTGCGCGCCGCCCTGCCCGGCACGGCCTTCGGCGTCGTGCGCGTCACGGGCCGGGTCGAGCAGGCCGTCCTGCTCGCCGAGGTCGCGGCCCAACGGCTCTCCGCGGCCGCGGTCCGTCTCTCGCCCACCGGCCGCACCGTGCGTGCCCTCTCGGAGGTCGCCGCGCTGCCCGCCGTCCCATCGCCGCTGCGCACCGGCGGCGTGCACCTGGTGACCGGCGGCGCCGGCGGGCTCGGACTGCTGCTCGCCCGTACGCTGCTGGCGCGCGGTGCCCGAGTGGCCCTCACCGGCCGGTCGCCCGCCGCGGACCGCGCCCGGGAGATCACCGAGCTGCGCGCGCTCGGTGACGTCGAGTACTTCCAGGCATCGGTGACCGACCCCGCCGCCATGGCCCGCGTCGTGACGGCCGTCAAGGACAGGTGGGGCGCGCTGCACGGCGTCTTCCACCTCGCCGCGACCGCCTCGCGCACACCGCTGCCCGGCAAGGACGTCACGGAGTTCCGCGGCCACCTGCGGGCGCGCTTCGAGGGCACCCGCGTGCTCGACGAGGTGACCCGCGACGAACCGCTGGACGTGTTCGTCCTGTACTCGTCCCTGGCCGGCCAGCTCGGCGACTACGGACTCGTCGACTACTCCGTCGGCGCCCGCTTCCTCGACGGGTTCGCCGAGGAGCGCGAGACGCTGCGCTCGGCGGGCCGCCGCAGCGGCCGCACGGTCTCGATCGACTGGCCCATGTGGCGCGCCGGGGGCATGCACGTGGACCCCGAGGACGAACGCGGCTACCTCGCCGCCACCGGCTTCCGCTACCTGGAGGCCGCCGAGGGCGAGCGCATGCTCGACCTCGTGCTGCGGCTGGGACACCCCCAGGTCGCCGTACTCCCGGGAGAGCCGGAGCGGATGCGCGAGCAGATCGACGCGATGCGGATCCGGCAGAACGCACCCCAGGACCGTCCGGCCGCCCCGTCGGCCGCAGAGCCTGCTGCCCCGTCGGCCGTACAGTCCGCCGGTGAACTGGCCGGCCGACTGCGGACGATGGTCGCCGAGCTCCTCGGCCTGGCGCCGTCGGCGCTCGACCCGGAGGCCGGCTTCGGCGAGTACGGCCTGGACTCCTTCGGACTCCAGTCCCTCTCCGTGGCCCTGGACGAGACCTACGGCGTGACGGTGCCGACGACGACGCTCTTCGGCGCCAACACGATCGACAAGCTCGCCCGTCACCTCCTGGCCGAGCACCCCGCCCTGCTGGAGCGGGACCCGGCACCGGCCGCCGCGACGGCCACCGGGAGCGAGGCGCCGACCGTCGCCGCGCTGCCCCCGGTCACCCGAACGGAAGCCACGATCGCCCCGGCCGCCACCCCGACTCCCGCGACCTCCCCGGTCACGGACGACGCCATCGCCATCATCGGCATGGCCGGGCGGTTCCCGGACTCGCCGGACGTGGAGGCCTTCTGGCGGAACCTCGCCGACGGACGGGATCTGATCACCGAGACCCCCGCCGACCGATGGGACTGGCAGGAGGTGTCCCGGCGCTTCGGCGGCACCGCCCGCTGGGGCGGCTTCCTGACCGACGTCGACCGCTTCGACGCGCGGTTCTTCAAGATCTCGCCCGCCGAGGCCGAGGTCATGGACCCGCAGCACCGGCTGTTCCTCGAGCAGACGTGGGCGGCGCTGGAGGACGCCGGCTGCCGGCCGGACCGGCTCGCCGGCCGACGGGTCTGCGTGTTCGCGGGCGTGCAGTTCAACGACTACGAGTCGATGGTCCTGCGCGGCGAACAGGTCAACCCGCACGCCGGCACCGGGCTGGCGCGGACCATCCTGGCCAACCGCATCTCCTACCTGCTGGACCTCAGGGGCCCGAGCGAGAGCATCGACACCGCCTGCTCCAGCTCCCTGGTGGCGCTGCACCGCGCCGTCCGCGCCCTGCGCAGCGGCGAGAGCGAGCTGGCCATCGCCGGCGGCGTGAGCCTGGTGCTGTCGCCGCAGACCGTCGTCGCCGGCAACCAGCTCGGCGTGCTCTCCCCGGACGGCCGCTGCAAGGCGCTCGACGCCCGGGCCGACGGGTACGTCAAGGGCGAGGGCGTGGGCGTGCTCGTGCTCAAGCCGCTGTCCCGCGCCCTCGCCGACGGCGACCGGGTGCACGCCGTGATCCGCGGCAGCGCCGTCAACCACGGCGGACACGCGTCCTCGCTGACCGCGCCGAACCCGCTCGCGCAGGCCGACCTGCTGGTCGACGCCTACCGGGACGCGGGCGTGCCGGTGGAGACGGTCTCCTACACCGAACTGCACGGCACCGGCACCGCGCTGGGCGACCCCGTGGAGATCGACGGCCTGGTCCGGGCCCACCGGACCCTGGCCGAGGGGCCCGCGACCGGCTGCGGCATCGGAACCGTCAAGAGCAACATCGGTCACCTGGAGCCCGCCGCGGGCGTCGCGGGCGTGATCAAGGTGGTGCAGGCCATGCGCCACCGGACACTGCCGCCGACGCTGCACCTGCAGACGCTCAACCCGCTGATCGACCTCACCGGCACTCCCTTCCAGCCGGTCCGCGAGACGACCTCGTGGGCGCCCACGGACGACAGCGGCGCGCCGCTGCCGCTGCGCGCCGGTGTCAGCTCCTTCGGCTTCGGCGGCGTCAACGCGCACGTCGTCCTGGAGGAGGCACCCGCCACGACGCCGCAGGCCCCACCGGAGGGCGAGGCACGTGAGGTGTTCGTGCTCTCGGCCCGCGACGAGGACGCGCTGCGCCGCTACGCCGCGGCGACGGTGGACTTCCTCGACGGGGAAACGCCGTCGCTGTCCTCGCTCGCGTACACCTCGCAGGTCGGACGGACCCCCATGGCCGCGCGGCTCGCGGTGGTCGCCGGCTCGACCGGTGAACTGCGCGCGCGGCTGGCCGCCTTCCTCGACGGCGACCGTGTCGGCAGCGGTGCGGACGGCGACCACGCGTGGCTGTCCGAGCCGGAGGGCGCGAGCTATCTGGCGCGCCTGGTCCGTGAGGGAAACCTCGACCGGCTCGCGGAGCTCTGGCAGGGCGGGGCCGACTTCGACTGGAACGCCCTGCGTTCCGACCGGCCCCCGCTGACATCCATGCCCACCTACCCCTTCGCACGCGAACGGCACTGGCTCACCGCCGGCCCCGACGCGGGCGCACAGCAGGACCCGCGGGACTCGGCGGCCTCCCTGCTGCTGGTGAAGGACTGGGAAGCCGCGCCGCTGCCCCAGGGCGAGCTGCCGGGCCGCATCATGGTGCTCGTCAGTGCCGAGACCGAGCCCGTCGCCACGGCGGCGTTCGGCCCCGGTGCCACCGTGGTCCGGTGGGACCACGACAGCGACGACGCCGCCGTCGCGCGGATCGCGGAGTCGGCACGTGACATGGCCGCCGTCGTCGACATGGTGGACGTGTCGGCCACGCCGGTCGCGACGCCGGAGGCCGACTGGCCCCGGATCGCGCTGCTGCGCGAGCTGGTCACCGCGAACCGGACCCGCGGCTTCGCCTACCTGCACCTGACCCGCGGCCTCACGACGTTCCGGGCCGAGCAGCCGACGCTGCGCGGCGCGGCCTTCGCCGGCCTCGTCAGGATGCTCACGGCGGAGTACCGCGGCGTGTTCGCCCGCACCCTCGACCTCGACACCCTGGAGCCGGCCGCGGTGCGGGCGGCGGTCGCCGTCGAACTCGCCGCGACCGACCCGGTCACCGAGGTCTGCGTGCGGGCGGGGGAGCGGCACCGGCCGGTGCTGCGCCCGGCCGACCCGGTCACGCCGTCCGCCGACTGGTCGGCGGACCTGGCCGGCCGTACGGTGCTCATCACCGGCGGCACGGGCGCGCTGGGCCGGCTGGTCGCGGCCCGGCTCATCGAGCGGGGAGCCGACCGGCTCGTCCTGCTCGGCCGCTCGCCGCTGCCCGCCCGGGACGAGTGGCCCGCGCTCCTCGCGGACCCCGCCACCGACCCGGCCCTCGCGGCGCGGCTGCGCGACCTCGCGGCGCTGAGCCGCCCGGGCGTGCGGGTGGTCGTCGAGACCGCCCCGCTGGATCAGATCTCCGAGGTCCTGGACCGCGCACGGCGTGAGCTGGGCCCGATCGCCGGGATCGTGCACTGCGCCGGGCTCGGCGTGATGCGCGACCCGGCCTTCATCGGCAAGCGGATCGAGGACATCCAGCGGGTGCTCGAACCGAAGACGGCAGGCCTCCAGGCCGTCCTGGACGGGTGCGCCGACGACCCCCTGCGGTTCGTCGCCCTCTACTCGTCCGTTGCCGGCCAGGTGCCCGCACTGGCGGTGGGCATGAGCGACTACGCGCTGGCCAACTCCGTGCTGGACCGGGTCGCCGAGTACCGGGCCGCCACCGGCGGACCCGTCGTCAGGTCGCTGCAGTGGCCGAGCTGGCGATCGGCCGGCATGCCCGAGGTCGACACCCCGGCCTACCGGGACCTCGGCCTGCGGACCCTGGACCCGGAGACGGGCCTGGACCTGCTGGACCAGGCGATGACCGGGAGCCACCCAGTGGTCCTGCCGTGCGTCGTGGACGCCGGGCGCTTCGACGCCGCCGCCCTGCTCGCGGTCCCCGCGCCCGGCCGTCCGGCCGACGCGCCGGCCGCCTCCGCCCCCGCGGCGGCCCCCGGCGCCGTCCCGGCCGGGAACGGCCTCGTCCGACGGGTGACCGAGGTGATCGCCTCGACGCTGCGGCTGGACCCCGCGCAGGTCGGACCGGACGAGGACTTCGCCGACCTGGGCGTGGACTCGATCATGGTCGCCCAGATCCTCGCCGCGCTGGAGCGAGAGCTCGGCGTCGTCGCCGAGCCGTCGGCCGTCCTCGAGAACCCGACCGTGACGCTCCTCGCGAAGGCGCTGCGGGACCAGGTGCCGGAAGCCGCGCTGCCGGCAGCCGTCCCGGCCCCGGTTTCCGTGCCGACGGAGACCGGGCGGACCGTCCAGGCCGTGACGGTCGCGGAAGCCACCGGACGGGCCGATGCCGACACCACGTCAAAGGCGACAGTGTCCGGGGCGGCGGCCGGGCCGAAGGACGGCATCGCCGTCATCGGCATGGCCGCGCACTTCCCCGGCGCGCCCGACCACCGGGCGTTCTGGCGGAACCTGGTGTCCGGGACGGACTCGGTGACCGAGGTGCCGCCGTCCCGCTGGGACCCGGACCGCTTCTGGCGGCCCGACCCGCAGCCCGGCACCACCGTCAGCAAGTGGGGCGGCTTCCTCGACGGCATCGAGGACTTCGACCCGGACCACTTCCGGCTCGACCCCGCCGGGGCCCCGTTCGTCGACCCCCTGGTGCGACAGGTCCTCGAAACCGGCGCGGAGTGCCTGGCCGACGCCGGGCTCACCCCCGAGGAGGTCGCGGGCCGGCGCGTGGGCGTCTTCGCGGGCGCCCGGGCGGCGAACTTCGGTGCGCACCACGGCACCGCGGGCCCGCACTCGATCAGCGGGATGGCGCAGAACTTCATCGCCGCGCAGCTGTCCCACTACCTCGACCTGCGCGGACCGGCCGTCGTCGTCGACACGGCCTGCTCCAGTGCGCTCGTCGCGGTGCACCTGGCCACGCACAGCCTGCGGACCGGAGAGTCGGACCTGGCGTTCGCCGCCGGAGTCGACATCCTCCTCGACGAGGTGCCGTTCGTCGGGATGAGCGGGGCGGGCGCGCTGTCGCCGACCGGCCGCTGCCACACCTTCGACGAGCGGGCCGACGGCATCGTCCTCGGCGAGGGTGCCGGCATGCTGATGCTCAAGCGCCTGTCCGACGCGGTGCGCGACGGCGATCGGGTCTACGCGGTCATCGAGGGCAGCGCCGTCAACAACGACGGCCGCACCATGGGCATCACGACGCCGAAGCCGAGCGCGCAGCGGCAGGTGATCGAGGCCGCCTGGGCGGACGCCGGAATCACCCCGGCACAGATCGGCTACGTGGAAGCACACGGCACCGGCACCATGATCGGTGACCCGATGGAGCTGAAGGCCCTCACGGAGGCGTTCCGCGGCTCCACCGACGAGATCGGCTTCTGCGGCGTCGGCAGCGTGAAGACCAACATCGGGCACACCCTCAGCGCGGCCGGCATGGCCGGGCTGATCAAGGTCGTGCTGTCGGTCCACCACGCGCAGCTGCCGCCGACCCTGCACTGCACGACCCTCAACCGGCGCTTCCGGTTCGAGGAGTCGCCGCTGTTCCCCGTGCGCGAGCCGCAGCCGTTCACCGGCCGCGACGGAACGCGCCGGGGCGCCGTCAGCTCCTTCGGGTTCGGCGGCACCAACGCGCACATGGTGGTCCGCCAGGCACCCGACGACCACGTGCCGTCCCGCGTCGCGCTGGAGGCGCCCCGCTACCGGCGGCGGCGGTTCTGGTTCGACACACCGGCGCCCGCGCCGACGTCCGCACCCGCACCGACGTCCCCCGAAGCCGGACGTCCCGTGGTGACGGACCCGCCCGAGCCGTTCTTCGAGCTCGAGTTCTCGACTGTGCCGGAAGGAAAGAAATGAAAGCGTTGGACGGCCTGAACTGCACCGTGGTGGTGCGCGGGACCGACCCGGTGCTGCGCGACCACAGGGTGCACGGCACGCGCATCCTGCCCGGCGTGTCGTTCCTCGACATGATCTACCGGATCCTGCGCGCACAAGGTGTCGACACCGCCCGGGCGGAGTTGCGCCGCGTGCTGTTCCGCAACCCGGTGGCCGCCGGAGAGGAGTTCGACACCGAGCTGCGGGTGAATTTCACCGCGGACGGCGACGGCTACCGGGTGTCCGTCACGGGCACCCGCCGCCCGTCGGGTGAGACCGAGCCGGTGCTGGACTGCCGGCTGCTGCTGGACGTGCCCTTCCCCGCGGAGTCCGTCGACCTGGCCGCCCTGCGCGGTCGGACGCCGCACACCGCGGACATGGCGGACCTGTACGCGCTCGTGCGGCGGACCGGCATCGAGCACGGGGACTTCATGCGGGCCCGCGGCACCCTGCACGTCGGGGACGGGGAACTGCTGGCGGACCTGACGCTCGGCCCGCAGGCCGCGGCGTACGCCGACTACTTCCACCTGCACCCCGCCGCGCTGGACTCCTCGACCCTGCTGCCGACGCAGTTCGCCCCGTCCGGGGTCGGCGCGGCCGCGCGACCGTACATCCCGATGCTCATCGAGTCCTTCCGGGCCCGGCAGCCGATCGGGGCACGCACCCTGGTGCACGCCACCCCGCCCCGGCCGACCGGCCCGGACGGCGACCTGACCACGTGCGACTTCCGGTTCCTCGACACGGACGGCGGCGTCCTGCTGTGGTTCCGGGGGCTCACCTCGAAGCGGGTACGGGACGAGGACGCGATCACCCGGCTGGAGGTGGCGCCGCGCCCGAGGCGGTCGGCCGAGACCGTGGTGCGCGCGCTGCTCACCGAGCGCCTCGAGACGGCGGAGTTCGACGAGGAGGCCGGGTTCTACGAGCTGGGCCTGGACTCCACGGGGCTGCTCGGCATCGCGGCCGACCTGGAGCGGGCGTACGGCACCGACTTCTCGCCCACGCTGCTGTTCGAGCACAACACCTTCGCGTCCCTGGTCGAGCACCTCCAGGAATACCGGCTGCCCGACGACGGGCAGGCCGTGACCCCGGCCCCGCCCGCCGCTTCCCCGGCCCCGGCCGGGAGCGCGGCGCGGGAGGAACTGCCCACCGAGGTCGTCTGGTTCGAGCCCCACTGGCGGGCCGCGCCGCTGCCGCCGGCACCGGCGCCGGCCTCCGTGCTGACCGTCGACGCGTCGACCCCGCGCGACTGGTCGGCCCTGCTCGCGGCGACGGACGCCTCCGATGTCCTCTGGACCCCGGCCGACCCGCAGGACGTCGAGAGGGAGGCGGTCGACCTGACCGCCTTCGCGGCGGCCCTGCTGCGCGCCCGCAGGAGCCCGGCCCGGATCGTCTGCCACCTTCCGGCCGACGCGCCGGCCGCGGCGGTCGCGGGCCTGTTCCGCACCCTCCGCATGGAACAGCCGGGCGTCAGCGCCACCGTGGTGCGCTCGCCGCACGCCGCCGACGCCCTGGCGGAGCTCGCGGCGGGCGCACCCGACGCGGACGTCCGGTACGAGGCGGGGGAGCGCCGGGTGCGCGACATCCGGCCGACGCCCGCCCCGGACACGCCGACGCGCCTGCGCGAGCGGGGCGTCTACCTGATCACGGGCGGACTCGGCGGGGTGGGCCTCGCCCTGGCCCGGCACCTGGCGCGGACCGTACGGGCCCGGCTGGTGCTCTGCGGGCGCACGGCCGCCCCGTCGTCGGTGACCGCCGAACTGACCGCCCTCGGGGCCGAGGTCGCCGTCGTCGCGACGGACGTCACCCGTGCCGAGGACGTGCGCCGCGCGGTCGACCACGCCCTGTCCACGTACGGCGCGCTGCACGGAGTGGTGCACGCCGCCGGTGTGCTGCGCGACGGGCTGATCGCGGGCAAGAGCGCCGAGGACGTACGCGCCGTACTGGCGCCCAAGGTCGCCGGGGCCCGCCACCTGTACGAGGCCACCCGGCATCTCGGGATGGACTTCCTCGTGCTCTGCTCGTCCACGGCCGCCGCCTGGGGCAACCGGGGCCAGGCCGACTACGCCTGTGCCAACGCCTTCCTCGACGGTTTCGCGGAGGGCAAGCCGGGGGTCGTGTCGGTCGGGTGGCCCGGGTGGGCGGACGGCGGCATGCCGCTCGACGACGCCGCCCTGCGCACGATGGGCCTGAAGGCCATGGACACCCCGACGGCGATGGACATCCTGCTGCGGGCCGCGGGCAGCGGCCGGCCGCACCTGGTCGCCCTCGTGGGCTCGGCGGACACGATCACGGGCCGGTTCGCCCCGACGGCCGCCGAACCCGCCGCGCCCGCCGAACCTGTCACGGCCATCGAACCCGTCGCGCCCGCCGCACCCGTCACCGCCCCGGTGGCCGCGGTCGCGGTGACCGACGCCGCCGACGACGACGCGATCGCCATCGTGGGGATCAGCGGCCGCTACCCCATGGCCCGCAGCGTCGACGAGTTCTGGACGAACCTCCGTGACGGCCGCGACTGCATCACCGAGGTGCCCGCCGACCGCTGGGACCACGACGCGATCCACACCGACGCCAAGGGCGTCCCCGGCCGTTCCTACGGCCGGTGGGGCGGATTCGTCGACGGCATCGACGAGTTCGACGCCGCGTTCTTCCACATCTCACCCAACGAAGCATCGGTGCTGGACCCCCAGGAGCGGCTGTTCCTCCAGGAGGCGTGGCACGCGTTCGAGGAGGCGGGGCACGCGCCCTCGGCCTGGCGCGGGCGCGCCGTCGGGGTGTTCGCGGGCGTGATGTACAACCAGTACCAGCTGCACGGCGTCCGCGAGGAACCCGGCTTCGTCCCCTCGTCGTTCAGCGCCTCCATAGCCAACCGTGTCTCCTTCTTCCTCGACCTGAAGGGGCCGAGCATCGCGCTCGACACCATGTGCTCGTCGTCGCTGACGGCGCTGCATCTCGCCGTCGAGGCGATCCGGCGCGGGGAGTGCGAGGCGGCGCTGGCGGGAGGCGTCAACCTGCACGTCCACCCCAACAAATACCTGCTGCTCAGCCAGTCGTCCTTCCTCTCCACCGACGGCCGCTGCCGGGCCTTCGGCGAGGGCGGGGACGGCTACGTGCCCGGGGAGGGCGTCGGCGTGGTGCTGCTGCGGCCACTGCGCGACGCGCTGCGCGACGGCGACCACGTACACGCCGTCATCCGCGGCACGGTGCTCAACCACGGCGGCCACACCGGTGGCTTCTCCGTGCCCAACCCGGCCTCGCAGGCCGCGCTCGTCGAGAACTCGCTGGCGGGGGCGGGCGTCGACCCGGCCGACCTCGGCTACCTCGAGGCGCACGGCACCGGCACCAGCCTGGGCGACCCGATCGAGATCGCGGCACTGGAGCGGGCCTTCGACGGCGCCGGGGCCGGCCGCGGCCCGTGGCCCATCGGCTCCGTCAAGTCGAACATCGGCCACCTGGAGTCGGCGGCGGGCATCGCCGCCCTCACCAAGGTCGTGCTGCAGATGCGCCACCGGGAACTGGTGCCGTCCCTGCACGCCGAGACGCTCAACCCCGGTGTCGACTGGGCCGCCTCGCGGTTCCGCGTGCAGCGCGCCACCGAACCCTGGACAGCGCGAGACGGCGTGCCGCGGACTGCGGCGATCAGCTCCTTCGGTGCCGGTGGCGCCAACGCGCACGTGGTACTGACCGAGCACCCCAGCTCTGAGGCCACCCCGGACGCGGCCCCGGAGGCGGCGCGACCCCGGCTGTTCGTGCTCTCCGCCAAGGACGCCACCCGGCTGGACGAGACGGTCGCGGCCCTGCTCGCCCACCTGGAGCGGGCCGCCGCCGCCCCCGCCGGCGTTCCCGCCGCCCTGGAGGAGATCCTAACCGAGGTCGTGGGCTTCCCGGCCGACCCCCGCGAACCGCTGGCCGAACTCGGCCTGGACTACCCGCGGCTGGCCGAGCTCGCCCATCGCGTCGAGGAGGCCTTCGGCGTCCGGCTGCCCGTCGACGGGGGCACCACCCCGGCCGGTCTGGCGGCCGGGCTCGCCGCGGCGGCCCCGCCCATGGACCCGGCCGCCCTCGCCTTCACGCTCTGGGCCGGACGCGACCACCTCGACGAGCGGCTCGCCGTCGTCGCCACCACCACCGCCGAGTTCGCCGAGGCCCTGCGCACCGGGACGGGCTGCCACCGCGGCCGGCGGCGGCGCAACGCCGCCCCGGTCTCCGGGGACGACCTGCAGACCCTGGCACGGGCCTGGGTCGAGGGAGCGGACATCACCGTCCCGTCACCCGACCGCCCGCGCCGGCTCTCGCTGCCCGGCTACCCCTTCGCCCGTGAACGGCACTGGATCGAGACGGCCCCGGCCCCGCGGGCGAGCCTGCCCGCGCCGACCGAGCCCACGGAACCGGTCGGTTCCGTCGCGCCCGCCGCACTGGCCGAACTGGTCGAGCTGCCCGACCGGCACGTGTTCAGCACCCGGATCTCCACGGCCGACCGGCCCTGGCTGGCCGACCACACCGTGGACAACACCGTGCTCGTCCCCGGGACGTACTTCGTCGACCTGGCCCTGCACGCCGGAGCACGACTCGGCTGCCCCCGGGTCGCCGAGCTCGTGACCCACACCCCGCTGCCGTCGGGCGACGCGGACGTCGCTCTCGTCGTCGGCCCGCCCTCGGCGGACGGGCGGCGGGACTTCGAACTGCACGCCCGCCCCGCGGGTGCCTCCTGGGCCGCCCATGTGACGGGCGCCCTCGCCCCCGACCCCGACGACGCCCCCAGCACGCCGCCCCTCCCGGAGGACGCCGAGGAGGTGGACGTCACCCGGCTCTACGAGACCCTGACCGGATACGGACCCGCCTTCCAGGGCCTGCGCCGCGCCTGGCGCACCGCCGACGCGGTCTACGCCGACGTGGTCGTACCCGACGGGGACGCCGGGCCGCACGGTCTGCACCCGGTGCTGCTCGACGCCGCCCTGCACACGGTGGCACTCGCCTCGAAACTCGACGGCGAACGCCCCTACCTGCCCTTCGCCTGGTCCGGAGTGCGTGTCCACGCCGTCGGCGCGACCGCCGCCCGGGTACGGGTCGTCCACCTCCGGGACGACGCCGTCGAGGTCCGGCTCACGGACCGCGCCGGCGCTCCCGTGGCGTCCGTCGACTCGGTCGTCCTGCGCCGGGCCGGCACCCCCGCCGACCCGCTCCACCACATCGAGTGGGTGCCCGTCGACACCCCGGAGGCGGACCCGCACGCCCGCTACGCGGTGCTCGGCCCGGACCCGGACGGGATCGCCGCCGCCCTGGGCGCGTCCGGGGCGGAGGTGCTCCGGGCGCCGGAGCCGTCCGCGCTGTCGGACGTGCCGCCGGTCGTCGTCCTGCCCGTCGCCTCCGACGGACCGACGGCCGCCGCCGCCCGCGCGCTCACCGGCCGGGTCCTCGGCCTGCTCCAGGAGTGGCTGGCCGACGAGCGGTACGCCGCCTCCCGGCTGGTCCTCGTCACCACCGCCCCCGACCCGGCCACCGCCGCGGCGTGGGGCCTGGTGCGCTCCGCCCAGTCCGAACACCCCGGGCGGTTCACGCTCATCGAGGCGGACGGCCCGCTCGCGCTGCCCCGCGCGCTGGGCTCCGACGAACCGTCGCTGGCGCTGCGCGACGGGCGGGTGCTGGGCGCCCGCCTGGTCCGCACACCGGCCGCCGCGTCCCCGGGCGAGCCGCGCCGGCCCGGCACGGTCCTGGTCACCGGCGCGAGCGGTGCCCTCGCCGGGCCCGTGGTGCGCCACCTCGTGGAGCGGCACGGCGTGCGCGACGTGCTGCTGGTCAGCCGCAGCGGCCGGCGCCCGGCGGACCTGGCCGGGCTGGACGCCCGTATCGAGACCGCCGCCTGCGACGTGGCCGATCGCGCGGCCCTCGCCGCTCTGCTGGCCGACCGGCCGGTGACGATGGCGGTCCATGCCGCGGGCGTCCTCGACGACGGGGTCGTCACCGCCCTCGACACCGAGCGCCTCGAGCGCGTGCTGCGGCCCAAGATCGACGGCGCGACGAACCTCCACGAACTGCTGCCGGACGCCGAACTGGTGCTGTTCTCCTCGGTGGCGGGCGTGCTGGGCGGCCCCGGCCAGGGCAACTACGCCGCGGCCAACGCCTTCCTCGACGCCCTGGCCCGGCACCGCGCCGAGTCCGGCCGGCGGGCCGTCTCGGTGGCCTGGGGACCGTGGGCGACCGAGGACGGCATGGTCGCCGACCGCGACCGGCTCGCCCGCGGTGGCGTCGAGCCGCTGCCGACCGACGCCGCCCTGCGGCTGCTGGACGCCGCCCTCGCCGGACGACACCCGGAGGTCACCGCCGTGCGACTAGGCGCCGGCCGGGCCACCGTCGTGCCGCACCTGCTGCGCGGTCTCGTCGCACCGGAGCCGGCCGCGGCCCCCGCCGCCGACCCCGGCCTCGCGGGCCTTCGCCCCGACGAGCGGCGGGCCAGGCTGTCCGCGCTGGTCCGGGGTCAGGCCGCGGCCGTGCTCGGCTACTCGGGCGCCGCCGCGATCGAATCCGACCGGTCGTTCCAGGAGCTGGGCTTCGACTCACTGAGCTCCATCGAGTTCCGCAACCGGCTCGGCGCGGCCCTGGGGCTGTCCCTGGAGGCCACGCTCGTGTTCGACCACCCCACCCCGGCCGACCTGGTCGACCACCTCGACGAGCGGTTCGCCGGCGAGTCGGACGCGGACGACCTGCCGACCCTGTTCGAGGCCTTCGACCGTCTCGCCACCGCGCTCACCGCGGCGGAGGAGGACATGGACGACACGGCCCGCGACCGCGCCGTGGAACGGGTCCGCAGCCTGCTCGAACGCCTGGCACCCCGCACCGCGCCGGGTTCCCTCACCACCTACGAGACCGCGACCGACGACGAGGTCTTCGCTTTGATCGACGCTGAGCTCGGCACCCCGCTGCCGGGACTGGAGGACCGCAACCGATGACCAACGAGGACAAGCTCCGCGACTACCTGCGGCGGGTCACCGCGGAACTCCAGACGACACGGCAGAGGCTGCGCGACGTCGAGGACCGCTCCGCCGAGCCCATCGCGATCGTCGGCATGGCCTGCCACTACCCCGGCGGCGTCGAATCGCCCGAGGACCTCTGGTCCCTGGTCGCCGAGGGCCGCGACGGGATCACACCGTCCCCGGCCGACCGCGGCTGGGACCTGGACGCGCTCTACCACCCCGACCCCGACCACCCGGGCACGACCACCGTCCGCGAGGGCGGCTTCCTGCACGGCGCGGCCTCCTTCGACGCGGGATTCTTCGGCATCTCACCGAAGGAAGCCCTCCACACCGACCCCCAGCAGCGGCTGATCCTGCAGACCTCCTGGGAAGCCGTCGAGCGGGCGGGCCTGGACCCGACCGTTCTGCGCGAGAGCCGCACCGGTGTGTTCACCGGCGTGATGCACCACGACTACCCCGGCGCCCAGGGGGCCGGCAGCGTCGTCTCCGGGCGGGTGGCCTACCAGCTCGGCCTGCGCGGCCCCGCCATCACGGTGGACACCGCCTGTTCGTCGTCGCTCGTCGCCCTGCACCTGGCCGTGCGGTCACTGCGCCGCGGCGAGTGCGACATGGCCCTCGTCGGCGGTGCGACGGTGATGGCCACCCCCACCGGCTTCATCGAGTTCAGCCGCCAGCGCGGCCTGGCCCCCGACGGCCGGTGCAAGCCGTTCGCCGCCGCCGCCGACGGCACCGCCTGGTCCGAGGGCGTGGGCGTGCTCGTCGTCGAGCGCCTCTCGGCGGCGGTGGCCGCCGGCCACCGGGTGCTGGCCGTCGTCCGCGGCACCGCCGTCAACTCCGACGGCGCCAGCAACGGCCTCACCGCGCCCAACGGCCCCGCCCAACAGCGCGTCATCCGCGAGGCCCTGGCCGACGCCGGCCTCACCCCCGAGCAGGTCGACGCGGTGGAGGCGCACGGCACCGGCACCCCGCTCGGCGACCCGGTCGAGGCACAGGCCGTGCTCGCCGTGTACGGCAAGCAGCGGAAGAAGCCGCTGCGCCTGGGGTCGGTCAAGGCCAACCTCGGGCACACCCAGGCCGCCGCGGGCGTCGCCGGGATCATCAAGACGGTCATGGCCATGCGGCACGGCGTGCTGCCCCGCACGCCGCACCTCGACGCCCCGACGCCGTACGTGGACTGGTCGGCGGGCGCCGTGGAGCTCCTCGCCGACGACGTGCCGTGGCCCGCCGGCGACGACCTCCGGCGCGCGGCCGTGTCCTCGTTCGGAGTCAGCGGCACCAACGCCCACGTGGTCCTGGAAGAGCCGCCCGTATCCGAGGACAACGAGCACCCCGCGACGGAGGAGGCCGCACCCGACGCGTCGGGACCGTGGGCCTGGCCCCTGTCCGGCCGTTCGGCCGACGGGCTGCACGCCCAGGCCGCCGCCCTCGCCGGCTTCCTGGCCGACCGCCCTGAACTCCACCCCCGCGACGTGGCCTTCTCGCTGGCCACCACCCGCGCCGCGCACGAACACCGCGCGGTCGTCCTCGGCACCGACCGGTCCGAGCTCCTCGCCGCTCTGACCGAGCTCGCCGCGGGCCGGCCGTCGCCCGCCGTGGTGGAGGGCACCACCGGCCCCTCGGGCCCGGTGGCCTTCCTCTTCCCCGGCCAGGGCTCGCAGTGGCGGGACATGGCCGTGCGCCTGCTCGACACCAACGAGGTGTTCCGCGCGCGGATAGCCGAGTGCGAGGCCGCCCTCGCCCCGCACGTCGACTTCGAGCTGACGGCCGTCCTGCGCGGCGAGGGCGACCTCGACCGCGTCGACGTCGTCCAGCCCGCCCTGTTCGCGGTCATGGTCGCCCTCGCGGAGGTGTGGCGCTCGCTCGGCGTCCGGCCCGCCGCCGTCGTCGGCCACAGCCAGGGCGAGATAGCCGCCGCCTGCGTGGCCGGCGCCCTGACCGTCGAGGACGCCGCCCGCGTCGTCGCCCTGCGCAGCCGGGCCCTGACGGCGATCTCCGGCCGCGGCGGCATGATGTCCGTCGCCCTGCCCGCCGACGACGCCCGCGGCCGGCTGCGCCGCTGGGACGGCCGACTGTCGCTGGCCGCCGTCAACGGGGCGGCCTCGGTGGTCGTCTCGGGCGACACCGACGCGCTCGACGAACTCCTCGCCGCCTGCGAGGCGGACGGCGTGCGGGCCCGGCGCGTCGACGTCGACTACGCGTCGCACAGCGCGCACGTCGAAGCCGTCCGCGAGCAGGTGCTGGAAGCCCTCGCCCCGGTGCGCCCGCGCGCCCCCGAGGTCCCCTTCTTCTCCTCCGTGGAAGGCCGCTGGATCGACGGCTCCGACGGGGACACGGCCTTCGACGCCGACTACTGGTACCGCAACCTGCGCGAGACGGTGCGCTTCGACGAAGCCGTCACCGCCCTCGTCGAGCGTGACTGCGCCACCCTGCTCGAAGTCAGCCCGCACCCCGTCGTCACCAACGGCGCCCAGGAGACCGTCGACGCCCTCGGCACCGCCACCGCCGTCGCCCACACGCTGCGCCGGGACGAGGGCGGACCGGAACAACTGCTCCTCGCCCTCGCCCAGCTGCACGTCAAGGGCGTGCGGCCCGACTGGTCCGCCGTCTGGCCCGGCGCCCGCCGCGTCGAGCTGCCCACCACCGCGTTCGTCACCGAGCCGTACTGGCTGCGCACCGCCGCCGGCACCGGCGACGCGACCGCGCTGGGCCTCGACAACGTCGAGCACCCCGTCCTGCGGGCCGCCCTGACCGGGGCCGAGGGAGTGGTGCTGACCGGCCAACTGACCCTCGCCGCCCAGCCCTGGCTCGCCGACCACACGGTGGAAGGACACGTCGTCCTGCCCGGCGCGGCGCTGGCGGAGCTGGTGTCCAGGGCGGGCGACGAGGTCGGCTGCGCCGCCGTCGACCAGCTCACCCTGCTCACCCCCGTCGTCCTGCCCGACGACGCCGACGTCCGGCTGCGCATCGACATCACCGGCCAGGACCGAGACGGCTCCCGCGGACTGACCCTGCACGCCCGGACCGGGTCCGGCCACTGGACCACGCACGCCACCGCCGTCCTGCTGCCCGCAGGCGACGAACCGCCGGCGGCGCCCGCCGTATGGCCGCCGTCCGACGCGGAACCGCTCGACGTCGAGGCGCTGTACGCCCGGCTGGACGGGGCGGGCCTGGCGTACGGCCCGGCCTTCCGCGGTGTACGGGCGCTGTGGCGGGGCCAGGGCGGCGACCTGTTCGCCGAGGTCGCCCTGCCCGGCGCCGACGGGGCCGACGGCTTCACCCTCCACCCGGCCCTGCTCGACGCGTGCCTGCACCCGGTGGCACTCGGCGGCTTCCTCACGCAGGAACACGGCCGCCCCTCGCTGCCCTTCGAGTGGCAGGGCCTGCGCGTGCACGCCGTCGGCGCGGACACCGTCCGCGTCACGCTCTCCGCCGCCGGACCCGACGCCGTCCGCCTCGCCCTCACCGACCCCTCCGGGGCACCGGTCGCGTCGGTGGACACGCTGGTGCTCCGCGAGCTCCCGGCGGGCGCCCTCACCCGGCCCGACCGCGGCGACCTCCTGCGCCCCGAGCAGGTGGCCCGCCCCCTGCCCGACGGCGGGGCGGACGGTCACGAGGACTACGCCGTTCGCGACGCGGACCTCGCCCGGCTGCTGAAGAGGCAGCCCACCGAGGACGTCGCCCGCTTCGTGCTGGTCCCGGCTCCCACCGGCGACCCCGCCGACGCCGTGCGCGACGCACTCGGCCTCGTCCACGACTGGGTGGCCGACGACCAGGAGGCCCGGGACGGCGAGAACACGCGGCACCCGGCCCCGACGCTCGTCGTGGTCACCCGCCACATCCACGACGACGTGGCGGAAGCCGCCGTCGCGGGCCTCGTACGGTCCGCCCAGCTCGAACACCCCGACCGTTTCCTGCTGCTCGACCTGGCCGACGACGAGGACGCCACCCTCGCCGCGATCCCCGCCGCACTGGCCGCGGGCGAACCCCAGATCACCCTGGCCTCGGGCGCCGCGAGCGTGCCGCGACTGGTCCGCGCCGCCCCGCCCACGGGTGAGGCGGCGGACCTCGGCCCGACCCTCGTGACCGGGTCGTCCGGGACGCTGGGCCAACTCGTCGCCCTGCACCTCGTGCACACGCGCGGCGTACGGGAACTGGTCCTGGCCAGCCGGCGCGGGCCCGAGGCACCCGGCATGGCCGAACTTGCCGAGGAACTGACCGACGCCGGTGCGACCGTACGGGTCGTCGCGTGCGACGTCGCCGACCGCGCCGCGCTGGCGGAGCTGGTCGAGGGAGCGGGCTTCACCACGGTCGTGCACGCCGCCGGCGCCCTAGACGACGGCCTGGTGACCGACCTGACACCGCAGCGCCTCCCGCGCGTGCTGGAGCCCAAGCTCGACGCCGCACGCCACCTGCACGAACTGCTGCCCGAGGCACGGCTGGTGCTGTTCTCCTCCGCCGTGGGCGTCCTCGGCGGTCTCGGACAGGCCAACTACGCCGCGGCCAACGCCGGGCTCGACGCCCTGGCCCGGCTGCGCCACAGCCGGGGGCTGCCCGGCGTGTCACTGGCCTGGGGCCTGTGGGACGCCACCAGCGAGATGACGGAGGGCGTCGACCGCGCCCGCTTCGGCCGCTCCGGCTTCCTGCCGCTGCCGACCGCCGACGCGCTGGCCGCGCTGGACGCCGCCCTCGCCTCCGACGAGCCGGTGCTCGCCCCCATCCGGCTCGACGTGGCCGCCCTGCGGGCCCAGGGCGACGCCGTGCCCGTCCCGCTCCGCGACCTGCTCGGCGCGCCGGCGCGCCGCACCGCCACCCCCGGGGGGCCGGTCGCCGACTCCGAACTGGCCGGCCGCCTCGCCGGGAAGAGCGGAGGCGACCGGCGGCGCATCCTGCTCGACCTGGTGGTCGGCCACACCGCCGCCGTGCTCGGCCACACCTCGCCCGACCTGGTCGACCCCGACCGGGCGTTCAAGGACGCGGGGTTCGGCTCGCTCAGCGCCGTCGAACTGCGCAACCGCCTCGCCGGCGCCACCGGCCTGCGGCTGCCGGCCACCTTGGTGTTCAGCCACCCCAACCCGGCCGCGCTGGCACGCCACCTGGACGAGCTGCTCGCGGGAGCCGCCCCGGCGACGGCGACGGCGGCGGTGGCGGCCCCCGGCACCACGGCCGCCGCGGACGATCCCATCGTCCTCGTCGGCATCGGATGCAGGATCCCCGGCGGTGTCCGCAGCCCGGAGGACCTCTGGGACATGCTGGTCGCCGAACGCGACGGCATCTCCCCGTTCCCCGACGACCGCGGCTGGCCGCTGGAGCGGCTCTACGACGCGGACCCCGCGGCCGCGGGCAGCTCCTACGTCCGGCACGGCGGCTTCATGACCGACGCCACCGCCTTCGACGCGGCCTTCTTCGGGGTGTCACCGCGCGAGGCCCTCGCGATGGACCCGCAGCAGCGACTCCTGCTGGAGACGGTCTGGGAGGCGTGCGAGGACGCGGGCATCGACCCCGCCACCCTGCGGGGCACCCGGACCGGTGTGTTCGTGGGCGCGATGTACCAGGACTACGGCCGCCTCCTGGAGAACGCCGCCGCCGAGGGCTTCCTCGCCCCCGGTGTCGGCGGCGGCGTGCTGTCCGGCCGGGTGGCGTACACCTACGGACTGGAGGGTCCGACGGTCACCGTCGACACCGCCTGCTCGTCGTCGCTGACCGCGCTGCACCTCGCCGCCCAGGCCGTACGGGCGGGGGAGTGCGACCTCGCGCTCGCCGGCGGTGTGACGGTGCTCTCCACACCGGTGCCGTTCGTGGAGTTCAGCCGCCAGCGCGGACTGGCCGTCGACGGCCGGTGCAAGCCCTTCGCGGCCGCCGCCGACGGCACCGCGCTGGGCGAGGGCGTCGGCGTGGTGCTCGTCGAACGCCTGTCACGGGCCCGCGCCCTGGGGCACGAGGTGCTGGCCGTGCTGCGCGCCAGCGCGCTGAACTCCGACGGGGCGAGCAACGGCCTCACGGCCCCCAACGGCCGGGCCCAGGAGCAGGTGATGCGCGCGGCCCTCGCCGCGGGCGGCCTGCGCCCCACCGACGTGGCCGCCGTCGAGGCCCACGGCACGGGCACGGAGCTCGGCGACCCGATCGAGGCACAGGCCGTCCTCGCGGTCTACGGCCAGGACCGTCCGGCGCCGCTCCGGCTCGGCTCGCTCAAGTCCAACATCGGCCACATCCAGGCCGCGGCCGGCATCGCGGGAGTCATCAAGGCCGTCCTGGCCATCCGGCACGGACTGCTGCCGCGCAGCCTGCACATCGACGAGCCCTCCCCGCACGTCGACTGGAGCACCGGCGACGTCGCCCTGCTGACCTCGGCAGAGCCGTGGCCCGAGCAGCCCGGACCGCGGCGCATGGGCGTGTCCTCGTTCGGCATCAGCGGCACCAACGTGCACGTGGTGATCGAGCAGGCGCCGCCGGTGGACGCCCCGGAGACACTGCCCGCCCTGGAGGGCGTGCCGTGGCTGCTGTCGGCACGCTCCGAGGACGCGCTGCGCGCACAGGCGCAGCGACTGCTGGAGGCGGACACATCCGACCCCGCCGCGGTGGCGCGTGCCCTGTCCACCACCCGATCCGCCCACCGCCACCGGGCCTTCGTGACCGGTGCCGACGAGACGGCCACGCGTGCGGCCCTGACGGCCCTGGCGGCGAACCGCGCGGCCGACGGTCTGCGGCGGGCGACCGCGAGCAGGCAGCGGCTGACACTGCTGTTCACCGGTCAGGGCAGCCAACTGCCGGGCATGGGACGGGGCCTGTACGAGACGTTCCCCGTGTACGCGGAAGCCTTCGACGAGGTGGCCGCGCACTTCGACCTGGAAACAGGGCTGCGGGAGGTGGTCTTCGAGCGGGAGGACCTGCTGGACCGCACCGAGTACACCCAGCCGGCGCTGTTCGCCCTCCAGGTCGCCCAGTTCAGGCTGCTGTCGTCCTGGGGCGTCGTGCCCGAGGCCCTCGTCGGCCACTCCATCGGTGAGCTGTCGGCGGCCTGCGTATCCGGCCTGCTGCCCCTCGCCGACGCCGCCGCCCTGGTGGCCGCGCGAGGCCGCGCCCTGGGCGCGCTGCCCGCCGGGGGAGCGATGGTGTCGGTACGGGCTACGGAGAAGGACGTGCTCGCCGTGCTGGACGGCCGCGCCGGCCAGGTGGAGATCGCGGCCGTCAACGGCCCCCGCGCGGTCGTCCTGTCCGGGGACGAGGAGGCCGTGCTGGCCGCGGCCCAGGAGCTGGCGGACCGCGGCCACCGCACCCGCCGCCTGCGCGTGGACGTCGCGTTCCACTCGCCCCACGTCGAGCCGGCGCTCGCCGACTTCCGGGCGGTCGCCGAGACCATGCGGTTCGGGCAGGCCCACATCCCCGTCGTCTCCACCGTCCGGACCGACCGGGCCATGGACACCGCCGAGTACTGGGTGGACCAACTGCGCGGCTCGGTCCGGTTCGCCGACGCCGTCGAGCAGGCGCACGAGAGTGGCGCCACGGCCTTCCTGGAGGTGGGGCCCGACGCCGTGCTCGCCCAGGCCGCGGAGGCCTGCCTGCCCGACACCACGGTCCGCCCCGTCGCCCTGCTGCGGCGCGGCCGCGACGACGTCCGCGCCGCCACCGAAGCCCTGGGGCTCCTGCACACCCACGGCGTGGACGTCGACTGGACGGCCGTCCACGCGGGCAGGCCGACGGGCCGGGCAACGCTGCCGACGTACGCCTTCACCGGCCGTCGCTACTGGCCCGAACCGGCCGTCCCGCAGCAGCTCGAGGCCGCGGCGCCCGCACCCGTGACGGATGCCAGTCTCGATCCGTTCTGGTCGGCCGTCGACGGCGCCGATGTCACCACCGCCCTCGGCCTGCTGGACCTGCGGGGCGACGAGACACCGGCCCAGGTGCTCGCGGCCCTCGGCCGTCTGCGGTTCGGCGCGAGTGCCCCGGTCATGGAGAGGGCACGGTGGACGCCGGTGCCGGACGCCTCCGCGCCGGTCCTCGCGCACGACGTGCTGCTCCTCGCCCCCGACGGGGGCGACGACGACCTGGCCGACGCGATCGCCGGTGTCCTGGTCCGGCACGGCGCCCGCGTCCGGTCGGGCGGCGGCGAGCGGCCCGACCTCGTGGTCGCGCTGCCCGGCGCCGAACCGGTCGCCGAGCCCGGTGTGCCCCGGTGGGTGCTCACCGACGGCGGCACGGTGCCCACGTGCGACCACGTCGTGACCCTGCCGCAGGACATCGACGCCCGCGTCAGGGCCCGGCTCTGCGCGGCCATCGCCGACGGGCACCGGGAGACGCTGATCCGGGCGGACGGCAGGTTCGTGCGCGAGTACGAGACGGTCGCTCCGGCCGGTCGGTGGCGACCCCAGGGCGACGTCCTGGTGGCCGGTCCTTCGGACGCGCTGACCGAGGCGACGGTCGACGCCGTACTGAGGTCCGGCGCCCGCTGCCTGGTGGCCGGCGGAGCGACCTGCCCGCCCGGCGCCGTCAAGTTCGAGGACGCCGAGGGCCCGGCGCGGCTCACGGCGGCGATCGTCCGGGCCGGATGCGGATTCGACGACGTGGCAGCGCCCCTGGTGACCCTCGTGTCCGTGGGCGACCGCGTGGACGCGACAGCGCGGGAAGCGGACGGGGACGGGCGTGCCGTGCACCTCGTGGCGGTCGACCCCGGCCTCGATCCCCGTGCCGCCGTGCTCGGACTGTGCCAGGCCATGGCCATCGACGAGCCGGCCGTGCGACTCCTCGCCCCGGCCTCCGGGACCGACACCCCGGTGTCGTCGGAAGCCGAGGTCCCCGCCGCGGCCGTGCCGCCCGTCGCGGCACCCGACACCGCACAGCCGGCCCCCGTGGCCGAGCCGTCGGTCGAGGCGTCGGTCGAGGTGGCGGCCGAGGGAGCGCCGACGGACGACCGTCCGGACGCCGGGCCCGAGGGGAAGGATTCGAGCAGCCAGGACTCCGAACTGAGGGCGACGCTGGCGGAGCTGCCGCCGGAGCGCTGGGCGGAGGCCGTGCTGGGCGGCGTGCAAACGCTCGCCGCAGCCGTGCTCGGCTACGAGTCGGCGACCGAGATCGGCGCCGAGGACGAGTTCTTCGACCTCGGCCTGACCTCGGTCACCGCGCTCGAACTGCGGGACCACCTCGCCACGTTGACCGGCCTGGACTGGGCTGCCGACGTGCTCTACGAGTGCCCGACGCCGCGGGTGCTGACGGACCTCGTCGTCGAGCGGATGACCGAGGAAACGGGGTGAGCCGCACGGGGCCCCGGCCCCGATGACACTCCCGGCCGCTTGTTGCTCCAGGTCGCCCTGGAGCAACAAGCGGCCGAGTCGGCGGACGGAACACTGACGCCGCCCTCGGACGTCGTGGGCGTCACGGGGCCGACAGGTCGCGGACCTGCCGGTCGTATTCCTCCAGCACCTGACGCAGTTGGGCGAGGGCTTCGGCGGGCAGCTCCGGGGGTGCGGACTCCGTGACGTAACGGGCGGCCGCGGCCAGGGCCGCCAGTTCGTACGCGTGGAACGTGCCCCGGAGCACCGTCGGGCGGACTCTCTCCAGTTCCATCGGTCAGCCCTGGGACCGCACGTAGTCGACGACCTGCGCCAGCTCGGCGGCGAAGGTGTCGTAGTCCTCCTGCATGCCGTTGATGTACGCGCTCCAGCCCAGGCTCGCCTTCGCGTAGTGCACGGCTTCCTGGATCTCCTCATCCGTGGCGCCGAAGAGCTTCGCGGCCTCGGTGTGGAACAGGCTGCAGTAGCGGCACTTGGTTTCGGAGTGCAGACCGACGCCGATCAGTTCCTTGTACTTGTTGGGTATGAGCGTCTCGCCGAGCTCGATCGTCTTGAAGATCTCCCACTCGGGTGCGAGCAGCTCGGTCGGGATGGTCGAGAAGAAGTGCGGGACGAGGCCCAGGGTCTGCTTGATGTCGGCTTCGATCTCGCCGCGGTTGATAGTGGCAGCCATGACGGCTCCCTCCTGGTGGAGGCGCCGCCGTGCCCGCCCGGGGCCCGTTCGTGCTGGTCACGAGCTGAAGAGGCACCCGGACCTGTCAGGGTGCGACACATGGCGAACTCTGCGACACTCGCGGCCCTCACCTTCAACTCAAGCACGGCGGAGCCACGCTGTCACGGGGGCGGCCCACGCGGCTGCGGACGCGAACGGTAGGTGATCGATTCCGTTGGGTGACCAGGGCGGGCGGGGCCGGCGGTCGCGACAAGGGGTGCGGGCCTTCCCTTTGGGGCAGACGGCGCTGCCCTTTCCCGGCGGGAGCCGGGCCTGGACGCCCGTCGCGTCCCCGACGAGGCTGGAGACTCCGAGGGGAGCCATGCATGCACGCACACGAACACGGCAGCGAGCACGAACACGACGAGACGGCGAAGCCCGGGAAGGCAGCGGACGCGCAGGCCCCCGCCGGGCTTTCCCGGCTGTACGAGGCGGCTGCCTCGGGGCGTACGGACGTGGTCGGCCGCTCCGGGATGGGCACCCTGCAACGCGCCGTGGGCAACGGCGCCGTACGGTCGATGCTCCAACGGGAGGCGTCGGAGGACGCCCCGCAGCGCTCCTCGGTCCACGACGTGATCACCTCGGGCGGCGGACGGTCCCTGGACCCGGAGACCCGCTCCGACATGGAGGCCAGGCTCGGCGCCGACTTCTCCGACGTACGGGTGCACACGGGCTCCGCCGCGCACGAGTCGGCGCGGGACGTCGGCGCCCGCGCGTACACGGTGGGCAACGACGTGGTGTTCCAGCGCGATGCCTACGACCCGTCCTCGCACGCGGGCCGGACCACGCTCGCCCATGAACTCACCCACGTCATCCAGCAGCGCAGCGGCCCGGTCGAGGGTACCGAGGCGCCGGGCGGGATCCGGGTGAGCGACCCCGGGGACCGCTTCGAGCAGGAGGCCGCCGCCAACGCCGAGCGGGTCATGTCGCAGCCCGCCCCGGCCGCGGCGCCACCGGCCGTACCGGCTCCCGCGCCCGCCCCCACGGCCGCCGCGCCGCCGGTGCAACGGCAGACCGAGGACGAGGACGAGGAGCCTGCCGACGTCCAGGGCTCCTTCGTGCAGCGGGCCGCGGAGGGCGGCGCCGAGGAGGAAGAGGAGACACCGCCGGAGTAGCGAGGCCGGGCGCCCGCATCCTCGGGGCCCGTGGGCTCAGCCGTTGCCTGCCTTCTCCGCACGCAGGGAACCGCCGAGGAACATCGACTCGGAACACTGCGACGGAGTCGGCGCCTTGACGGGCCGACCCACCTCGCGGCAGCTGACCGACAGGGTGACCCGGCCGCCGGCCGGGACCTCGATCGGCGTCACGAAGTGGTAGTCGGAGTCACGGAAGTTCTCCAGCGCCAGATTGAAGTGCTGCTCGTCCTGGATCGACACGACCAGCGTGCCCGCGTCCCCCTGCGGGTTCTGCAGCACGATGTCCGTCAGCTCGAACGTCTTCCCCTCGGGGACCGTGATCGCGGATGCGCTCTGAGCCCCGCCGCCGACCGAGTCCCGTACCTCCACCCGGGCGCTCTTGGGGGCCGCGGGCCCGCCCGGCTCGCCGGGCTTCGGTGTCGAACCGGCCGCCGCACCGGGCGTGGCCTGGACGCCGGACGATCCGGAGCTTCCCGTCGTCGTACCGCCGTTGGCACCGCCCCGCGCGTTCGGGCCGCCCGACGGCTGCCCTTGCGAGCCCTCGCTCCCTGCTGCCTTCGGTCTGTTGTTCACGGCTCTCTCGACGGCGTCCGGCGTGATCGCCTCCCGGGCGGCCGAGCGCACGGTGGGGCGGAGCACCGCGAACCACAGCCCCACCAGCACACCCACCAGCAGGGCCGCCACGATCAACGCGCGGGGCAGCCAGCTCGGCAGGATGGCCTGCTGCTCGTACGAGCCGTCCAGCACCTCCGGCTCGTACGGCCCCTGCCCCGCTACCGGCTTCGGCGCCACCACCGCCTGGAACGGATGGGTGACCGGTGCCCCGCGCCACAGCCGCCCCGCCGGACGGACCTTCAGGTTCGCGAACTTGGCCTGACCGGGCGGGATGGTGAGCTCGGCGGGCTCGAAGGCCAACCGGGCCCTTTCGGTGCCTCCTTGGGAGGTGAGCAGCACCGTCACGGGCGTGTTCCCCCGGCTGTCCACCGCGACCTTGTGCCGTCCGCGCCAGGCGCTGTGCGAGGTACGCGGTACCAGCTCGGAGGCGATGTCGGTGAACGGCAGCACCGTCACGACGCTCTCGGGCACCACGGTGTCGCCCGTGTCGCCGGTGGGCACGACGCGCAGGCCGAGCGGGGTCTCACCCGGGACGACGCCGGGGTCGCGCGGTGGCCGGAGCCTCAGGGTCGCGGAGCCGGACGCGCCCGGGTAGAGGGACAGGCTCGCCGGCTCGACGGTGGTCCAGCCGGCACACGGCCCGGCCACCTCGAACCGGAACTCCTCAACGGTGGTGCCCGAATTGAGCACCCGCACGGAAAGTTCGGCCTCGCCACCGGGCTCCACGGTGACCGAAGACTCGTCCAGGCTCGCCGAAACACTCATGGCGCGCACGCTACGGGCCGCTACCACAGCGAGGCAGCGGCCGCACAGGAACACTTTCGGGCACATCGGGGTTCGCCCTGAGACATCGTCAGTTTCCCGGGTGAATACTGAGCTTGCCGGGAAATGAGGGGGTGAGGAGAGCTGCGGGTGCCCGTACGTGACAGGCGCACGACAGATGCATTCGACAGGCATCACATCGGTGGCTCGACAAGGACCGGTGGCTCGGCAAGGGAGGAACGATGTGAACCAGACAACCGCGGACCGCATCATGGTCGACCTGAGAGCACAGGACCCCATCTCGCAGGCCGGAGTGGCGAGCCAGCTGCGCACCCGCCCCGAAGTACGGCTCGTCGACCGGGGCGGCACCGAGGACGCCCAGGTCGTGGTCATGGTCGTGGACATCGTCGACGAGGTCGCACTGCGCGTGCTGCGCCAGATCCAGCGGACCAGCACCGCGCGGGGGGTGCTGGTCACCACACAGATCGACGAGCAGCAACTGGTGAGCGCGGCGGAGTGCGGCTTCGTCGGAGTCGTCCGGCGCGCAGAAGCCACCCCGGAACGGCTGGTCCAGGTGATAGGGGCCGTGGCGCGGGGCGAGGGGTATGTGCCGGCCGATCTGCTGGGCAGCCTGCTGGAACAGGTCGGCCGTCTGCAGGGCGAGGTGCTCGGGCCGCGCGGCATCAACTTCAACGGTCTGTCCGCCCGCGAGATCGAGGTATTGCGGCTGGTCGCCGAGGGATACGACACCGCCGACATCGCCCTGAAACTCGCCTACTCGGAACGGACCATCAAGAACGTGCTCCACGCGGTGATGACCCGGCTGAACCTGCGCAACCGCTCGCACGCCGTGGCCTACGCGCTCCGCCAAGGACTGATCTGAACGACGCGCGGCGACCGCGTGCCCCTTCGGGCAGCGTTGCGCACCCGAAGGGTTGGCTCGCACTCCGCTGTGGGTGCGGGCACGCGCGCGCGAGGGTGAGGCGGCCGGGGCGCGGAGCCGGGCATCGATCGTGAACGGGGTGGGGTGTGCGAGGGGTTCAGCGATTGCCGGCGCGGTGGACGGCCTCCGGCATGGACTTCGGCAGGCGCTCCTGGGCGCGCTTCAAGGCTTCCCGCATCGGCCCGGTGATGGTGGTGCTGGCCTTGCTGGTCGGCGTCGTACCCGGCGCGGCCGGTGGCCGGGCTTCCCCGAATTGGTGGACGGTCCGGCCCGACACCGTCGCGACGACCCTCGCCCCGGGCACGTCCTTCCAGGTGGACAAGCAGGTGAGAACGCCGGTCGTGCCACCGAGGCCGGACGTGGTGCTGCTGGTGGACGGGACCATCAGCATGGCGGAGACCATCGGGAAGCTGAAGACGGAGCTCAGCACCATCACCAGGACGGTGCGGGACGAACAACCGGACTCGTGGTTCGCCGTGGCCAAGTACGGCGACGTCACCGATGGGGAGAAGGCGTTCAGCGTTCTGCAGGGGCTGACGAGCGACTTGAAGGACGTCCAGGAGAAGGGCGTCGACCAGCTCAAGGCGGACCTCGGCGGCAGCAGTCCGCCCGTCGAGGACTGGATCAACGCGCTGTGGCAGATCGCCCGGGGGGCAGACGGGAAGACGGCGTTCCGGGAGGGCGCGAGCCCGGTCGTCGTCCTGATCGGCGACGCCTCCAGCCATGACCCCAGCCTCGGTCACAGCCTCGACGACGCCATCGGCGCGCTGACGGGCAAGAGGGCGCGTGTCGTCGCCGTCGACATCGATACCCCCGTCGGTGACGGTCTCGACGGCGACGGGAGGCCGAAGGAGCCCCATGAGCCCAACCAGGGCAGCAAGGTGGCGAACGCCACCGGGGGCACGATCCTGAAGGGCGTCGACCCCAAACGGGTGGCCGACAAGATCGTAGAAGGCCTGACCGCCTTGCCCACGACCGTCAGCCATCGGACGACCGGCTGCGACCCGGCCCTCACCGTCACCCTGGAGCCGGCGACGCGCAAGGTGACCAGCGGCGCCACCGTCGCCTTCAAGGAGACCATCACCACGGCGGGCGACGCCCCCCAGGGACAGACCCTGCACTGCACGGTCCAGTTCCTGATGGACGGCAAGGTGCCCGGTGGGGTGACGCGGGTGGGGGAGGAAGCCGTACCCGACCCGGTCCCCGACTACCACGAGCGGATCAGCGTCGGCGTGCGCGACGTCGCGGCCCCGCGGGTCGTGGTGGACGACCACACGGTCGAGGCGACGGGCAAGGACGGCGTGAAGATCGACTATGTCGCGACGGCCAACGACGCGGTGGACGGTGACCTGCCGGTCGCCTGCACTCCCGCGTCGGGCTCGCTCTTCCCGATGGGCACCACCCACGTCACCTGCACGGCCACCGACTCCGCGGGCAACAAGGGCACCGACACGGCCACTTTCATCGTCAATGACGCGTCCGCCCCACAGGTGACGGTGGACGACCGCACGGTCGAGGCGACGAGCGCGGGCGGTGCCAAGGTCGACTACGTCGCGACCGCCAAGGACGCGGTGGACGGCGACCTGCCGGTCACCTGCGTCCCCGCGCCCGGGTCGCTCTTTCCGCTGGGAACCACCGAGGTGAGCTGCACCGCGACGGACTCCGCGGGCAACAGAGGCACCGACACGGCAATCTTCACCGTGCTCCCGGCTCCCATTCCGGTCGAGGCGGACGTCGCGGTGACCGCGAGTGTGACGCCCGTACCCAACTATGCCGGGAGAGCCACTGAGGCGCGCTTCACCCTCACCAACGCCGGGCCGAGGGTGGCGGAAGGCGTCGTCCTCGCGGCGGAGTGGCCGGGTGTGCCCGACGCGAGCAAGCGCGCGGTGGGCCGCCTCTCGGCCTGTGGCCAGGACAACCCGTGCAGCATCCCGGTGGGCGGGCGGCTCACGGTGACGCAATCGGCGGTGTACACGACGCCGGCCGACGGTGAGCTACGAGCCACCGTGCGCGGCGCGCTGCGGGACCCGCGACAAGTCAACAACACCGCCGTCGCCCGGCTCCGCGTCCTGCAGCCGAAGCTCACGATCACCCCGGAGGTCGGGCGGCCCGGCCAGGTGGTGCAGGCACGCGGCACGGACTTCCCACCCGGCCAGGCAGTGCGGCTCACCTGGAAGCCGGGGATCACCGCGGCCCGGTCGGCGGTGCGGGTCGGGCGCGACGGATCGTTCGAGGCCCAGGTGCTGGTGCTGCGCAAGGACCAGCTCGGTCCGCGTGAACTCCGCGCGGAGATAAGGGGGTTGGACCGGCTCCAGCGACCCTTCCTGGTCGTGCAACGCAATCTCGCCCCACCGGGCTTCGCGGGCCGAAGCTGAGACGAGGGAATCCCCCTGTGATCCATGAGGTCGACGAGTCCCTGCGCACCCTGTTCCGGGACGACGCCTTGGAGGGCGCCCAGATCGCGGTGGCCTTCGACGCGCCCACGCGTGACTGGGCGGCCAAGGTCAACGCACCGACCGTCAATCTGTACCTGTACGACATCCGGGAGGACACCCGGCGCCGGGAACGCGGGCTGCACAACGAGTACGACGAGGCCGGTGTCGTCGTGGCCCGCCGTCGGCCGCCGCGCTACTTCAAGCTCTCGTACCTGATCACCGCCTGGACCAAACGCCCGGAGGACGAACACCGGCTGCTGTCCTCACTGCTCGCCTGCCTGCTGCGGTACGAGGCCCTGCCCGCGGAACGTCTCACCGGCTCCCTGGCGGAGATCGGGGTGGCGGTCCCCATGACCATCGCCCTGCCCCCGCCGGAGGACCGGTCGTTCGCGGATGTGTGGAGCGCGCTCGGAGGTGAACTCAAACCGTCGCTCGACCTGGTGGTGAGCGTGCCGGTGACGGCGTCGCCCGTGTACGAGGCGGGCCCGCCGGTCGGCGAGGAGGGCGTGCGGCTCGGCTTCTCCGGCATCCCGCCCGAGCGGCCGTCCGAGGCGGAGGGGGCGTACCGGAAGACGCCGCACGGTCGACGGCTGCCGGTCTACGGGACGCGACCGGGCGCACCGGCGGCGGGGATCGCGTCCCGGGTGGCGGAGGGCCGGGGCACGGAGGAAAGGCCGGCATGACCGAGGACCAGAGCCTGAGCCACCTTCTGAGCCGCGCGCTCATCGTCGAGCAGCGCGTACGACGGGCGGTGGCGGCGAGACAGGAGACGGACCCGGACCCGGACGACGCGTTCCGCGGGCTGTACTTGAGCGACGAGAGAGTGCGGCGGCTGCTGGACGAAGGCAGGCGGATCGTGGTGCCGGAGTTCACGGCGGAGCCCGCCGAGCCGGCTGCTCCGACCCGACTGGGCCTGGTCGTGGGGGAGTTCGACCTGACGGACCTGGACACGGAGATCCTGCTCATCGCCCTGCTACCGGACCTGGACGACCGTTTCGAAGCCTTCTACGGCTACTTGAACGACGACGTGACGCGCCGCCGTCCCTCGGCGGGACTGGCCCTCGGCCTGTGCGGACTGTCCGCTGCCGACGCGGGTGCGCGAGGACGGCTGGACCCGTCGGCGCCGCTGCGCGCGGGAGGGCTGTTACTGGTGGAGGAGGCGGACCGCCCCTTCCTGAGCCGGGAGTTACGTGTCCCGGACCGGGTGACGTCCCACCTGCTCGGCGACGACACCCCGGCTCCGCGGATCGCCGATCTGCTGGCTCCGTGGCACGACGTGTCCGGGGTGGGCGACCCGGGGCCGTTGGCGCGCGGCTTGGCCAGCGGCATCCAGCTCGCCTACCTGCGGGAGGAACAGGGTGGAGCGGGCACGGCCCTGGCGGCGTCCGCGCTGACCCGCTCGGGCCGTGGAACGCTGGGCGTGGGCCTCGAACGCCTGGCCGCGGACCCGAACCCGACGGAAGCGGTACGCGTCCTGGCCCGCGAGGCCCGCCTCACGGGCGCGGGCCTGGTGTGCGGGCCGATCGACGCCCTGGCCCGGGAGAAGCCGGACGTGATCCGCATGGTCGCGGACGCGTCGTTGCCGGTGATCCTGGTGGGGCGGGCCCCGTGGGACGCGACATGGTCGACCCGGCCACCGCTGCTGCTCCACGCCCCGAGGGTGGAACCGCCGGCGAGGGCCGCCCTGTGGACGAAGGCGTACGCCAAGGCCGTCCCGCCGGATCTGGACATCACCGGTGTCCTGTCCCCGTTCCTCCTGTCCCCGGACCAGATCGCCCGGGCCGCCCGGAGCGCGGCGCAGGCATCCGTACTGGACGGGGGACCCCTCGGCCCGGACCACATCCGCGCCGGCGCCCGAGCCCAGAACGCGGCGGGCCTGGACCGCCTGGCCCGCCGCATAGAACCGACGGTCGGCTGGCCGGACCTGGTCCTCCCACGCGACTCCCTGGCCCAGCTACGGGAACTGACGGCCCGGGCCCGCCACCGTGATCTGGTCCTGGGGGAGTGGGGCATGCGCCCCGGGGGCGGACGGGGACGAGGGGTGACGGCGCTGTTCGCGGGCGACTCGGGCACAGGGAAGACGATGTCGGCGGAGGTGATCGCGGCGGACCTGGGTCTGGACCTCTACACGGTGGATCTGTCGACGGTCATCGACAAGTATGTCGGCGAGACGGAGAAGAACCTGGAACGCATCTTCTCGGAAGCGGCGGGAATCAACGGTGTGCTGCTCTTCGACGAGGCCGACGCGATCTTCGGCAAACGCTCGGAGGTGAAGGACGCCCACGACCGCTACGCGAACGTCGAGAGCGCGTACCTGCTGCAACGCATGGAGTCCTTCGACGGCCTGGCCATCCTGGCCACAAACCTCCGGGCCAACCTGGACGACGCCTTCACGCGCCGCTTGGACCTGGTGATCGACTTCCCGGTACCGGACGCGGAACAACGCCTGCTGCTGTGGGAACGCTGCCTGGGCCGGGTGCTGCCGCGCGCGGCGGACCTGGACCTGAAGTTCTGCGCGGAGTCGTTCGAACTGGCGGGCGGCAACATCCGGTCGGTGGCGGTGACGGCGGCGTACCTGTCGGCGGAATCGGGGGAGCCGGTGACGATGTCGGACCTGATCCGGGGGGTGCAGCGGGAGTACCAGAAGCTGGGCCGCTTGACGCTGGCCGCGGAATTCGGGCCGTATGTGAAGCTACTTGCAAGCTGATCGAAAATTCGCGTACCTCAGGCGGCTATGCGAGGACCCGTGCCCTGCTGGATTTGGCTACGGACTCCAGTATTAGGGATTGCTGAGGATGGCGGGGACCTTGGAAAGGGCGAGGTCGTTGTCATAGATGAGCGGCTCGCGGCGGTCCCCGCGATACTCATAGAAGAGTTCCTCCCGTGCGCTGAGCAGACCCCACGTCGTGATGACGAATTCAAAATAGTCATCGAGGTAGGTCGTTCGGGATTGATCAAACTCGAACCAGTTGTGGGTGAGGCGCAGCATCTTCCAGTCTCCGTGACCCCCTAAAATAACGAAGGCCATGGCGGTGAAGTCATTGACTGCGTCGAAAATGTGCAGCATTTTAGTGAAATCATTATTAGTGTAGCTTTCGCCGCAAAAATCGAATCGGCCGCCACTTGGATCGAGTTGCTCGACTTCGTACTCCTCGCCGAAGAGCATCTCATCCAGGGGTAAGAATTGTATTACCCCGGCAGTGTTGTAGATGTCGTACTGGGCAGCCAATGACGCCAGTTCTTCGTCCACTCGGTGTTGCAAAGCCTCGTCGAGGTCGGTCCTGACCCGCCAGCGGAGCGTAGCACCGTTGAATGCATAGTAGAGGCTGCGCAACGAGTGGGGCAGTGTGGTGCCCAGGCGTTGCTCGGCTGCATCGACTGATTCCCGTTCACCTGGCGAACCCAGGTCGAATTCGAGGAGCTCAAGCAGGGGATGCTGCCTGATCCGGTGAGCCAGGCCTTCTATTTCTTCGCGATACTGCATCGTGTACTCCTACTGGTGATACTTGCCTGCTTCTTGGCGTATGGGGTTCGGAGTCTCTCCGCTGTCCGTCTCCCCTGAGTCTATGAACTTGCCGTCCTCGAAAATCACCTTGTACTCCCAGCTGTATGCTGTAGGGACATAATCCTCCGCGTTAAGAATTGCCTTCTTTGTTTCGATTTCCGGAACGTTCCTGCGCTTCCATTCGTCGATTATTGCGCCCTTGTCGACAGAGCGGCCGCTGTAAACGGGTGCGACGGTGTACCTGACCCCTTTTCCGGTATTTCCCAGTACGAGACGTTTCACTTTTTCTTCCGGGGCCCATCGGAATTTTCCGTTTCCGCTCGTAGACTGGGGGGCGAGATTTTCCCAGGTGATTCCAGGCCCGTGAATGTTGTGGTTCAGCAGGTGGCCAAGTACGTAGAACCTTTTTCTGCTCGTCACCTTCTCCTTGCGCTGGCTGAGGTACTTCCACTGCGGCTCTTGAGCTAGTCGACCTTCATTCGGCTCGCTTCCTCCAGGGCCCACCGGCGGCGGTTTCTCTGTGAGGATGTTGATTGTCATTCGTGTGCCGAAACCCCCTGGGGAAAGTTGGCCATAGATCGGCGGAGATGAATCGGGTAGTTCCTGTCTGTTTCCGATGAGGGTGATGGTGAACTGGGCCAGCCGTCTCAGGGACGCCTCGACTTTTTTCTTCTTCTGTGCGGGGGCGAGGGTGGAGATTTGAATATCCTCCAGCTTTCTTGTTTCGCCCTCTGCGGATTCCTTCGCTTGCTTCTTCGTTCTGTCCAGTTCGGAATCTTCGAACTTTTCCAGATACTGTCTGTAGATCTCCTCGTTGCTGTGTATCACCAGGAGGGCGCTGCTGCCAGCGCCACGGAACATGAGTACGTGCGATTCCCCGGACTCTGCTTGTAGTCCTCTCCGGGAGAGCCACCACTGGACATTACTCTTTTTATTGGAGCGGTCATCGTTGACATGTGACCCGTTTTTCCTGTTCCCCTTGTTCCTTTCTCTGATCCTCTCCCAAAGAGCTTTTCCTTTTTTGGCCAGGAAGTCCACGATCTTGTCGATCGCGCGATTCACCGGCCGCGCCACCGCATGGAAGACCTGCTTCACCTTGTTCGCCAGCCCGCCCACCCCCACCAGCGCCGCCAAGAAGCCGATCAGCAGGGGGACGCTCGCCGCCAGCGCCGTCTCGACCATCTTCGGGACGCCCGCCTTGGCGCCGTTCGCGATGGCGACAACCGCGTCCAGTACCGCGTTGACGAAGTCGACGACCTGCGCGCCCTGGTTCACGATGAACGTGACGATGTCGATGATTCCCTTGACCGCCCTGACGAAGGCGGAGGCGGGGTTGAGCAGGGACACGATCCACGTGATGCCCGCGATCAGGACCGTCGGGATCAGATAGCCCTTGAGCTTCTGGAGGATCGAGCCCTTGAGGTCGCCGGCCTGGGCGGAGATTTCCTTCGACGCTCCCGCCGGGCCCTCACGCTGCAACGCCCCCGCCACCGGGACCTGTTGTTCGACCGCGCTCATCGCCTGGTCCGGAACGCCCTTGCGGAGGACTCTCGCGCGGATGTTCTCCCATGTCAGGCCCAGCAGCGAGCCGATGATGCGGATGATGCCCTTGAGGTCGAACTTCGCCGGGAGTTCCAGGCCCGCCTGCACCGCGGTGCCCAGGAGCCAGGAGACCAGGCCCTTTTCCAGGTGGTCGGCGATGTTGGTGATGAAGAGGTTCAGGCCCGCGCCCACCGCCTGGACCAGGTTGCCCAGGAAGCCGATCGGATCCTTGATGATCTTCATGATGGCTCCGGCGGCCTTCGCCAGGATGCCCATCAGGAGATTCTTCAGTTCATTGATCGTCTTGATGACGCCGACAATCGCGTCCTTCGCCTTGTCGATCAGACCCTTGTTGGCCTCCTGGAGTTTCTTGATCTCCTCGTCGATCTTGTTGAGGGCCTGCGTGTACTTGGTGGCCAGCTCCTGCACCAACTGCTGGGACTTCTCATTGACCTCCGACTCGAGGTCGTCGAACTTGCCCGCGAAGTCCGCCGCCGCCTCCTCGCCGAACTGCCGGAGATCCGCGGGGAGTCTGTCCACCTCGGCCTTCAGCTCGGCGCGGCCCTTCGCGATACGGGCCTTCGCCTTGCCCAGCTCCGCGCCGATCGTGTCGGCGATGCCGGAGATGACGCCCTGCATCTGCTGGACGTAGAGCTTGCGGGATTCCTGGTAGAGCTGGTTCGCCGCCTCCGGGAGGCCCTTGAACTTGTCCTTGACCCACTTGAGCTTTCCCGTGAACCCCGAATAGCGCTTCTTCTTGTACGCCTTCATCCGGCGTTCCTGGTCGGCCATGAAGGCATCCCGGGCGGCCTTCTCGCCTCGCGTGAACTGGTCGTCGACCGTCTTGTCCAGGCCCGACAGAGTGCCTTCGACGTCCTTCTTCGTCGCGTCGAAGACCGTCTGGAGCCTGGCCGTGACCTCGGCCCGCTTCCGCTCGTCCTTCGACTTCGTCTCGCCCTTTCCGCCGTCGACCTGTTGGCCTGCCGCGGTGCGGGTGGCGGTGAGGGACGCCATCGCCTGGGTGCCGGCTGCCGCCGCGTTCGCCTTGGCCGTCGTCAGTTGCCGGTTCTCCGCGGCCCTGCCCTGGGCGGGGGCCTGCGCGGAGTGTTCCTCGGCCTTCTTCTTCTCCGACAGGGCCTGGTTGAACTCCGGTTCGTTGCCCTTGGCGAGCTGGTCCTCGGTGATCTCCGCGTCGGCCAGCGCCTTGTCGTTCTCCTTCGGCCCCTCGGAGAAGTCCGTCACCGCGTCCGGCTGCTTCGCCGGTATCGCGGCGTCGGCGCTCGGCGGGCCGGGGTTCCCCGGGGGTTTGTCCGGGGTCATCGGGGTGACCTGTTTCTCCTTGGCCGCCGAGGTGTCCGGGGCCGCCTTGGTCGTGGTCTCGATGTCCTTGGCCGAGGACTCCTTGCCCTCCCCGACCTTCCCGTCGACCTGTTCCTTGACCTTGTCGGCCTTCCCGGATTCCGAGAACTTGTCCGCCTCGTCGAGATTCTTCGGCGCCTGCGCCGCGATCGCGTCGTTGACCGCCTTGATGAACCCCGCCTTGTCGAACTCGCCCGGCTTCGCCGCGTTCATCTTCTCGGCCTGGGCCGCCTTGCCCTGGGCCTGTTTGTCGTCCGGCGGAGCCACCGCCGCGTCCTGCGCGGCCTTCGACTCACCGGCCGCCGGAGGGTGCTGCGCGATCGTCTGCTTCTTCGCCGTCACATCCGCCGTGACCTCACGAAAGCCCGGTGCCTGAGCGGGCGGCGGCTTCACCACCTCCGCATAGCGCTGGGCCACCAAACGGGAGACCGCCGCGTTCCCCGCCGCCCCCTGAAGTCGCTGAATTCCGCGTCGGTCCAGCCCCCGGACCCCGGGCACCGGGGCGGACACGGGCCCCGCGGCACGCGTCGTACGCGCTCCCGCCCCGGAGGGCATGCCGCGTGCCGTCGTAGTGACCTTTTCCGGGGTGGCCTTCACGACGCAACCCGGTCGTCCCGTACGGTTCCGTACGTCCCCGACATGGCGTCGAGCATGCGCGGACCGCGAAGACGAACGGCAAGGCGAGGGGTACGAAACCGGGGTATCGCCCGGTGCCCGTTCGGGCAGGCGTCCGTGCACGTCGGGGCGGCCGAAAGCTCTTTCCGCTGATCCCGGGCGCTGACGAGAATCACCCTCGTTCCCCGGTCAAGGAGAGTGGTATGCCGTCGTACCTGTCCCCGGGCGTCTACGTCGAAGAGGTGGAGTCCGGGTCGCGGCCGATCGAAGGGGTCGGGACCTCGGTCGCCGCCTTCGTCGGATTCGCGCAGAAGGGTCCGTTCAACGAACCGACGCTGATCACGAACTGGACCCAGTTCGTCGGCGTCTTCGGTGACTTCATCGAAGGGACCTACCTCGCCGGCTCCGTGTACGGCTTCTTCGCCAACGGCGGCGGGATCGCTTACGTCGTACGCATCGGCGGGCAGCGAGGAGACGAGGACGACGCGGGCACCGCCCCCGCCATCGCCGCCGGACCACCGACGCCGCTCGGTCCCTACCTCGTACGCGCCCTGCCCGGCGTCACCGGCGAGATCACCGTCGAAGTCGCCGATCCGGAGGGGCCGGAGGGGGGTGACCCGCCCCAGGACGTCTTCACGCTCCTGGTGAAGCGGGACGGCGAGGTCGTCGAGACCTATCCCGCCGTCACCACCAAGCGCAGCAAGGACAACGTGGCCGCGCAGGTCGCCTCCCGCTCCCGCTTCATCGCCCTGGAGGAACCCGGCAAGGGCGCCGCGCCCGCACGGCCGCCCGCGCAGTCGGTCTCCCTCGCCGCACCGCCGCCCGACGGCACCCCGACCCCCGAAGCGCTGTCGGCCGAGTCCTACGTCGGCGACCCCGACCTCCGCACCGGCTTCGGCGGCCTGGAGGCCGTCGAAGAGATCACGATGGTGGCGGCACCGGACCTGATGAGCGCCTACGAGCGCGGCGTGCTCGACCTCGACACGGTCGTCTCCGTCCAGCAGGGCCTCATCACCCACTGCGAGGCGATGGGCGACCGCATCGCCATCCTCGACCCGCCGCCCGGCCTGAGCCCGCAGCAGGTCAAGGCGTGGCGCACCGAACGCACCGGGTTCGACTCGAAGTACGCCACCATGTACTACCCGTGGATCAAGGTCTTCGACCCGGGTGCGGGACGCAACGCCTTCGTGCCGCCCAGCGGGCACATCGCGGGCGTGTGGGCGCGCAACGACGAGTCGCGCGGGGTGCACAAGGCCCCGGCGAACGAGGTCGTGCGGGGAGCCGTCGCCCTCCAGACGCAGATCACCAAAGGCGAGCACGACCTCCTCAACCCGATCGGCCTCAACTGCGTCCGGGCCTTCCCCGGCCGCGGCATCCGGGTCTGGGGCGCCCGTACCCTCGCCGCCGACCCCGCATGGCGCTACCTCAACGTCCGGCGGCTCTTCAATTACCTGGAGGAGTCGATTCTCGCCGGGACGCAGTGGGTGGTCTTCGAGCCGAACGACGACGCCCTGTGGGCCCGGGTCCGGCGCACCGTGTCGGCGTTCCTGGTCAACGAGTGGCGCAAGGGCGCACTGTTCGGCCTCACTCCGGACGAGGCCTTCTACGTGAAATGCGACCGCGAGACCAACCCGCCGGAGAGCATCGACGCGGGGCAGGTCATCTGCGAGGTCGGAGTGGCACCGGTAAAGCCGGCGGAGTTCGTGGTGTTCCGGCTCGCCCAGCTGTCCGGCGGAAGCGGCGCGGTCGACGAATGACCGCGCACGAAACTGAACTCCGGTACCGAACCTAGGAGACTGGTATGCCGCTCCCCGATCTCGACAGTTCCGTAGGGCATTCCTTCGGGCTGGAATTCGACAGCGTCCTCATCCGGCAGATCACCGAGGTCACCGGCTTGAAGATGGAACAGGACGTCATCGAGCTGAAGCAGAACACCGCCGACGGCAAATACGCCATCAAGAAGCTGCCCGGACGTCCCAAGGCCGGAGAAGTCACCGTCGCCCGCGGTCTGACCGAGGACAACAGCTTCGAACGCTGGATCAAGGACTCCCGGTTCGGGAAGATGAACAATGCCCGCCGCAACGGTTCGATCATCGTCTACGACTACGAGGGCATCCCGATCAAGCGGTACAAGCTGATCAACGCCTGGCCCAAGTCGCTGGAGATCAGCGCGCTCAAGGCCGGTGACACCTCCGTCCTCACGGAGAAGCTGGCGATCACGTACGAGAGCCTGGAAGTCGATTGATGCGCCGGACCATCGCGGCGGCGACCGCCCGCCCGGAGGCCGAATCGCCGGCGCAACCGGAGCGGCTGCGCACCGAGTTCGCCTTCGAGCTGCCACGCGGGTACGTGGACGAATCCGGCACCGTCCACCGTTCCGGTGTGATGCGGCTGGCGACCGCCCGGGACGAGCTGATCCCGCTGCGGGACGACCGGGTACGGGAGAACTCCGCCTACCTCTCCGTGGTGCTCATCGCCCGCGTACTCACCCGCCTCGGCACCATCGAGGACGTCCACCCGGGTGTCGTCGAGGACCTCTTCGCCTCCGACCTCGCCTTCCTGCAGGACTTCTACCGCCGTATCAACGCCGAAGGCCACACCCGCGCCGCCGTCACCTGCCCCGCGTGCCGGGAGAACTTCGCGGTGGACCTCGCCGGCGGTGGTCGCCTGGGGGAATCGTGACGTACGCGGCAGACCGGATCCACGAGGAAGTCGCGTACCTCGCCTACCACTTCCACTGGTCGCTCGATCAGATCCTCGACCTGGAACACGCCGATCGGTTGGGATACGTCGAACAGATCGCCCGGCTGAACGGAGCGGGGCACTGATGGGGGTGTTGTCCTGGCTGAGCGGCCGCCGCGACGCCGAAGCGCCCGCCGATGCGCCGGCATCCCCTTCCCCAGCCGGGCCCGCGGACGGTTGGCGGGAGTTGCCACCTCTGCAACGTACCCTCGGTGACGCGGCTCTCGTCACCGACCCGGACGGGTTTCGCGGCTCTCTCAACACCTGGCGGAACGCCTCCTTCACCACTGCTCCGCTCGGCCACGAGGTCAGTCCGGAGGCGCCGGCCGGAGGCGGCCACGGGCTGGCGACGCGTGCCGCGACACCAGTGTCCGGAGCGTCCGAGCCCGCCCCGGCAGTCAGCCGGGCAGCGGTGCCACCGGCGCCACCCGTTCCCCTCCAGCGGGTGGTCAGTGGCGAACCCCTGGTGTCGGCCAGGCCGCTGGAGACGTTCGTCCATCAACTGGAGCCGGTGGCCTCGGCCCCGGGCCCGGCACTCACTCCGGAGCACGAGCCCGCCCCCGGTGCCCCCGCCCCGCCGCCCCCACGGTCCCCTGTGCAACGCTCCGCCACGCCGCACGGCCTCGGGCTGGGCGCGCCCCTCACCGCGCTGCCACCGACGGCACAGCGCACACCCGTCGCGAGCACCGGGGACTCTCCAGCCGCCTTCCCTCCGCTGCCCGCCCCGACCGAACCGGAGGCCGTCAGCCCCGACGTCACCGCAGACATCCCGGCAGTTCCCGTAGCACCTGAACCCGCGGTCCCCGCAGCACCTGCACCCGCAGCCCCCGCACGTCCGCTGCTCGGCGAATCCCCGCTGGGGGCCCCGCCCAACGGACCGGCGCCCCCCGGAGCCCATCCGCCGGTGCCGCTCCAGCGCATCGCCGCCGACGGCCGACCGGACGAGGCAAGCACCGGGGCACACACCGATCCGGGCCCCTCTCCGAGAACGGTGACGCCCACCGTCCCGTTGGTCGCCCAGCGATCCCTGCCCCTCTTCTCCGGCGTCTTTGGACCGCTCCCCACGGGCCCGGCCGGCCCCGCCCCCGTACCACCGGCCCCGGCAGCCGTTCCCGTGCGATGGTCCGGGCCCGCTCCGGCGACGGCACCACCCCCCGTCCAGCGCACCAGCACGGCGCCCACCCCCGTCGTCCCCTGGACGGCGGCCCCCGTACCGTCACCGCCCCTCGTCGGCCTTCCCGCCGCCCCCGTGCAGCGGCTGACGGGCTCCCCGGCCACGTCGCCGTCCCCCGAGCGGGCGGAACAGCCCGCCCGCATGCTCGACGCCGGCGCGGTGGCCGTCGCCGCGGGAGTGGCCCAGCGCATGGCCGACGGCTCGGTCGTCTTCCGGGCGTCACGATCGCTGCCCGCCGTGCAGCGTGAGACCGCCGCTCCCGGTCCCGCACCGACCGAGCCCCCGCCCCCGGGACCGGGCCCCCCGCTCGAACCGCCGCCCCCGGGATCAGGCCCCGAGCCCTCACCCGAGCCCGGCCCCGGCCCCGATCCCACCCCGCCCGGCACCACCGGTCACCCCGAAGCCAAAGGCACCCCCCAAGGCACCGCACCCGCTGTGACCGACGAACTGGTCCGTGCCCTGTTCGCCCCGCTCAGCCGGTTGCTCAAGGCCGAGCTCAGGCTCGAACGCGAGCGGGCCGGCTTCCTCATCGACACCCGGCACTGAGACAACACAGCAGAGCAGAGGGGACAGCGCATGCCCGTAACCGATGACCCGGCGGTCAGTGTCTGCTTCGTCGTCACCGTCGACGGCATCGAACTCGGATCGTTCAACACCTGCGAGGGTCTCGGCTGTGAAGTGGTGCTGGAACAGCGGGAGGAGGGCGGCAACAACGGGTATCTGTGGCAGCTGCCCACCCGCCTCAAGTACCCCAATGTGAAGCTGTCCCGGCCGCTGACCCGCGAGACCGAGAAGGTGGCCAAGTGGTTCGCCGGCATGACCACGGGCTTCAAACGCCGGACGGCGCACATCGAGGCGCGTACCGGGGACGGCCGCAAGGTCGCCCAGTGGGGGCTGCTGGAGGTCGTGCCGGTGCGCTGGACCGGACCGTCCTTCAACCCGGAGTCGCCCAAGGTGGCCACCGAGACCATCGAGATCGCCCACCACGGCTATGTGATGGAGGGCTGAGGCCGATGAGCGCACCCGTGGCGTTCAGCGCCGCCGGTACCGGCGGCCCCGCGGCCCGAGGGGGCGGGGCCAGGCCCAAACTGGAGCACGCCTACCTGGAGTTGCGCACCCCGCCGCCCGGCGGTGGCCTCACCCCGGGCGGCCCCTGCGGGCGGATCGACTTCCAGTTCAACCCCAAGGAGCTGAGCCTGACCAAGGCGGCGGCGTGGAAACGCACCCCCGCCAAGGGGGCGAAGAGCGCCGGTCCACCGGAGTACCAGGGACCGCAGCCCAGCAAGCTCACCGTCGAGATGTTCTTCGACGCGAGCGACACCCACGACACCAGCGTGGTGAAGGCGGTGGAGCGGCTGTTCGCCTGCTGTGTGCCGACCGACGAGACGCGGCAGCAGCAGAGGTCCTCCCCGCCGTGGGTGGTGTTCCACTGGGGCGGACTCACCGGTTTCCCCGGTTACGTCAGCCAAGTGCAGGTGAAGTACACCCTGTTCACCACCTCCGGTGTGCCGGTCCGGGCCGTGTGCCAGGTGACGATGGAGGAGATCAGTGGCGAGACGCCCGGACAGAACCCGACCTCCGGCGCGCTGCACGCCCGGCGGGTGCACCGGGTGCAGACCGGCGACACGCTGGCGCACCTCGCCTGGCGCGAGTACGGCGACCCCACCGCCTGGCGGGTCATCGCCGAGGCCAACGACATCGACGACCCGATGCGGCTGACCAACGGCCGGGAACTGCTGCTCCCCGCCCTCGACGAGCTGGACCGGCTCCGGCACCCGGACGGTCCGTACGACGACGACCCCGTGGGGCGGTGAGCAGATGGCGGAACAGAGCGTCGCCAAGTCCGTGCTCGTGGAGTTCGGCGGCCGCCCGCTGCCGCCGGCACTGGCGAACACCCTCGTCGAAGGCTATGTGGACGACAGCCGCACACTGCCCGATCTGTTCGTGCTGCGCTTCCGCGACCCCGGCCGGGTGCTGCTGGGACAGGCGGGAATCGCCGTCGGGACCAAGGTGCGGCTGCTGGCCCGCGCGGGCGGCGGCGGCCCGGCGCCCCGGCCGCTGCTGACCGGCAGCGTCACCGCGCTGGAGGTGGAGATCGATGACACCGGCACCTTCACGGTCGTACGCGGCCTCGACGAGTCCTACCGGCTCTTCCGCGGCCGCCGGGTGGCCAGCTACCAGAACATGACCCTCGCCGACATCTGTGTCCGCGTCGCCCAGCGGTCCGGACTGCGCCCGGGGAAGGTCGACATCGCGGGCCCGGTGCTGGAGCACGTGGCGCAGCCCAACATCAGCGACTGGGAGTTCCTGCGGGGCCTGGCCGAGGAGGCCGGCGCACAGCTCTACGTGGCCGACGGGCAGGTGCACGTCACCCGGCCGACGGAGGCGGGCGACGCGCCCGATGTCTCGGCCCGGGCCGAGAGGCACCCGCTCGTCCTGGAGATGGGCGTCAATCTGCTGCGCTGCCGTGCCGGGGTGTCGGCGGCCGAGCAGGTCTCGGCGGTCGAGGTGCGCGGCTGGGACGTACGGGCCAAACAGCCGCTGGTCGGCCGCGCGGAGGCGGGGAAGGCCCGGACCCTGGAGCTGGGTGTCACCGCGGCCCAGGTGACCGCGCCGTTCGGGGAAGCGGGTTACGTGGTCACGGACGCCCCGTACGGCACACAGGCGGAGGTGGACCAGGCGGCCGGGGCATTGGCCGAACGCATCGCCGGGTCCTTCGCCGAGCTGGAGGCGGTCATCCGGGGCAACCCAGCGGTCCGGGCGGGCGGCGCGGTCACCTTGACCGGGGTCGGTGCGCCCTTCGAGGGGCGGTACACGGTGACCTCCTCGCGGCACGTGTTCGACTCGCTGCGCGGGTACGAGACGTGGATCTCGGTCTCCGGGCAGCAGGAACGTTCGCTGTTCGGGCTGACCGGCGGCGGCGCCTCCCCCCACCAGGGCGTGTCCGGGCTGGTCAACGCCACGGTCACGGACACCAAGGACCCCGAGGGGCTGGGCAGGGTCAAGGTGGGCTTCCCGTGGCTGTCGGACGCGTACGCGAGCGACTGGGCCCGTACCGCGCAGGCGGGCGGCACCGGTGGCGGCGAGGTGTTCGTCCCCGAGGTCGGCAACGAGGTGCTGGTGGGCTTCGAGCAGGGGCACCTGGACCGCCCGTACGTGCTGGGCGCCCTCTACAACGGGCAGGACAAGCCGTCCCAGGGCGCCGACGGCCAGGACGGCGCGACCATCGACCCCACCAGCGGCGCCGTCACCAAGCGCGCCTTCGGATCCCGCGACGGCAACAAACTCGAACTCCTCGACACGGCGAACGGCCCGCAAGGGGTACGGCTCGTCACCGGCGACGGAAAGCTGAAGATCGACCTCGATCGCAAGGGCACCACCATCGTGCTGCACAGCGACGGCACCGTGGAGATCGACGCCGGGCAACGGGTGTCGATCAAGGCGGGTCACGGGGTGTCCCTGGACGCGGGCGACGGCACGCTGGAACTCGCCGGTGGCTCGGTGAAGGTGACGGCTCGCAGCGGAGTGCGGCTGGACGGCGGAAACGGCCAGGTGACGGTGGCCACCACCGGCGCCGTGGAGGTCCAGGGCAACCAGGTCGCGGTCAACGGCACCACCCGCACCGAGGTCAAGGGCGGCCGGACCGTATCCGTCAACGCGCCCCTGGTGAAGATCAATTGATGTCGTCGAAGAGGTCGGGACCAGCGGTCGAGGTCATGGATCCAGTAGTTGACGTCCACGCAGAGGGGCACCGCACATGCCAGCAGCCGCACGCGTCGGCGATCCCACCGGCCACCCCGGTACCGTCGGTCCGCCGGGGGATCCCACGGTGCTGATCGGCGGCAGTCCCGCGGCCACCGTCGGCACCCCGCACCGCTGCGCCTCGCCCGCCGCACACCCGCCGTCCACGATCGTCTCGGGCAGCGCCGACGTGCTGATCGGCGGCCTCCCGGCCGCGCGCGTCGGCGACCCGACGGGCTGCGGCTCCCCGATCGTCTCCGGCTGCCCGACCGTGCTGATCGGCGGGTGAGCCACGTGCCCCAGCAGTTCATCGGTGCGGGCTGGGCGTTCCCGCCCCGCACGGACGCCACCGGCGGCATCGCCCTCGTCGGCGGGGACCGGGAGATCGAGGAGTCGATCCGACTGATCCTCGGCACCTCGCCCGGTGAACGCCCCATGCGCCCGGAGTTCGGCTGCGCCCTCGGCGAGTACGTCTTCGCGCCCGCCGACGCCGGCACGGCCGGGCAACTCGCCTACGAGGTACGCCTCGCCCTGGAGCGGTGGGAGCCGCGCGTGGAGGTGGCCGACGTCGCCGTCCGCTTCGACGAGGCGGACGACGGGGTGCTCTACATCGACATCAGCTACGCGATCCGCGGCGCCAACGACCCGCGCAACCTCGTCTTCCCCTTCTACGTGATCCCGCAGCACGACGCACACCCCGCCGCGGGGCACGACCTCCGCCCCGAGGAGGGCTCATGACGCTCCCCGGCCCCAACCTGGACGACCGCCGGTTCCAGACGCTGGTCGACGAGGCCAAGCGGCTGGTGCAGCAGCGCTGCCCGGAGTGGACGGACCACAACGTCTCCGACCCGGGCGTCACGCTCATCGAGGCCTTCGCCACCATGGTCGACCAGCTCGTCTACCGCCTCAACCGGGTCCCGGACAAGAACTATCTCGCCTTCCTCGACCTGATCGGGGTGCGGCTCTACCCACCGACGGCGGCCCGCACCGAGGTCACCTTCCGGCTCTCCGCCCCGCAGCCGGAGACGGTGCGGATCAAGGCCGGTACGGAGGTCGCGACCGTACGCACCGAGACCGAGGAGGCCGTGGTCTTCACCACGAGCCGTGATCTGTCGGTGCCGCCGTGCGCCCTCGCCCACCTCGCCACCCGGCCCGAATCCGGGAACGCCACGGACCGTTCGGAGGAACTGGCCCTGGGCCGCGACGTGCCCTGCTTCACCACCCCGCCCGCACCCGGCGACTGCCTCTACATCGGCCTGACCAACCCCGTGCCCGGCTGTGTCCTCGTGCTGCGCCTGGACTGCCGGGTCGACGGCGTGGGCGTCGACCCCCGCCGCCCGCCGCTGGTCTGGGAGGCATGGGACGGCGAGGCCTGGGCGCCCTGCGAGGTGGAGCAGGACGACACCGGTGCGTTCAACAAGGCGGGGGACGTCATCCTGCACATGCCCGCCACCCACAGCGCCTCCGTCGTCGCCCGCCACACGGCCGGCTGGCTGCGCTGCCGACTGCGGGAAGCCGCCCCGGACCAGCCCGCCTACCTCGCGTCGCCGACCGTACGGCAGATCACCGCGTTCACCCTCGGCGGCACCGTGGAGGCCGCCCACGCCGAGACCGTCACCGAGGAACACCTCGGCCCGTCGGAAGGCGTACCGGGCCAGGCCTTCCGCGTCGCCCGGCCACCGGTGGTGCCGGCGGAGGAACCGTTCGTCGTCGAAGTCGCGGAGGGAGACGGCTGGGTCGAGTGGACACGCGTCGACGACTTCGCCCACTCCACCGCCACCGACCGGCACATCACCCTCGACCCCACCTCCGGCCGCGTCGACTTCGGCCCGGCCGTACGGGAACAGGACGGCACCCTGCGGCTGTACGGCGCCGTGCCCCCGAAGGGCAGCCCGGTCCGGGTACGCGCCTACCGCACCGGCGGCGGCCGCCGTGGCAATGTCGCCCGGGGCGCGCTGCGCGTGCTGCGCAGCTCCCTGCCCTACGTGGCCCGGGTGCACAACCGGCGCCCGGCGCTCGGCGGCGTCGACGGCGAGAGCGTGGCCAACGCCCGCGTCCGCGGCCCGATGACCCTGCGCACCCTGCACCGGGCCGTCGTCCCGCACGACTACGAACAGCTCGCCCGTGAGGTCGCGCCGGACGCCGCCCGCGTGAAGTGCGTACCGGCGGGCCGGGCCGACGGGGCCGAGGGGGAGGACCGGACCGGTGGCGTGCGCCTCCTCGTCGTTCCCGCCGGTCGCAGTGACGCGCAGGGCCGGATCGACTTCGACGAGCTGATCCCGCCGCCGGACACCCTCGCCATGGTCGCCGCGTATCTGGACGAGCGCCGCCCGATCGGTACCCGGCTCGTCGTCGAACCCCCCTACTACCAGGGCGTCACCGTCGTCGCCTCGGTCCGGGCGGGCCGGGCCGTCGCGGTCGACCGGCTGCGCGAGACGGCACTGGCCGCCCTCTACGGCTACTTCAACCCGCTCACCGGCGGCCCGGCCGGGCAGGGCTGGCCGTTCGGGCGGCCCATCCACTCCGGCGAGGTGTTCGGCGTGCTCCAACAGGTGCCCGGCGTCGACCTGGTGGAGGACGTACGGCTCTTCCCCGCCGATCCCGTGACCGGACGGAGGGCCGAGGCCACCGCGAAGATCACGCTCGACCGGCACGCGTTGGCGTTCAGCTACGAACACCAGCTCCGGGTGAGGGAGGACTGACCGACGTGCGCGGAACGATCCCCGGCCTGCCGACACCCCACCCCCTCCTGGACCAACTGCCCGCCCTCTACCTCGAACACGACTTCCTCCAGCGTTTCCTGGGCGCCCTGGACGAGGTGCTGGCGCCGCTGCACCTCACACTCGACAACCTGCCCGCGTACCTCCACCCGCGCACCGCGCCCGCGGACTTCCTCGCCTATCTGGCGGGCTGGCTCGCGGTGGAGGCCGACGCCGGGCGGCCGGAGGACCAGCGGCGCGCCGTGGTCACCGAAGCGGTCGCCCGGCACCGGCGGCGCGGCACACGGCGCGGGCTGGCCGCGGCGGTGCGGCTGGAGACGGGCACCGAGCCGGAGATCGACGAGAGCGGGGCCACCACCTGGTCGCCGGTGCCGGGGGCCGCGCTGCCCGGCTCGGCCGGGGCGTCGGTCACGGTCCGGCTGCGGGTGCCCGAACCGGACCGGATCGACCGGGCCCGGCTGGAGCGGCTCGTCGCCGCGGAGATACCCGCGCACCTCGCGTACCGGGTCGAGCTGCTGCCCTCAGCGGCGGAGGGAGCGGACCCGTCATGACCTGCCCCGACTGCGGACACCGCAACGAGACCGCAGACCGGTTCTGCGCCTCCTGCCGAGCCTTCCTGGAGTGGGAGGAGCGAGAGGCCCCCGCGCCCCCGTCACCCGCCACCACCCCGACCCCGCCTGCCCCTGCGTCCGAGCCCGAGCCCTCGCGCGCGTCCCGGTCCGCCACCCCACCGCCGTCCGTGCCCCCCAGGCCCACGGCGGCCCCCCGCACACCACCACCCGCCCCGGCGCAACCCCCGGCCGCCCCCAGACGTCCGGGCGACCGCCCGGAGCCTGGGCCCGACGGCGGGCCGGATGCCGCCCCGGAAGCCGACGCGGCCGACCACCCCGCGCCACCCGGGCGACCGGCGGGCCGGCCCTGCCCGCAGTGCCGGACGGACAATCCGTACGACCGGCAGCTGTGCCGCCGCTGCGGTGCCGTCCTCGACACCGCACCACCGCCCCACCGGGCGCGCACGCCCTGGTGGCGCCGGATCCTCTGGCGCTCCGACCGCGCCCTGGCGGCAGGCAGCAGACCCCGGCACCGGACCTGGCGGCGGCCCCGCCTGGCGCTGCCCCTGACGCTGCTGGTCCTGTTGCTCGCGGTCTGGTTCGGCCGTTCCCACCTCCCCGAGGTCTTCACCTTCACCCAGGACCGGACCACCAAGCCGGAGGCGCTGCGCCCGACGGAGGTCCGTGCCTCCAGCGAGGCGCCCGGCCATCCGGCGAGCGCGGCCTTCGACGGTTTCAACAATCGGTACTGGGCGCCCGTCAACCCCGGCTCGGGCATCGGGCAGTACCTGGAGGCCGACTTCGACAAGCCGGTGCGGCTGCGGGAGCTGCTGATCACCCCGGGCAGCTCGGTCAACCAGGACGAATTCCTCACCGAGGCCCGCCCCGCGAAGATCACCGTGCTGCTCGTCACCGCCGACGGCCAGCACCGTACGAAGACGGTCACCCTCCGGGACCAGCCCGGCCAGCAGACCTTCGCCCTGCGCGGCTCCGACGTCGTACGCATCCGGCTGACGGCGGACGCCGACTTCGGCATCCGCCTCGACCGGCGGCTCGCCGTCGCCGAGGTGGAGTTCTTCGGCCGGCGGTGAGGGGCCCGGACTGTCCGATCCGACTGTCCGATCCGACGAGGAGGGGCACCCGAGCCGCGCGTGGTGGCTCGGCGGACGGCTGTGGTCGGGGTGCGGATCGTCGGGCTGCGTGTGGTGGCCGTCAGACGGCGGCCGGAGCCGACGTCATCAGGGCGAGCGCGGCCCGCAGCGCCGCCGTGAACTCGGCCGGCCGCTCCTGGTGCGGAAGGTGGCCCGACCCGGCGATCACGCTCACCTCGGCGCCGGGCGTGAGCGCGGCGCAGGTCCGCGCCACGTCGAGCGGTATCTGGGTGTCGAGCTCGCCGTGGATGTAGTGGACCGGCACCCGGAGGCCGGGCAGCAACGGCCGGGGGTCGTAGGAGGCGAAGGGCGGGAGCTGGTCGTCGACGTAGACGCCCGAATCGAGGACCTGGCGGACCGTCCAGTCGATCAGTGCCGGGTGGGTGCCCGGCGCGTACCACTCGGGCACCCACCCGGCGACCGTACCGGCCCGGTCACGACGCAGCCCCTCGACCGGCCCGCCGAGCAGACCGGGCATCGTCGAAGGCCAGTAGGCGGGCGCGTCCACCGACACCACACCCGCGATCAGCTCCGGGTGGCGCGCGCCCAGCTCGGTCGCGAAGACGCCGCCGATCGACGAGCCGATGACGACCGGACGGTCCAGGCGCAGCGCGCCGACGAGCGCCACGAGGTCGGTGACCACCCCGTCGATGGTGTTGCCCCCGGCGGGCCGGGCCGACCGGCCGCAGCCGCGCCAGTCGACGGTGACGACCCGGTGGTCCCGGACGAAGTCGGGCAGCTGCGCGCCCCACACCCGGCCGCTGGTCGCCCAGCCGTGCAGGAACAGCAGGGGCCGTCCGGTGCCCTCGTCCTCGTAGTAGAGCGTGGTGCCGTTCACATCCACGTACGTCATGCCGACTCCTTCGATCGCTGGTGTGCCGTGCGCCGGTGTGCCATGCGCCGGTGGGCCCACCTCATCGCGATCAGGACCGGCGACCAAGTGGGGAATCGCGCATACACTCATCACGACAAGTGATCAATCGCGGCGGCTGCGGGCCGGCCGGTCGACGGGGTGGGCATGGAGATCCGGCAGCTGCGGTACTTCCTGACCGTGGCCGAGGAACTGCACTTCGGGCGGGCCGCCGAGCGGCTGCACATCGTGCAGTCGGCGGTCAGCCAGCAGGTGCGCCGCCTGGAGCGGGAACTGGACGTCCCGTTGTTCGACCGCACCACCCGGAGCGTACGGCTGACCGAGGCGGGCCGACGGCTGCTGCCGCACGCCCGCGAGGTGCTGGCCGCGGGGTCGCGGGCCCGGGCGGCGATCGACGAGCTGCGCGCGGAGCGGGCCGGGACGCTGCGGCTCGGCTCGAGCTCCGGGCTGGGCGTGCGGCTGGAGGCCGTCCTCGCCGAGTTCGCCCGGCTCGCCCCCGACGCCCAGCTGGAACTGGTCACCGGCACCACCGACGACCGCCTGAAGCGGGTGCGGTCCGGCGAGCTGGACGCGACGCTGCTGCGCGGCGAGCGGAGCGAGCCGGAGCTGGAGATGCTGCCGCTGTGGCACGACCCGCTCATGGTCGCCCTGCCCGCCCGCCATGACCTCGCTGTGCGCGGCGTGATCGACATGGCCGACCTCGCCGCCCTGCCCCTGCGGCTGTCCTCGCGGTCCCGCAACCCCGCGCTGTACGAACTGGTGACGCGGTCCTGCCGGGCGGCCGGATTCGAGCCGCGGTTCGGCGCGGAGTTCACGACCGACCAGGACACCCTGGCCGGCATCGGCTTCGGCACGCCGTCCTGGACGGTGTTCTACGCGCCGCACGCCGATCAGCTCCCGGTCCCCGGCGTCGTCTTCCGCCCGCTGCGCGACCCCGCCCCGGCCATGCGCACCTACCTCGCCGTGCGGCCCGATCCGCCCCGGGCCGGGCTGCGCGCCCTGATCGAGGCGTGCCACTCCGCGTAACCGGTGGTGACGGGTCCGTCGTTCTGCTGAAATCCCGCACCGCGTAGTGGGGTAAAACGTCACAACCTTGCCACGGCTTCGAGGCGTCGGCCCCAGGGTGTCGGTGCGGGGCCCGTCGTGGGCCGGGCGCGCCGGTGGGGCACGCGGTGATCGCGTGTAGCTTTTGTCATACAGCCGTGCCGATGACATCCGCGCGACGTGTGTTCGTCACCTCCGCGTGCCCTGCCGCTTCGGTACCGCCCCGCCGCACCCACCGACAGAGATCCAAAGGACGCCCCGCCCATGCCCTACGTGCGCCACTGGTTGCGCAACTCCATCCTGCTGTTCGCGACCGCGATCGCGCTGGGCCTTGTCGCCGCGCACACGAAGCTGATCCAGCCGCACGACCTGCAGCTGGACCGCACGATCCAGACCAACACCCGCACGGGCTGGCTGAACCACGTGATGGAGGGCGCCAGCGCCCTCGCCTCGCCGATCGCGGGCCTGTTGATCCTCGCGGTCTGGAGCGGCTGGCTGCTGTTCGTGCGGCGCAAGCCCACGAAGGCGGTCGCCACCTTCCTGGTGGTGGCCATCGGCTGGAACAGCACGCAGATCGCGAAGGCCCTCGTCGCCCGGCCCCGGCCGCCGAGGCAGTTCATGCTGGACCCGGAGATCGGCTCCAACAGCTTCCCCAGCGGCCACACCGCCTTCACGGTCTCGGCCGTGATCGCCGCGTACTTCCTGCTGCGCGAGACCCGGCACCGGAGGACCGTTCTCGTCCTCGGTGTGTTCGCGGTGCTGCTCATCGCCTTCTCCCGGATGTACGTCGGCGCCCACTACCCGACCGACACCTTCGGCTCGGTACTGATCGCCGCTTCCGCGATCACCTTCGTGACGGGCGTGTGGCACACCTGGCTGCTGCCGCAGCTGCACCGCGTGCCGCTGATGGAGCGCTACGGGCTCACCCAGGAGCGGGAAGCCCTCGCACGGGAGGCCGCCATGGCCCAGGGCATCGCGTACGTGCCCGGGCAGACGCGGGCCGGAGCACCCGGCGCACCGGCCGGGGGCGGCCGCCACCGCAAGCACGCGTCGCGCTGAGCCCTCTGTTCCTTATCTGTTTCCTCTGATCGCCCGGGCCGGCCCCGGGGGCCCACCGGCCCCCGGGGCCGTTCGCGTACCGCCACCCCTTCCGTATTTCTGTAACGCGTTCTACTGTGTGCGCCGTCGTCGCGGGGCACCCGCGCCGGTACCAGGGAACAGCCACCGGGACCAGCGGGACCTTGGAGGGGCCGTGGATCTCCAGTACACCCCCGAACAGCGGCGGTTGCGCACGGAACTGCGGGAGTACTTCGCCGCGCTGGTGCCCGACAACGCCTACGCCCGTCACTTCGACCCCGCCGAGCAGAAGCGCTTCTACCGCCGGACGATCCGCCGACTCGGCGCGGACGGCCGCCTCGGGGCCGGCTGGCCGAAGGAGTACGGCGGCAGCGGCATGACGCCGATGGAACAGTTCATCTTCTTCGACGAGGCCGCGCAGGCGGGCGTGCCGCTGCCGCTCATGGCCCTCAACACCGTCGGCCCCACGATCATGCAGTTCGGCACCGACGAACAGAAGGCGTACTTCCTCCCGAAGATCCTCTCCGGTGAGCTGGACTTCGCCATCGGCTACAGCGAGCCCGACGCCGGGACGGACCTCGCCTCCCTCAAGACCCGCGCGGTGCGCGACGGCGACGAGGTCACCGGCCACTACACGGTGAACGGGCAGAAGATCTGGACCACCAACGGCGACACCGCCGACTGGGTCTGGCTGGCCGTGCGCACCCGGTCCGTCGAGGACGGGGTGCCGCCGCACAAGGGCATCACCATCCTCCTCGTGCCGACCACCGACCCCGGCTACTCCTGCACCCTCATCCGCACCCTCGCCTCGCACGACACCACCGCGAGCCACTACGACAACGTCCGGGTCCCCGCCACCCGCCGCGTCGGCGAGGAGAACCAGGGCTGGCGGCTGATCACCACCCAGCTCAACCACGAGCGCGTCACCCTCGCCGCCCACGGCGCCACCGCCATCAGCGCCCTGCGCCAGGTCCAGCGCTGGGCCGCCGACACCAAGCTCGCCGACGGCCGACGCGTCATCGACCTCGGCTGGGTCCGCGGCCGGCTCGCCCGCACGCACCTCAGGCTCGACGCCATGAAGCTGCTCAACTGGCGCATGGTGGACGCCCTGCAGCGCGCCACGCTCACCCCGCAGGACGCCTCGGCCGTCAAGGTGTACGGATCCGAGGCCCGCCGGGACGCCTACGCCTGGCTGATGGAGATCCTCGGCGCGGCCGGCCCCCTGAAGGAGGGCTCCGCGGGCGCCGTCCTCCACGGAGAACTGGAACGCGGCTACCGCAGTGCCGTCATCTTCACGTTCGGCGGCGGCAACAACGAGATCCAGCGGGAGATCATCTCCTGGATCGGGCTGGGCATGCCCAGGGTGCGCCGCTGACCGTCATCGCGCTCGTCATCGCTGGTAGGGGCTGTGCATGGTGAGAAAGCGGATGTCGAGGTCGGTCTCCAGGTAGTCCATGCGCCGCTCCCGGAAGGCGTGCATGTGGGGGAGGGCGAGGTGGGCGTCGAGATCGGCCCGGGAGCGCCAGGCCTCGTAGAAGACGAAGACGCCAGGGTCGTTGCGATCCTCGTGGAAGTGGTATTCCAGGCAGCCGGACTCCTGCCGGGTCGGCTCGACGAACGAGAGCAGAAGCTGCTTCAACTCCTCGGCGCGTTCGGGCTTGGGGCGTGCGGTGCCGACGAGGGCGAAGGGCTGAGTCATGAAGGGTTCCCCCTGATAGGTACAATCAATCTCGTACCTGCCGGACGCTACCGAACTCGTAGGTACGATGCAATCCATACCTCAAGGGGGGTGTCCCGCATGCCCGACGGTGAAGGCCACCCGAGCGTCGAGGAGATCGAGCTCGGCCCGGTACTTTCCGCGCTGGCGGATCCGCTGCGCCGCCGCGTGGTGCGCGAACTGGCGGCCGAACCCGACGGCGCGGCGCGGACGTGCAGCTCCTTCGGGCTGCCGGTCTCCAAGGCGACCGTCACGCACCACTTCCGCGCACTGCGCGAGGCCGGGCTGATCCGGCAGGTCGACCGGGGCAACAGCCGCATGGCCAGCCTGCGCCGGGCCGACATCGAACAGCGATTTCCCGGACTCCTGGGCATCGTGGCAGCCGAGCCGGAGGAGTGAGCCCAGGAGCGGGAGCCGCCCGTTTCCTGTCCTTGGACGCCTCGTTGGGCTGAAGGGTGGCATTTCCTGCCCGCTCGCCACCCTGCTCAGCCGACGAGGAAATGGAGCCTTGCCATGCGTCGTTTTCCTTCGCTCGCCACCGCCGCTGTCGCCCTGGCCGTCGCCGCCCTCGGCGCCGTACCCACCGCGACCGCGTCCTCCACGCTCCCCACGGCCCCCACCCGCCTGGCGGCCTTCAACTGCGATCTCGGACACTTCTGCATCTACAGCGACTGGAACGGCGGGGGATCCCGCTGCCAGTGGTTGAAGTACAGCAAGGCGAACACCGCCGACGACTGTGCCTTCATCCAGCGGGGGCAGAATGTCCGCTCCGTATGGAATCGAGCCGGGCACCGGGTGCAGTACTACACCACGACCAACCACCGCCGTAACCGCGTGGGCTCCACCCCGGCCGGTTCGGGCGGCAATCTGCAGGGCAACTACCAGATCCGTTCCTTCAAGCCCCAGTAGCGACAAGGGACATATACACCTGTGTGCGGGCCCCGGAGGGGAGAACCTCCAGGGTCCGTACCGGCGTTTCTGAACCCGGCGGGCACGGGGCCGGTGGCGCGCCGGACCGTGCCCCGGCTTTCGTGGCCGAAGAGCTTCTTGACGGCGTGGGCGACGTGGGGGCCACGGTCAGCCCTCACGGTCGACTTGAGCAGGGCGACAACATCGGGCGAGTCCCTTTCGGTGGGGAGTTCTGCGGGAGGGGTGCCCCCAGGGGGCGTTGTTCGCCGACGCTGGTCACCCTCCGGACAGCCCAGCAGTGGCTGGAATGCCGGAACCCGAAGAAGGAGACGCGTATGAACGACAGGGTGTGGTTCATCACCGCGAGTACGCACGGCCCGGGGCGGACGATCACCGAAGCGGCTCTGCGCGCCGGCGACCGTGTAGCCGCGACCGCCCACGACGCGCGGCGTCTCGACGGACTCGCACGGTCCTACGGCAAGGGCGTCGTCCTGCCCCTCCCACTCGACGTGACCGACCCGGCCGCGGCACGCGAGGCCGTCGACGCGGCGGTGCGGGCGTTCGGGAGGATCGACATCGTCGTGAACAACGCGGGCCACGCGCACCCGATATCCGTTCCGACGGCCGTCGAGGACACCCATCTCTTGGGGGTCGTCAACGTCACCAAGGCGGCCCTGCCCGTGCTGCGCCGTCAGGGGAAGGGGCACATCCTCAACATATCCGTACCGGGCCTCTCCCCGTGTCACCTGTCCGACTTGGCCGTGAGCGGCTTCAGTGAGGTGCTCGCCCGCGACGTCGCCCCGCTCGGGATCAAGGTCACCGTGATCGAGCCCGGCGGCTCCGACTCCGGCTCCGACTCCGGCTCCGGCTCCGACCTCCGCCGGGGTGGTTTCCGCCGCGCGGCCGACAACCCGGCGAAGGTCGCGGACACCGTCCGCCGCCTCGTGGAGCTGGACGAGCCACCGATACGCGTCCTGCTGGGAGCCGATGCCCCGCCCCGCCCCGTAGCCGTCGTCAGACGACACCTCGACGAAGTGGTCAACGGCGGCGACATCGGGCTCGTCGATGAACTGTGGGCGGAAGACCTCCATTGCCAGGGCGGCAGCCTGGGGGAGTGCCACGGCCTCGACGAGTGGAAGGGGTTCATGAGAGCGAACAGGGGTGCCCTCGCCGACCTGCGCCTGGACGTCAAGGACATCGTCGCGAGCGGCGACAAGGTCGTGGTCCGGTTCGTCGGCAGCGCCACCCACTCCAGAGCGTTCATGGGGGTACCGGCCACCGGCAAGAAGGCCGAATGGCTCGGCATCGGCATCTACACCGTCCGGGACGGCAAGATCACCGACGCGTGGTTCGGCGAGGACTGGCTGGGCATGCTGCTCCAGCTCGGTGCCGTCACCCTGCCCACTGCCTGACGCCCAACCGGCCGACGGCCGACGTCTTGGCCACCCGTCCGGTCCGGACCCCGCGCACGACCGGACCCGCGGTCAGCGGCCCCGGGCGGCCCGAGGCGGCTGCGTGACGAGTTCCGCGTGACGGACCGTGAAGCCGCCCTCGACCACCGGGGCGAAGGGGGCCGGGCCCATGCAGGTGCCCACGCGTGCCCCGACGGGGTTGCTCCTCCCGACCAACGCCGAGATCGGCGCCGAGCTGTTCATCACCCCGGGCACGGTCAAGACCCACATCGCCAACATCCAGGACAGATTGAAGGTCCGCAACCGGGTGGGCATCGCCGCCTGGGCCTGGGAGACGCACCTCGTCGCCACGGGCGTAGGGGGCGGGCCCCTACGTCACAGCAGTACGCGGCGACCCCGGCCGGGCAGGCGCGCGGGAGCCGCGGAGGAAAGGGGCGGTGGCGGCGGGGCGGACCGCGAGCGCCGGGAGCCGCCCTTCCGCCTACAACCCGCGCGGACCGGCCGCCATACTGGAGGGGCCGGGGGCGGCACAGCGAATTCGACGGGGGCGGCGGCACACCGATGGCGGACACCAGGCTGATCCAGGGCCGGTACCAGCTGCTCGACCTGATCGGGCGGGGCGGGATGGGCGAGGTGTGGCGGGCCCGCGACGAGTCGCTGGGTCGTCATGTGGCTGTCAAGTGCCTCAAGCCCATGGGGCCCCACCACGAGCAGTCCTATCTGCGCGTGCTGCGCGAGCGGTTCCGGCGCGAGGCGCGGGTCGCGGCCGCGCTCCAGCACCGCGGCATCACCGTCGTCCACGACTTCGGCGAGTGCGAAGGCGTGCTGTACCTGGTCATGGAGCTGCTCGACGGCCGCAACCTCAGCCAGCTCCTGGAGGACCACCGGCAGCGCCCCCTGCCCGTGCCCGAGGTCGTCGACATCGCCGAGCAGGTCGGCGCCGCCCTCGCCTACACCCACCGGCAGAGCGTCGTGCACCGCGACCTCAAGCCCGCCAACATCATGCGCGTCGCCGACGGCACCGTGAAGATCTGCGACTTCGGCATCGCCCGCCTCGGCCACGACATCGGCTTCACCAGCCGCCTCACCGGCACCGGCATCGCCATGGGCACCCCGCACTACATGTCGCCCGAGCAGATCGGCGGCGGCAACGTCGACCACCGCAGCGACCTGTACTCGCTGGGCTGCGTCCTCTACGAGATCGCCACCGGTGCCCCGCCCTTCGACATGGACGACGCCTGGGCCGTCCTCGTCGGCCACCGCGACACCCAGCCCGAGCCGCCGCGCGAGCGGCGCCCCGAACTGCCCGAGGCCTTCGAGCGGATCGTCCTGGACCTGCTCGCCAAGGAGCCCGGTGACCGGCCGGACGACGCCGGCGAACTCGTCGCCCGGATCGCGCGGCTGCGCGCGGCGGGCCGGCCCGGCGGGGTACGCGGGGACGGTACCGCGCCGCACCGGACGCTGCCCGAGGGCAGGGCCCGGCCGGTCCGGGCCTCCGTCCGGCTGCCCGAGCCGCCCCGGCTGCCCGGCTGGGCCAGGAACATGACCACCGGCTCCAAGGCGGCCGGCACCGGACCGCTCCAGCCCCCGCCGCACCCCGCCGTCGCCCTCACCGGATCCTGGACGGGGGCGTGGAACGGCGTCACCGACCCCCGCCGCCCGACCCCCGCCGCCACCGGGACCGAGCGCCCGCCGCCGCCCCCCGAGGTCCTCGCCGAGCTGGCGAGCCGGCACAGCGCCGGGCTGAGCCTGGCCCGCCTCGGCCGCTGGGACGAGGCCGGCAAGGTGCACCGCGGCGTGGCCGCCGAGCGCGAGCACGTCCTCGGGCCGGACCACCCCGACACCCTCGCCAGCCGGTACGAAGTGGCCTTCACCCTCAGCCGGCTGGGCCGCCCCGCCGACGCGCTGCGTGAATACGCCCAGGCGGCGGACGGCCGGGAGCGGGTGCTCGGCCCCGACCACCCCGACACCCTCGCGGCCCGCCAGGAGACCGCGTACGTACTCGGGCAGCTCGGCCGCCACTTCGAGGCCCATCAGGTCTACGCCGACGTGCTCGCCGCCCGGGAGCGCACCATGGGCGCCGACCACCCGGACACGCTGCGCTGCCGCCACAACCTCGCCTACAACCTCAGCAGACTCGGGCGGCTGGAGGACTCGTACCGCATGGCCCGGGACGTGGCCGTGGCGCGCGCCCGCGTGCTGGGCGCCGACCACCCCGACACGCTCGTGACCCGCTACGAGGTCGGCTACGCCCTCGGCCAGTTGGGCCGCTGGGCCGAGGCCCTGCACACGTACCACGAGGTGGCGGCCGCCCGTGCCCGGGCGCTGGGGGCCGACCACCCCGACACCCTCGCCGCCCGCTACGAGGCCGGTATCTGCCTGGGCCGGCTCGGCCGCAGCGCGGAGGCCCTGGAGCTGTACCGCGACCTCGTGGTGGTCCGCACCCGTGCGCAGGGCCCGGACCACCCCGACACCCTGCGCGCCCGGCACGGCCTCGGCGTCAACCTCGGCCGGCTCGGCCGCTGGGAGGAGGCACTCGCCGAGGCACGCGACGTCTGCGCGATCCGCGCCCGGGTCCTCGGCCCGGACCACCCCGACACCCTCGTCAGCCGCCGCGAGGTCGCGGTCGGGCTCGGCTGGCTCGGCCGCTGGACCGACGCGCTCGCCGTCTACCGCGATGTCGCCCAGGCCCGTCAGCGGGTCCTGGGCGCCGACCACCCCGACGCCCTGGCCAGCCGCAACGACGAGGCCCACTGCCTGGAGCAACTGGGCCGCTCCGCCGAGGCCCACGAGCTGTACCGCCAGGTCGCGGCGCTGCGCCAGACCCGCTTCCCGCACGGGGCCCACCACCCGCGTTGACGCCGGGCGCCGGGCGCGACGCTCCCGGCCCTTTGCACCTGACGCAGCATCAGGAATGCTCTTCCCTCGTCCGGCCTGTTGCGGCATCCTGCCGCCCATGCAGACGGAGTTGAGCCAGCAGTTGGGAATCGAGCACGCCGTCTTCGGCTTCACGCCCTTCCCCGCGGTCGCCGCGGCCATCTCCCGGGCCGGGGGCCTCGGCGTGCTCGGCGCGGTGCGCTACAGCACCCCCGACGACCTCGCCCGGGACCTCGACTGGATGCAGGCGCACACCGACGGCAAACCGTACGGGCTCGACGTCGTCATGCCCGCCAAGAAGGTCGAGGGCGTGACCGAGGCCGACGTCGAGGCGATGATCCCGGCCGGGCACCGCCGGTTCGTCGCGGAGACCCTCGCCCGGTACGGCGTGCCCGAACTCCCCGACGGCGAGGCCTCGGGCTGGCGCATCACCGGATGGATGGAAGAGGTCGCCCGCTCCCAGCTAGACGTCGCCTTCGACTACCCCGTCAAGCTGCTCGCCAGCGCCCTCGGCCCGCCGCCCGCCGACGTCGTCCGGCGCGCCCACGACCACGGCATGCTCGTCGCCGCGCTCGCGGGCAGCGCCCGGCACGCCGCGCACCACGTCGCCGCCGGCATCGACGTCGTCGTCGCCCAGGGCTACGAGGCCGGCGGCCACACCGGCGAGATCGCCACCATGGTGCTGACGCCCGAACTCGTGCGGGCCGTCGCCCCGCTGCCCGTCCTGGCCGCCGGCGGCATCGGCTCCGGTGAGCAGATCGCCGCCGGACTCGCCCTCGGCGCGCAGGGCGTCTGGCTCGGCTCGATCTGGCTCACCACCGAGGAGGCCGAGCTGAACTCCCCGGCCCTGACCGCCAAACTCCTCGCCGCCGGCTCCGGCGACACCGTCCGCTCCCGCGCCCTGACCGGCAAACCCGCCCGGCAACTGCGCACCGCGTGGACCGACGCCTGGGACGACCCGGCGGGCCCCGGCGCGCTCCCCATGCCGCTCCAGGGACTGCTGGTCGCCGAGGCCGTCTCCCGTGTGCAGCGGTACGAGACCGAGCCGCTGCTGGGTACGCCCGTCGGACAGATCGTCGGCCGGATGACCGCTCGGCGCAGCGTCCAAGCCGTCTTCGACGACCTGACGGCGGGCTTCGAGCACGCCCTCGACCGTCTCCAGCGCATCGCCGGACGCGCCGCCACTACGGACACGGGCAGGGGCACGGACACGGGCACGGACACCTGAGGAGGAGCACCGCCATGGCAGACACCCTCCAGCACCCCAACGGCTTCTGGGCACAGGCCGCCGCGGACCCCGGCCGGCGCGTGCTCGTCGCCCCGGACGGCCGGGAGTGGACCGCGGGCGCACTGCACGCCGCCGCCAACCGCCTCGTGCACGGGCTGCGCGCCGCCGGGCTCCGACCGGGCGCCGCCTTCGCCGTCGTCCTGCCCAACGGCGTCGAGCTCCTCACCGCCTACCTCGCCGCCGCCCAGGCCGGGTTCTACCTCGTCCCGGTCAACCACCACCTCGTCGGCCCGGAGATCGCCTGGATCGTCGCCGACTCCGGCGCCGAGGTCCTCATCGCGCACGAACGGTTCGCCGTCACCGCGACGGCCGCGGCCGACGAGGCCGGCACCCCCGCCGACCGCCGCTACGCCGTCGGCGGCATCACCGGCTTCCGCCCGTACACCGACCTCCTCGACGGACAGCCCGCCACCCCGCCCGACGGCCGAACCCTCGGCTGGGTCATGAACTACACCTCCGGCACCACCGGCCGCCCCCGCGGCATCCGCCGCCCGCTGCCCGGCCGGCCGCCCGAGGAGTCCCACCTCGGCGGATTCCTCGGCATCTTCGGCATCAAGCCGTTCGACGGCAACACCCACCTCGTCTGCTCGCCGCTCTACCACACGGCCGTCCTCCAATTCGCCGCCGCCTCCCTGCACATCGGGCACCGGCTGGTGATGATGGACAAGTGGACACCCGAGGAGATGCTGCGTCTCATCGACGGCCACGGGTGCACGCACACCCATATGGTCCCCACCCAGTTCCAGCGGCTGCTGGCCCTGGAGGAGCGGGTCCGGGCCGCCTACGACGTGTCGTCGATGCGGCACGCCGTGCACGGCGCCGCCCCCTGCTCCGACCACGTCAAACGGGCGATGATCGACTGGTGGGGGCCCTGCGTCGAGGAGTACTACGCGGCCAGCGAGGGCGGCGGTGCCTTCGCCACCGCCGAGGACTGGCTGAAGAAGCCCGGCACGGTCGGCAGGGCCTGGCCCATCAGCGAACTCGCCGTCTTCGACGACGACGGCAACCGGCTGCCCGCAGGTGAACTCGGCACCGTCTACATGCGGATGACCACCGGCGGCTTCGCGTACCACAAGGACGAGAGCAAGACGGCCAAGAACCGCATCGGTGACTTCTTCACCGTCGGCGACATCGGCCATCTCGACGCGGACGGATATCTGTTCCTCCGCGACCGCAAGATCGACATGATCATCTCGGGTGGCGTCAACATCTACCCCGCCGAGATCGAATCCGTCCTCCTGGCCCATCCCGCCGTCGCCGACGCCGCCGTCTTCGGCATCCCGCACGAGGAGTGGGGCGAGGAGGTCAAGGCCGTCGTCGAACCCGCCGGGGGCCGGGCGCCGGACGGGGCGCTCGCCGCGGAGATCCTCGCCCACTGCGAGCACCGGCTCGCGGGCTACAAGCGCCCCAGGTCCCTCGACTTCATCGCCACCATGCCCCGCGACCCCAACGGCAAGCTCTACAAGCGGCGGCTTCGCGCCCCCTACTGGGAAGGCCGGGAGCGCTCGGTCTGACCCGCCCGATCCCGCCCGGCACACCCGGACCCGGCCCCTCACGCACCAATCCCGGCCGCCTCGGCCCACGAGCTTCCGCTCTCCTCCCCGGCTCGCTAGACATGTCCGCTGTCAGCCATCAACAGGAGGAAAACACTGTGAACGGCTTCGTCACCAGGAGCGGAAAAGCCCTGCTCGCCCTGTCCGTCACCGCTGTGCTCGGCGCGACGGGCATGAGCACCGCCCACGCGGGCCCGGCCGCCGCGGACAGCGGGCGCGGCCAGTCCACGGCCGGTGCGCCGCGCACGGCCGCCGAAGCGGTGCGGGCCGAACTGGGCAAGCGGGCGACGGCCGGACCGGACGCCCGCATCGTGTGCTACCGCGCCCATGTCGCGGGCATCGGCTGGCAGTCGGCCGTCTGTGACGGCAGCATCGCGGGGACCACGGGCCAGAGCAGAGCCGTCGAGGCCCTGGAGGTCGCCACCGGCAACGTCGGCGGCCTGTGCCTCAACGCCCATCTGCAGGACATCGGCTGGCAGGGCACCCGCTGCGGCGCGGACTACACCAACGTCGTCGTGGGCACCACGGGCCAGTCCCGCCGGATGGAAGCGCTCTCGATCGGCGTCAACTCCGGCTCCGTGGCGGCCCGCGCGCACGTACAGAACCTCGGCTGGCTCGGGTCCGTGCGCGGCAACCCCGTCACCGTGGGCACGACCAGCCGCTCACTGCGGCTGGAAGCGGTCCAGCTCTGGGTCTGACCCGCGCCCGGACCACGACGAAGGGCGCACCGCGCGATGCCGCGCGGTGCGCCCCCGTCGTGTCGGATCGGGTCAGCGCTCGCTCACCCGCACCACCTTGAGCCTCGGCGACGCGAGGATGTCCTTCTCACAGAACCGGCTCGTGACCATACGCCCGGCCGAGAACAGCTCGGTCTGGTCGCTGTAGTGCGGCGAGCGCGGGTTGGAGGACTGCCCGTAGGTCAGCAGCGTACGAGCCACGGGGCAGCCGCTGCCGTCGAAGCCGACGGCCTGGATGTAGCTGGAGCCGTGCACCACCTCGGTGTAGGCGCCGCGCGGCGCGTCCCAGCGGGCCTCGACCATGTTCCAGATGCCCAGCGCGTCGGCACCGCCGGAGATCGGGATGCGCTTACCGTTCCGCACGACGAACTGGTGCTCGCCCAGCGGGGCGTCCAGAGCGACGCCCGCCGCGCGCAGCTCGCCGACCGCGTCGGCCAGCGCCTTGGCGAAGCCCGGGTCCGCGGTGTTGAGGGTGTTCGGCGTGGTGACGGGGGCGGCCGCCGAGAACGGCACCCGCCACAGCCGCTGCTCCGGAACGGAGTCGACCAGAGCGCGCCAGAAGCGGTCGAAGAGCAACGCGCCCCTGCTGCCGGCCCGCACGGTCCGGTCCCAGCCGGCCAGCACGTCGCACGCCGCCGAGACGTCGACGGCCTTGCCGTCACTGCCGGTGGCCTTGCCGCCCGGCAGCGCCGCGCACGCCTTCGCCGCGTCCCTGGCCGCCAGATCACCCGCGGGTGCCCGGTTGGCGAACTCCTGCCGCTGAAGGTCGGCCACCTTCAGCCCGCCGCGCTTCGCCATGGCCGCGACGTCCTCGATGGCACCGCGGGTGCGCAGCGAACGAGTGGTCCCGATGTCCCCGAAGATCCTGGGGTAGCCGGTGAGCGGCCGGTCCGCGTTGGCGAGCCAGGGGCTGTCGTTGGAGTTCTCGGCGTACGGGGCGTCGACCAGCGTCGGCATCGCGGCCGGGCCGAACGTCCCGGGCTGCAGCGCGTCGGGGTCGTTGCCGAGCGCGCAGTCCCGGCGCGAGCCGTCCAGCACCGCGAGGCCCGAGGCCGGGAAGACCTGCCGGCCGAGCGGCGTGGAACACCGCTTCGCCAGCTCGTCGGTGACGCGCGGCAGCACCTGCGACTGGGTGTAGAGGGAGTGGCCCCGGGAGTCGGCGGCGATGGTGTTGACCCACGGCAGACCCTGGGTGCGCCGCAGCGCGTCCTGGACACCGCGCACCCCACGGGCCTTGCCCAGCGCCAGGAAGGTGTCGGTCATCCGCAGATTCTCCGTGCCGGGGTCGACGATGGTGTGCACGGAGCCGGCCGCCCACGGCAGGGGAATGTCTCCCAGTCGGGTCGTGACCGGACCGAAGCGGGTCCACCACTGGGTGCGGGTGACGTCGGTGGTGCGGCCGTCCTTGCCCCGCACCGGCACGGTGACCGCGCGCTTGGTCATGCGCTCGGGTTTGTCGTCGACCAGGTAGGAGTAGGGGTCGCCGGGTACGGTCTTCAGCTCGTACAGACTCATCGCCGTGCCGGTGGCGACCGTGTGGCTCCAGGCCATGTCCGCGTTGTGGCCGATGGTGACGACCGGCATGCCGAGCAGCGAGCCGCCCGCGACGTTCAGCTCGCCGGGGATGGTCAGCTGCGACTGCCAGAACCGCGCGCCACCCTGCCACGGGTAGTGCGGATTGCCGAGCAGCAGACCGCGTCCGTCGGCGGTGGTGGAGCCGGAGAAGGCGACCGCGTTGGACCCCATGCCGTTGCCGCGGGGGCCGAAGAGCCCGCGGGACGCCTTGGCCGGGTCGGGGGACCCGGCGGGGCGGGCCGGCTTCTTGTCCTGCGGGCCCGTGTCCGTGGTGCCGTCCACGACCGCGCCCCGGCCGCCCAGTTGGGTGATGGCGTGGCCGCGCCGCGCCACGTCCAGTGCGGTCACCGGCCGGACCCAGTCCGTCGCGCGGCAGGCCGGGTCCGTGATCTTGTTCTGTCGCAGCCAGGCGTTGTACCCGGCGGCCCAGCCGCGCATCAGCTCCTTGGCCTGTCGGCTCGGACCGACGGGCGCGGGCCGGTCGAGGAGCTTCTCCACGGTCTTCGCGTCCCGCAGCCCCCGGAAGTACAGGTCGCTGGAGAGGTTGGTGGCGGCCGAGGACAGCGAGCGGTCGGGCGCGGCGTCGCCGCCGAAGTGACGGGAGCGCTCGCCGCGCAGGGTGACGAACCCGTCGGCGAGCGTACACACCTGGTCGGCGGCCTGCGCCCACCCTTGGCCGAAGCCCAACTGCGCGTAGTCCTTGCCGGTGATGTGCGGGATTCCGTACTCGGTGTAGCGGATGACGGCGGACAGCCCGCCGCCCGACGGTCTGTCCGTACGGTCCGGGGCGGCGGCCGAGGCGGGCAGCGCGGTGGCCCCTGTCAGCAGGACCAGCCCCCCTACGGCCAGTGCGCGTAAGCGGTGACGGATGAGCAACGCGAACTCCTCTACGAAAAAAGACGGAGGTGACAGTTGTCTGCGAACTGCCAGACGCAGCCGAGGTGTTCGCAGTTGACTCCGGGGCCGTGCGCTGCGCCCTTGACGCCGGTAGCGCCGCGCCCACAGGATCCCGCCATGTCTTCACGGCCTTCAGCACGCGAGAGCACGGTGGACGGCGTCCTGCGGCGCAGCGCCCGGCGGGTGCCCGGGCGGACCGCCCTGCGGTACGGGGACCGCGCGTGGACCTACCGCGAGCTCGACGAGGCGGTGACCGGCGCGGCCCGGGTCCTGCTGGAGCACGGGCTGCGGTCGGGTGACCGTGTCGCCGCCTACGGGCACAACTCCGACGCCTATCTGATCGGCTTCCTGGGTTGTGCCCGCGCCGGGCTGGTGCACGTGCCCGTCAATCACCACCTCACCGGTGACGACCTGCGCTACATCCTGCAGCAGTCCGGCGCCGCCCTGGTGCTCACCGACCCGCTGCTCGAACACCGGCTGCCGGGCGGCGTGCGCACGCTGCCGCTGCGTGATGCCACCGGCTCCCTGCTGGAGCGGCTCGTGAGCCCGCCGGGGTCGGCCGTGCTCTTCGCCGGCGGCCCGGACGAGGGCGACCTCGCGCAGCTGCTCTACACCTCCGGCACCACCGCGCTGCCCAAGGGCGCCATGATGACGCACGGCGCGCTGGTACACGCCTACGCCAGTGCCGTCCTCGCCCTCGACCTGAAGGAGACGGACCGGCCGGTCCACGCGCTGCCGCTCTACCACTCGGCGCAGTTGCACGTCTTCCTGCTGCCGTATCTGGCGGTGGGCGCGGAGAACATTGTCATCGACGCCCCGGATCCGTACCGGATCCTGGAACTCGTCTCCGCCGGGCACGCCGACAGCTTCTTCGCCCCGCCGACCGTATGGATCGCGCTGGCCGGCCACCCGGGTTTCGCCACCCGTGACCTGAGCGCCCTGCGCAAGGCGTACTACGGTGCCTCCGTCATGCCCGTCCCCGTCCTGGAACGGCTGCGCGCCCGTCTGCCGGGTCTCGACTTCTACAACTGCTTCGGGCAGTCCGAGATCGGCCCGCTGGCCATGGTCCTCGGGCCGCACGAGCACGAAGGACGGCTGGAGTCGTGCGGGCGGCCGGTGCTGTTCGTCGAGGCACGGGTCGTGGACGAGCGGGGCCATGAGGTGTCCGACGGCAACCCGGGCGAGGTCGTCTACTGCTCACCGCAGTTGTGCGAGGGGTACTGGGACAAGCCGGAGGAGACGGCCAAGGCCTTCCGCGACGGCTGGTTCCACTCCGGCGACCTCGCCGTCCGCGACGGCGAGGGCTACTTCACCGTCGTCGACCGGGTCAAGGACGTCATCAACTCGGGCGGTGTGCTCGTCGCTTCCCGCCAGGTCGAGGACGTCCTCTACGGGCACCCGGCCGTCGCCGAGGCGGCGGTGATCGGACTGCCGGACGAGCGGTGGATCGAGGCGGTCACGGCCGTGGTCGTCGTACGCGACAAGGCCGACGAGAGGGAGCTGATCGCCTACGCGCGCGAGCGGCTCGCCGCGTTCAAGGCGCCCAAGCGCGTGCTGTTCGTGGACCGGCTGCCGCGCAACGCCGCCGGGAAGGTCCTCAAACGGGAGCTGCGCGACCGCTTCGGCTCGTGAGAAACCACCGGCGCACGGCGCGGATCACGACGGGCTCTTCGCCCGCAGGTCCACGATCCGCTTGAGCTTGCCCACCGACCGCTCCAGGGTCTCGGGCTCCACGATCTCGACCGCCACCGAGACGCCGATCCCGTCCTTCACCCGACGGACGATGTCCGAGGCCGCCGCCGCCCGCTGCTCGGGCGTGGCCCCCTGCCGCGCCTCGGCCCGCACGGTGAGGCGGTCCAGTCGCCCCTCGCGGGTCAACCGCAGCTGGAAGTGCGGGGCGATGCCGGGGGTGCCGAGGACGATCTCCTCGATCTGCGCGGGGAAGAGATTGACCCCGCGCAGAATGACCATGTCGTCGCTTCGGCCGGTGATCTTCTCCATCCGGCGGAAGGCCGGGCGGGCGGTGCCCGGCAGCAGCCGGGTGAGATCGCGGGTGCGGTAGCGGACGACGGGCATGGCCTCCTTGGTGAGCGAGGTGAAGACCAGCTCGCCGTGGCCGCCCTCGGGGACGGGCTCACCCGTGAGGGGGTCGACGATCTCCGGGTAGAAGTGGTCCTCCCAGATGTGCGGGCCGTCCTTGGTCTCCACGCACTCCTGGGCGACGCCCGGTCCGATGACCTCCGAGAGCCCGTAGATGTCGACGGCGTCGATGGCGAAGCGGCCCTCGATCTCCCGACGCATCCCCTCGCCCCACGGTTCGGCACCGAAGATGCCGACGCGCAGCGACGTGGAGCGGGGATCCACGCCCTGACGTTCGAACTCGTCGAGCAGCGTGAGCATGTAGGAGGGCGTCACCATGATGACCTCGGGCCGGAAGTCCGTGATGATCCGCACCTGGCGCGCGGTCATGCCGCCGGAGGCGGGGATCACCGTGCAGCCGAGCCGCTCGGCGCCGTAGTGCGCGCCGAGGCCGCCGGTGAACAGCCCGTAGCCGTAGGCCACGTGGACCGTGTCGCCCGGCCGGCCGCCGGCGGCGCGGATGGAGCGGGCGACGACATCGGCCCAGGTGTCGAGGTCCCGCTCGGTGTAGCCGACGACGGTCGGCTCGCCCGTGGTGCCGCTGGACGCGTGGACGCGCCGCACCTCGGCCCGGGGCACGGCGAACATGCCGAAGGGGTAGTTGGCGCGCAGATCGGCCTTGGTGGTGAAGGGGAACAGGGCCAGATCGGCGAGGCTGCGACAGTCCTCCGGGCGCACCCCGGCCGCGTCGAACGAGCGCCGGTAGAAGTCGACGTGGTCGTAGGCGTGCCGCAGCGTGGAGCGCAGCCTGCTCAGTTGCAGCGCCGCCAGCTCGTCGTGCGAGAGCCGCTCCGCCGCGTCGGGAAGTCCCCGGGAATCCGTCATGCGCTCCACCGCCCCACCAAGCCGACCGATCATTCGGTAGTCACCTGTGTGATCAAGTAACCAGCTGCCCGGGGCGGTCGTCAAGGGGAGCGTGACGCGGCGGTCAGGTCCCGCCGCTCCCGTCCCCGTCGCCGCCCGCTTCGTCGGCTGCCGCCCGTGCCACCTCCCGCGCCCAGCGGTAGTCCGCCTTGCCGCTGGGGGAGCGCCGGACGTGGTCGGTGAGGACGACGACGCGCGGGATCTTGTAGCCCGCGAGGCGGGCCCGGCAGTGGGTCCGTACGGCGTCGGCCGTCAGGGGCGGGGCGTCCGCGCGGGGCTGGACCACGGCGGCGACGCGCTGGCCCCACCTCGGATCGGGCACGCCCGCGACCAGTGCGTCGTACACATCCGGATGAGCCTTGAGAGCCTGCTCGACCTCCTCCGGATACACCTTTTCCCCACCGGTGTTGATGCACTGCGAGCCACGGCCGAGGACCGTGACCACGCCCGCCTCGTCGACCGTCGCCATGTCGCCGAGCAGCACCCAGCGCTCGCCGTGCGCCCGGAAGAACGTCTCGGCGGTCTTCACCGGGTCGTTGTAGTAGCCCAGCGGCACATGGCCGCGCTGCGCGATCCGCCCCACCTCGCCGGCCGCGACCCTCTCGCGCGTCGCGGGATCCACCACGGCGGTGCGGTCGTTGACGCGCAGCCTGAAGCCCCGCCGGGGCCCCGCGTCCTCGGTGGCGGTGCCGTTGAAGCCGGACTCGGAGGAGCCGAAGTTGTTCAGCAGCGCCACCCGGGGCAGGAGCGCCGCGAACTCGGTGCGCACGATGTCGGAGAGGACGGCACCGGAGCTGCTGACGGTCAGCAGCGAGGAGCAGTCGGTGTCGCGCTGCGGGCCGGACAGCGCGTCCACCAGCGGTCGCAGCATCGCGTCGCCCACCAGCGAGAGGCTGGTCACCCGCTCGCGCGCGACGGTGCGCAGCACTTCCTCGGGCGCGTACTTGCGGTGGAGGACGACCTTCTGCCCGAAGTCGAAGGCGATGAACGAGGTGAGCGTGGAGGTGCCGTGCATCAACGGAGGGGTGGGGAAGAAGACGAGCCCCTCACCGCCCGCCGCGACCCGCTCGGCCACCTCCTGCGGCCGTTTCACCGGCGCGCCGGTCGGCGCGCCGCCGCCGAGACCGGAGAAGAACAGGTCCTCCTGCCGCCACATCACCCCCTTGGGCAACCCGGTGGTGCCGCCGGTGTAGATGATGAACCGGTCGTCGCTCGAGCGCGGTGCGAAGTCGCGCCAGGGCGCCCCCGACGCCTCGGCGGCCGTGAAGCCGACGGGGGCGATGTGCGGCTCGGCGGCGCCCTCGGGGGCCGTGCCCACCCGGACGAGATGCCGCAGCCGCTCCGCCCGGGGCGCGGCCGCCGCGACCCGGCCGGTGAACTCCGCGTCGAAGATCAGGGCGGCCAGATCGGCGTCCCGGTAGAGGTAGGTCAACTCCTCGTCCACATACCGGTAGTTCACATTGATCGGCACCGCCCGGATCTTCAGACAGGCCCATACGGTCTGGAGGTACTCGACGCCGTTGTACAGGTGGAGCCCCACGTGCGCGCCCGGCCCGATCCCGCTGTCCTGGAGGTGGTGGGCCAGCCGGTTGGCCGCCGTGTCCAGCTCCGCGTACGTCAGCCGCCGCTCGGCGCCGCTGCCCGGCAGGTCGAGATGGACCAGGGCCTCCCGGTCCGGCACCGTGTCGACGACCGACTCGAAGAGATCGGCGAGGTTGTAGTCCACGTCTCCTCCTGACCGGGCCCGACCGGGGGAACAGGGGCTCGGCGGTCATTAGAGCGTCCGGGGACCGAAGGGGGAAGGGCGTGCGCCCAAGAAAACTGACGGGAAGTCAGAAATCTATTGAACCCGGCCCCCGCCTCCTGCAACCTGTTCTCCGTCTCGAGACGGGAGAACTGTCATGGGCGGGACCCCGCACCTCACCGCGGAGCGCGTCGGCGCGACCCTCGTGCTCACCCTGAACCGGCCGGAGGCCAAGAACGCCCTCTCACTGCCGATGCTGGTCGGCCTGTACGACGGCTGGCTGGCGGCCGACGCCGACGACGCGATCCGCTCGGTCGTCCTCACCGGCGCCGGCGGCGCCTTCTGCGCCGGCATGGACCTCAAGGCCCTCGCCGGCCGGGGCCAGACCCGCGACGTGTACCGCGAGCGCCTCGACGCCGACCCCGACCTGCACTGGAAGGCCATGCTCCGGCACCACCGGCCCCGCAAACCGGTCATCGCCGCCGTCGAGGGCCCCTGCGTCGCCGGCGGCACCGAGATCCTCCAGGGCACCGACATCCGCATCGCCGGCGAGAGCGCCGTCTTCGGTCTCTTCGAAGTGCGCCGCGGGCTGTTCCCCATCGGCGGCTCCACCGTCCGCCTCGCCCGCCAGATCCCCCGCACCCACGCCCTGGAAATGCTGCTCACCGGACGCCCGTACCCGGCCCGGGAAGCCGAACGCATCGGACTCATCGGACGCGTCGTCCCCGACGGCACCGCCCTGGAAGCGGCCCTGGCGACCGCCGAACTCATCAACGCCAACGGACCGCTCGCCGTCGAAGCCGTCAAGGCCTGCGTCCACGACGCCGCCGAGATGGGCGAGACAGACGGCCTCGCCCTCGAACTCCGGCGCGGCTGGCCGATCTTCGACACGGACGACGCCAAGGAAGGCGCCCGCGCCTTCGCCGAGAAGCGCCCCGCCGTCTACCGGCGCTCCTGAAGCGCCGGCCGCCGAAGGAGAGCAGCCGCCATGCCCGAGCCCCTGACCGCCCCCCTGGTCGTGGAATTCCCCTTCACCCGCTCCCTGGGCCCCGTGCAGAGCGCGTTCCTCACCGGGCTGCGCGAGCGGACCGTACTCGGCGTCCGGACCACCGACGGGCAGGTGCTCGTGCCCCCCGTCGAGTACGACCCGGGCACCGCCGAGGAGATCCGCGACCTCGTCGAGGTCGCCGCCACCGGCACCGTCACCACCTGGGCCTGGAACCCCGCCCCCCGCCGCGGCCAACCGCTGCACACCCCCTTCGCCTGGGCCCTCGTCCGCCTCGACGGCGCCGACACCGCCCTGCTGCACGCCCTTGACACCCCCGGCCCGGACACCGTGCGCACCGGCATGCGGGTCCGCATCCGCTGGGCCCCGGAGCGGACCGGAGCGATCACCGACATCGCCTGCTTCGAGCCGTACGACGACTCGGCAAGCGGGCCCGCCGGGCGGCCCGCCGCCGAACCCGCCTCCCCGCCGGGCGCCTTCGCCGACCCCGTCACCGCCGTCACCACCCCCGCCCGCCTCGACTACACCTACACGCCCGGCCGCGCCCAGAGCCGCTACCTCGCCGCCCTCACCGGCCGAAGGACCGTGGGCGAACGCTGCCCCGCCTGCCGCAAGGTCTACGTCCCGCCCCGCGGCGCCTGCCCCACCTGCGGCGTCGCCACCGACGAAGAGGTCGAGGTCGGCCCGCGCGGCACCGTCACCACCTACTGCGTCGTCAACATCAAAGCCAAAGGCCTGGACATCGAAGTCCCCTACGTCTACGCCCACATCGCCCTCGACGGCGCCGACCTCGCCCTCCACGGACGCATCGCCGGCATCCCCTACGACCGGGTGCGCATGGGGCTGCGCGTCGAGCCCGTATGGACCGAAGGCGCCCGCTACCCCGACCACTACCGCCCCGCCGACGAACCCGACGCCGACTACGACACGTACAAGGAGCTGCTGTGACGCACGCCGCCAGGGACGTGGCGATCGTCGCCTTCGCACAGAGCGCCCACCGGCGCCGCACCGACGGGCTCTCCGAGGTCGAGACGCTCATGCCGGTGCTCCACGACGCCCTCGGACAAGCGGGACTCACCGCCCGCGACATCGACTTCACCTGCTCCGGGTCGAGCGACTACCTGGCCGGCCGTGCCTTCTCCTTCACCATGGCCCTCGACGGGGTCGGGGCCTGGCCCCCCATCGCCGAGTCCCACGTGGAGACGGACGGGGCCTGGGCGCTCTACGAGGCATGGGTCAAGATCCTCACCGGCGCGGCCGACACCGCCCTCGTCTACGCCTACGGCACCTCCTCGGCCGGTGACGTCCGGGACGTCCTCACCCGGCAGCTCGACCCCTACTACCTCGCCCCCCTGTGGCCCGACCCGGTCGCCCTGGCCGCCCTCCAGGCACGGGCCCTCATCGACGCGGGGGAGACCGACGAGCGCGCCCTCGCCGACATCGCCGCGAGAAGCCGCGCGGCGGGCGTACCAGGTGCGGCAGTCGCGCAACGGCAAGGGGAGCGTCGTCCCCGCGGCACCGGCCCCCGAGCCGGACAACCACGAGGGGATGACGGGCGTGCCGCACCGACCGCGTGGATCGCGGAGGCCGGCGCCGCCCGGTCCGCCGACGCCAAGGGCACCGCGCGCGGCACCCGGGCGGCGGACGACTACGTCGTGGCGCCGCTGCGCGTCCGCGACTGCCCGCCCATCGGCGACGGCGCAGCCGCCGTCGTCCTCGCCGCCGGGGACACCGCCCGCCGGATCCACGACCGGCCCGCCTGGATCCGCGGCCTCGACCACCGCATCGAGGCACACGCCCTCGGCGTACGCGATCTCACCGACTCGCCCTCCACCCGCCTCGCCGCGACCCGCGCCGGGGCCTTCGACGCCCCCGTCGACACCGCCGAACTGCACGCGCCCTTCACCTCGCAGGAGATCGTGCTGCGCAAGGCGCTGCGGCTGGGCGACGACGTCACCGTCAACCCCTCCGGCGGCGCCCTCGCCGCCAACCCCGTCATGGCCGCCGGCCTCATCCGGCTCGGCGAGGCCGCGGCCCGGATCCACCGCGGCGCGAGCGACCGCGCCCTCGCCCACGCCACCGCCGGCCCGTGCCTCCAGCAGAACCTCGTCGCGGTCCTGGAAGGAGAGACCCGGTGACCCGAGAACCCGTGGCCGTCGTCGGAATCGGGCAGACCCGGCACGCCGCCGCCCGCCGCGACGTCTCCATCGCCGGACTGGTCCGCGAGGCCGCCCGCCGCGCACTCGACGACGCGGCACTCACCTGGTCCGACGTCGACGCCGTCGTCATCGGCAAGGCCCCCGACTTCTTCGAGGGCGTCATGATGCCCGAGCACTACCTCGCCGACGCGCTCGGCGCGGTCGGCAAACCGCTGCTGCGGGTCCACACCGCGGGTTCCGTCGGCGGCTCCACCGCCCTCGTGGCCGCCGACCTCGTCACCGCGCGCGTCCACCGGACCGTGTTGACCCTGGCCTTCGAGAAGCAGTCCGAGTCCAACGCCATGTGGGCCCTGTCGCTGCCCGTCCCCTTCCAGCAACCCCTGCTCGCCGGCGCGGGCGGCTTCTTCGCCCCGCACGTCCGGGCGTACATGCGCCGCACCGGCGCGCCCGACGGCGTGGGCTCCCTCGTCGCCTACAAGGACCGCCGCAACGCCCTCAAGAACCCCTACGCCCACCTCCACGAGCACGACCTCACCCTGGAGAAGGTCCGCTCCTCGCCCATGCTCTGGGACCCGATCCGCTACTCCGAGACCTGCCCCTCCTCCGACGGGGCCTGCGCCATGGTCCTCACCGACCGCGCGGGCGCGGCCCGCGCCCCCCACCCGCCCGCTTGGCTGCACGGCGGCGCCATGCGCAGCGAACCGACGCTCTTCGCCGGCAAGGACTTCGTCTCGCCCCGCGCCGGGAAGGACTGCGCCGCCGAGGTCTACCGCCAGGCCGGGATCACCGACCCGCGGCGCGAGATCGACGCCGTCGAGATGTACGTGCCGTTCAGCTGGTACGAGCCGATGTGGCTGGAGAACCTCGGCTTCGCGGCGGAGGGCGAGGGCTGGAAGCTCACCGAGGCGGGCGTGACGGCACTCGACGGCGACCTGCCCGTCAACCCCTCCGGCGGCGTCCTGTCCACCAACCCGATCGGCGCCTCCGGCATGCTCCGCTTCGCCGAGGCCGCGCTGCAGGTCCGGGGCCGGGCGGGCGAGCACCAGGTGGCGGACGCCCGCAAGGCGCTCGGCCACGCCTACGGCGGGGGCGCGCAGTTCTTCTCCATGTGGCTGGTCGCCGCCGAACCCCCCACGGCCTGAAGGGAGTACGGGCGTTCCCGGCGGCCTGTCCGGCGTCCGCCGCGCTCGCTACTGTGGCCCCGGGACGACGACGAACCGGGAGGAGCGCAGACGTGGCGGACAGCATGACGGGTCATCTGAGGGAACAGCGTCCGGGGCGAGCGACGGGCGGCGCGCAGCCGGAGCTGGACCTCGGCAAGGCCACCTGGCAGTCGAGCAGCGAGGGGACGGGCGACGTCCAGATCGCCTTCGTCGAGGGGTACATCGCCATGCGCGACGGCCGTAACCCGACCGGGCCCTCGCTGGTCTTCACCCCGGAGGAATGGCGCGCCTTCGTCGTGGGCGCGCGGAAGGGCGAGTTCGACCTCACGTAGTGCCTGTCCGGCGGATCACGGGGGCGCACCACCGCTGCGCGGCGGTGTCCTCAAGCGCCGGACGGGCTGGTTTCGGCTGAGCCCAGCCGCATCAAGCCCGTCCGGCGCTTGAGGACGCGCCCGTCAGGGCGCTCGCCGCCGCAGGCGGCACAGCTGCCCCCGTAGGGTGAGGGCATGGCGGGAGAACGCGATCTGACGAAACTGCTCGGCGGCATGCGGCCGCGGCTCAACCCCGGGCGCTATGTCTTCACCGTCGTGACCGGCCCGGCGCCGGCCGGCGTCAAGCCGGTGGTGACCGTGGCCGAGGACGAGGGACTCACCCTCGTGCTCCGCAAGGAGGAGGCCGACACCGCCGGCCTGGCGTACGCGTACGTCGCCGGCTGGATCACCCTGCGGGTCCATTCGGCCCTGGAGGCCGTCGGTCTCACCGCCGCCGTGGCCCAGGCGCTGGCCCAGGCGGGGCTGAGCTGCAACGTCGTCGCGGGCTGCCACCACGACCACCTCTTCGTCCCCTACGAGCGGGCCGCGGAGGCGGTGGAGCTGCTCGAGAGCCTCGCCGCCGGAGCCGCCTGAGCGGGAGGGGGCCACGCCGGGTTCCCCGGGGCGGCGGCCCGGCCGCGGGCACGTACGATGTGGGCATGTCGTTCCTCCGCCGCCGCAGCGCAGCCACGCCCACCGGGCCGGACTTCGACGTCCTCGCCATGGACCCGGGGGACTGGCCCGGCGACCTCGGGGCCGGGCTGCTGCCCGCGCCCGACGGCACCTGCCAGGGCGTCTTCCTCCGCTACGACCTCTTCGGCGGGCGCGGCCCGGCGATGATCATCGGCAATCTGCCGGAGGGCTCCCCGGCGCGCGAGCTGGACGAGGACCAGGTGCCGTTCGAGGTCGCTCAGCTCCTCGCGGCGCTGGGCAACGACGAGCCCGTGCACGTGGTGGGCACCGAGGACATCCCCGTCATGCACGAGGACAACCTCCTCATCGTGCGGCGAGTGAAGTGCTCCGAGGGCCGCATCTCCTGCACCCAGTTCGACCGCAGCGACGGCGTGCTCGTCACCATCGCGAGCTGGGACCGCCCGATCACGGACGAGCTGTACCAGCTCCTCAAGCCGCTGCCCGCGGAGATGTTCCAGCAGGGCTGACCCATGACCTCCGGCACCCCGGAGCCCGGCACGGTCCCCGTGCCGGGCTCCTTCGCGTTCCCCGCCGGGGCCTGCCGACGGATCTTCGCGGGCTCCCGACGCCCGGCACCGGGAGGTGCCCCCCGAGCCGCTCGCCGATCCACGAAGGTCCGCCGGACAGGCACTAGCGGTTCGAGGGCCGGACGTCCACGTCGGCGGCCTTGACGAAGGCCACCCGGTGCCCGAACTGGATCTCGTAGTACGTGTCCTTGCCGCGGATCACCTTGTGTTCCTTCTCGTCGAACGTCGACGCCCACAGATACTCGCTCGGCGACCTCTGGCCCAGCGCGTAGGCCTGACCGGCGAGCAGCTTGTACGGCAGGGGCGAGACGGCCTGCACCGGCACGCCCGCCGGATAGGCCTCCTTCTCCGGGTACGCGCGCCCGTAGACCGGGATGTCCCGCCGGCCCTGCTTGGGCGTGACCACATTGCCGTAGGTGTGCATCGCCGTCGGACTGTCCCACGGGTTGTGGAACCACGCCCTCTGGCCCAGGTACCAGATGGAGGTCCAGTCGCCCCGGTGGCCGGCGACCGCGAACTGCTGGCCGGTGGAGGCACGGGCACCCGTGTCGTTGACGTCGATGGTCGAGGCGCCGCCGTCGGGGCGCAGACCGATGTCCTTCACCAGCGGGGCGTCCAGGCTCGGTCCGGTGTGCAGCCGGACCGCTCCCGAACCGTGCCGGACACATGCCTGACCGGGCTTGACGCAGCCCGTGTAGTCGGGCTGGTGGTCGGGGTAGTGCGGCGCGATGGTGACCATGCCGGCGAACGGGCCGCCCGTGGGCTGGAAGAACTTGCCCATCAGCGCGAAGTAGTGCGCCCAGTCCCAGTACGGGCCGGGGTCGGTGTGCATGCCCCTGATCGTCGCGGTGGTGGTGCCGGGGACGTTGTCGTGGCCCAGGATGTGCTGCCGGTCCAACGGGATCTTCAGTTGGTGCGCCAGATACTTCACCAGCCGGGCGGACGTGCGGTACATCGCCTCCGTGTACCAGGCGTCGGGCTGGGCGAGGAAACCCTCGTGCTCGATGCCGACCGACTTGGCGTTCACATACCAGTTGCCCGCGTGCCAGGCGACGTCCTTGGTCGGCACGTGCTGCGCGATGTGGCCGTCCGAGGAGCGCACGGTGTAGTTCCAGGAGACGTACGTAGGATCCTTCACCAGCTTGATCGACGTCTCCCACGACCCCTCGGTGTCATGGATGACGATGAAATCGGGCTTCTGCGACGTCGGCCGGTCCGCCCGATCGTGGTTGCCGTAGTCGTCACCCTCGAGCTTCTGGTACGGCGCGGGGATCGACTCGCAGGCCACGGTGGGCGGGCATTCGACCCCGGTGGCCGGGGGCGTCGTCAGGCCCAGCCGCCGCACCTGCTCCGTACGGGCCGCCAGCCGCGGTGTCGCGGCCAGCGTGACCTGCTGGCCCGCGTCGGTGATGCGCCGCTCACCGGTACGGATGACGTCCATGACGTCGTTCGCGAAGGTGGTCGCGGTCGCCGCGTCCGAGGCGCCCGAATAGCTCGCCACCGCGCCGTACCAGCCGGCGGGACGCTCGCTCGGCGGCAGCCCCAGCCGTTTCTGCGCGGCGGCCAGCAGCGCCGCGCCACCCAGGACATTGGCCGAGGTCTCCTGCCGCAGCGCCTTGCCGGACAACCCCGTCAACGCGGCGGCACGCTCCAGGGTGCGCAGCCGCGCCGGGAGCGGCCCCGCCGTGATCGTCCGTACGGCCGCGCGGGTGGCCGTACGAGGCCGGGCGGCGTCACCCCGGGCGTCCTCCCCGGCCTCGCTGTGGTGCGGGGCCCCGGCCAGGGCCGTCGCCGCGTCCGTGAGGTGCATCGGGCCGTAGCCACCCGTGACGCTCGGGGCACCACCGTGGGAGTCCCAGCGCGACTCCAGATAGGAGACCCCGAGCAGCACGCTCTGTGGGACGTGGTACTTCGCCGAGGCGTCGGCGAACGCTTGCTGCAGTGCTCCGGAGCCCGGCTGTCCGGCCGTCGCGGTCGGCGCGACCGCGAGCACGGGCAACAGCAGGGCGGCCGACGCGACGGCGCCGGCCGCCCGCAGGGTACGGCAGGATCGATGGGGACGTCCGCGCGGACGTCTACGGGGGCGGGTCGGTGGGGTGCTCCATGACTCCGCGGGGGATCCTCGCAATGCAGCCTCCTTGGGACGGGCCGTGCCATGCGCTGGGATGGTAGGGGCGCGATCAGGCGTGCGGGACCGGACTTTCCAGAGGTAACCGCTATCCGACGATCCGTCAATCACCGTGGTGAGCCGGTGTCGGACGTGCCGAACGCCCGTGTCGGGGGGTTCTCCCGGCACGGGCGTTCGATCTGCGGTGCTGCTCCAATGCGGTGAATGCGGGGGGAGTCCCGGCCCGCCGCGCGCCGGGCGCGGCGGGCCCGCCGGGCTCAGCGGGTACCCACCGCCGCCCGGACGGCCCGCCGGGCCAGCGCGCAGTCGTCATGCAGGCGGCGCAGCAGCAGCCGCTGCTCCTCTCCGGCATCGGCCATGCCGGGCCCCGACGGCGTGGGGTCCTGCAGGGAACGCTGCACGGCGGTCTCGTACGTACGGATCTCGCGGGTCAGTACGAGCATGAGATTCACCAGAAAGGCGTCACGCGAAGCGGGCCCCGCGGCCTGCGCGTGCTGACTGATCTGACGCCGCGCCACCGGGGCATCGCCGAGGACGGTCCACAGCGTGGCCAGGTCGTACCCCGGCAAATACCAGCCGGCCTGGTCCCAGTCGACCAGCACCGGCCCGGCGGGCGAGAGCAGGATGTTCGACAGCAGGGCGTCGCCGTGGCAGAACTGCCCCTGGACGTGCGCCAGTCCGTGCAGCAGCTTCTGGAGATCGCCCAGGTCACGGTCGGTGAGCAGACCGAGCTCGTGGAAGCGGGCGATGCGCTTGCCGTAGTCCAGCGGCATGTCGAACATGCCGGCCGGGGGCCGCCAGAGGTTGACCCGGCAGATCGCGCCGAGCGCCGCCCGGACATCGGCGCGGGGCGGACTGTTCACCGGATGTCGCTGGCCGGCGGCCGGGCGGCCGGGCATCCGCTCGATGACGAGTGTGCAGTTGTCCGGATCGGCTGCGATGAGCCGGGGTACCCGCACGGGCGGGCGATGGCGCACGAATGCGCGATATGTGGCTATTTCGTGCCGGAATCGTTCGGCCCAGGCCGGAGAGTGATCAGTTAAGCACTTGGCCACGGCCGTCGAGCGTCCCGTCGTACCGACCAGGAGGACGGAGCGCCCGCTGTGGCGCAGTACCTGGACGGGGTTGAACTCCGGACAGATGCGGTGCACCGACGCGATGGCCGCGCGCAGTTGCGTTCCCTGCGGGCCGGACAGGTCGATTCTTCCGCTGAGCGGTTGGGCGCCGATCCCCGGGGCCCGCCGGGCCCGGCCCGCCCCGAACGCGGCTCCCGCGGCGTGGGAGGGGTCGAGGTACGGCCCTCCGCCGCTCGCTTGCGGTCGGATCGGCCGGGGCGGCGCGGACACGGAGGTCGATGCTGCATACATGGGCGGAACAGATCCCTTCGTGTGCCGACGAGTTGCCGCGCATCCCGGCCCCCGAGGGCCGGTGCACCCTGGGGAATGCCCTCCGGTCGCCGGGGGCCGGGGTTGCGCGTTCCTACATCACACCCGGCCGCCGGTGGCACACCATCTGGCGCACCCTGGCGAAGCCTGGCGAATACTCGCTTGGCCCATGACGGGCCGATACCTTCAAGTCAGCCGAGGAACCTGGGGGCTTGACGTGACAAGGGAACCCAACACCCGCCTGGCGGATCTGTTCGGCCTCGCCGGATGGACCAAGGGCGAGCTGGCGAGACTCGTGAACCGGCAGGCGGCTGTCATGGGACATCCGCAGCTGGCGACCGATACCTCGCGGGTTCGGCGCTGGATCGACATGGGGGAGTCCCCGCGCGATCCGGTGCCCAAGGTGCTGGCCGCCCTGTTCACCGAGCGTCTCGGTCGTGTCGTGACCATTGAGGATCTCGGGTTCGGCCGGCGTGGGCGCGCGACCAAGGGGCAGTCCGTCGAGGGACTGCCCTGGGCGCCCGAGCGGACAGCCGCGGTCCTCACCGAATTCACGGGAATGGACCTCATGCTCAACCGACGCGGCTTGGTGGGCGCGTGTGCCGCGCTCTCCGCAGGCTCAGCACTCAGCAGCGCCATGCACGACTGGCTGCATACCGACCCCCTCCTCACCTCCGACGCCCCCCGGCTCGACGACCCGCTGCGCAGGGACGGCGCGTACTCCGACGCCGCGGGTTTCGACCGCTACGAGGCGGCGCCCGTGGGTTCCACCGAGATCGACGCCCTGGAGCGCTCGGTCGACGTCTTCCGTGCCTGGGACGCGGCCCGCGGTGGCGGGCTGCAGCGCAAGGCGGTCGTCGGTCAGCTCAATGAGGTGGGCGGCATGCTCGCCTACCGCCACCCCGAGCACCTCCAGCGCAGGCTCTGGGGCGTCGCCGCGAATCTCGCCGTGCTGGCGGGCTGGATGTCCCATGACGTGGGGCTGGAGCCCACCGCGCAGAAGTACTTCGTCATCGCCGCGCACGCGGCCCGCGAGGGCGGCGACCGGCCGCGCGCGGGAGAGGCGCTCTCCCGGGCCGCCCGGCAGATGGTCCACCTCGGCCGCCCGGACGACGCCTTGGACCTGATGAAGCTCGCCAAGTCCGGCTCCGGCAGCGAGACCCTGCCGCGCACCCGGGCCATGCTGTACACGATCGAGGCCTGGGCGCAGGCGTCGATGGGGCGTGGCCAGGCCATGCGACGGACCCTGGGCCAGGCCGAAGAGCTGTTCGCGTCCGACAAGGGCGATGTGCCGCCGCCGAGCTGGATGCAGTCGTTCCACGAGATGGAACTCCACGGGATGCAGGCCCTGGCCTACCGGACGCTCGCGGACCACGAACCGGGGGCCGCGGTCATCGCCCAGCGGCACGCCAAACAGGCGCTGGCCCTGCGGGGGAACGACACCCTGCGTTCGAAGATCTTCGACTACATCTCCATGGCCTCGGCCTGCCTCCTCGGCAACGACCCCGAGCAGGCCGACACCTACGCCCGGCTGGCCCTGGCCTCGATCGGTGACACCTCCTCCCACCGCACCTGGGACCGGTTGCGCGAGATGTACCGGCTCACGGGGAAGTACGCGGGCTTCGCCCGGATCGAGGATCTGCGCCAGGAGATCCAGCGGGCCCTGCCGAAGGGCCCGGGAAAGAGCACGGGCAAAGGCAGGAGCACGGGCGTGTGACCAGCCGAGTGACCAGTCCTGTGATGAGCCGTACCGCAGGGGCCCCGGGGTCGGTGGCGCCGACGTGATCAGCCGTGGCCGGAGTCAGCCGTGGCCGGACGTGGTGACGTGGTCGGATGTGGTCAGCAGCCGACGCGGGCGACGAGCACGCAGGCGTCGTCCTCGCGCGCCTCGCCGCCGAACTCCTCCAGCACCACTCGCACACCCTCCTGCGCGCTTCTCGCCATCGCGAAGCGCGGCGCCAGCTCCAGCAGGCGCTCGGTGCCCGGATCGGTGTCGGGCGTGGTGCGGTAGGGCGAGAGCCCCTCGGTGTGCAGAACGAGCAGGTCACCCGGCTCCAGGCGCTCTTCGGCCTGGGCGTAGGCGGCGTCGGCGACCGCTCCGAGCAGCACGCCCTCCGGGGGCCGAAGTGCCCGGCCCCGCCCGCCCCGGAAGAGCAGCGGGGCGGGGTGGCCGGCCTGTGACCAGAGCAGGGTGCGCTCGCGCGGGTCGTAACGGCAGCACACGGCGCTGCCCAGCGCGGGCTGGGCGGAGGCGTCGAGCAGCCGATTGAGCAGGGCCATCAGGGGACCCGGCTCGGTCCCGGCGACCGCCATGCCGCGCAGCGCGCCGAGCAGCATGGCCATGCCGGAGGTGGCGGTCACACCGTGTCCGGTGAGACCACCGACGCTCAGCAGCGTGCGCCCGTCCGGGAGCTGCATCGCGTCGTACCAGTCGCCGCCGATCAGGGCGCTGCTGGCAGAAGGGAGGTAGTGCGCGGCCAGATCGAGGACGCCCGGCGTCTCGGCGGGGGCTGCGGGCCCGTCGCACGAGAGCCGGAGGGAGCCGCGCCACGGTGGCAGCACGGCTTCCTGCAGCTCGACCGCGAGCCTGCGCTCGGCCTGCGCGATGTGCCGTTCGTGGCGCAATGAGTCACGGGTCTCGTGCACCTCCCGCTCGCTGCGGCGCAGCTCGCTGACGTCCCGCAGCACGGCCCACATGGAGGCCGTGGCGCCGTCGGCGTCGAGCACCGGCTCACCCATCATGTGCACGGTGCGCACGGCGCCGTCCGCGCGCTCCACGCGGAACTCGCCGTCGATCGCCTTGCCGTCCACGAGGCAGTCGGTGACCATCGCGGACAGCAGTCCGCGGTCCTCCTCCAGAAGCCAGGAGGGCAGCTCGTCGAGGGTCGGCGCCCCGTCCTCGGGCCGTCGGCCGAAGAGCTCGAACAACTCGTCGGACCAGGTGACCTCGTCGTTGAGGAGATTCCACTCGGCGCTCCCGGCGCGGCCGGGACCGGGGTCCGGCGTCGCGGGCCGCGCGGGGGCGGGTGCCCCGGCCGCGGGGGGAAGGTCGGCGGGCAGCCCCGCGCGGAGCTGGTCGAGATGCTCGCCGAGGCCGTCCAGATGGTGCGCGGCCAGATCGCACAGGGCACGCTGCCAGCGCAGCTCGGGATCGCCCGCGTGCTCCTCGCCGGCTGTCTCGCGGCGCACGGCGTCGATGTCGCCGCGCAGTCGCCGCGTCTGCGAGATCAGTGCCTCGACCGTGCCGCGCTGCGGCGGTCGGTCGGCGGCGGAACGGTCCGCGGAGAGGGGGGACGGCATCACGTACTCCGATACATGCGCGGCGCGGCCGGCTTTGGCGGATCCGATGGATCCGGTGGATCTGTGGAAGGGCCGGTAACGACTGTTGCACAGGGAGCGAGCGCCCGTCAGTGGTTTTGCAATACCCGATACGGTGGTGCTGTAGGCATATGTCAGAGGCTTTCCGGGGTCCGGCGGGGGGCAATTCGGGCACGGCTCGGTGGAATGCTCCGCTCCGGGTAGGCTGCGGGCGCTCGGAAGACCTTGAGTTCCTCCAGTTCACCAGGCATAGCACAGGTGGACACCGGCAAGAATGCCGGACGACGGAAATCCCGTTGCCAGCCGACTCCCCGCACCGGATGCTGACCCCATGTTCGATCCAGACATAGCGCCCAGCGGCACCCTGCTCGGCCTCCTTCAGCGAGGCCGCGGCGACGGGACCCTGCATGCCCTCGCGGCGCCGCGGGCCGAGGCGCTCGCGGCACTGCACCACTGCGTGCTCCGCGACCCGCGGTGTGACTGGCAGGTGGAGAACCGCTCCCTCTACTACGCGCGGCTCTATCTGGACCTCGACGGCGGACTCGAGGAGATCGAGCAGCACCTCTTCGCCCCGGGCGACCTGCTCGACACCGCCGAGGAGCGCACCGGCCTCGCCCTCGCCGTCCTCGGGCACCTCGCCTCCTACGGCCGCGACGACGCCCTCCTGCTGCTGCGCCGCTACGCCACCACCGGTGGCAACTGGTCCTGGGCCCTCGACGAGCTCGCCCTGCGCGACGACGACGCCGGTCTGGCCGCCCTGGGCGAGATCATCGTCGCCCGGTTCCCCCGCACGCCCGAAGGCGAGTCCGCGCTCGCCGCCGCCGTGCGGGACGCCTTCGAGCCCCGCCCGTGGCGACTGTGGGCCGAGGACCCGCACGCCCCCGCGACCGCCGCCCGGGTGCGCGCGGCGCGGGAACAGGGCTCCTTCGACCGTTGGCAGCGCCAGCTGCGCCCGGCCGGCCCACGGCCGGGCTGGAGCGTCCGTGAGGTCCTCGACTGGGCGCAGCAGGGCCTGGCCCTCCACCCCACCCAGCACCGCCATGTGCCCGCCACCCGCTGTCTCACCGCGGTCGCCGGGCCCGAGGACCGGGTCGAGATCATCGAGGCCGCGGCCGGCGCCCCCGACGCCGCCCGCGCCACCGCGCTGCGCTATCTCGCCGAGCACCACGATCCCCAGGCCCTCGACCTCATCGAGGCCGCCGCCGACGATCCGCGCGAGCTCGTCGCGGAGGCCGCCGTCACCGCCTTCGGGCGCATGCGCAGCACCGCGGCCCTGGAGCGGGCCCGCACCTGGATCCACCGCACCGACGCCCTCGGCGCCGCCGCCGCGGGGATGCTGGCCTGCCGGGGCGCCCAGTACGACGCCGCGCTGGTCCTCGGCGCCCTGCGCCGGACCGTGCGGGCGCAGGGCCCCGACGCACCCGTGCTGTGGGATCTCGTCGACGGCGCCGGGCGTCTCGCGATCACCTGCGCCGCCCCGGTCCTGCGGCACGTCTACCGCGAGACCTCCTCCTCCCACCTGAGGGGCCGGGCGGCCCGGGCGCTCGCCGCGACGGACCCCTCCTTCGCCACCGGGTTCGCCGTCGAGTGCCTGTGGGACTGCGAGGAGACCACCCGCGAGCTCGCCGCGCACCACGCCACCACGGCCGATGCCCGGGTCGTCGAGCAGCTCCGCAGGCTCGCCGCCGATCCGGCGGAGGAGGCCGAGGTGCAGACCGCGGTCCGCAGCCGCTTCGGTCCGGACGCCCCGGCGGTGTGACGGCGCCGGGGTGAGCGCGCCGGTGGCCCGTCGGGACACCGGCGCCCGCCCGATGATCTTGAGGGTGGCCGGGGCTCCTAGGATGTCCGGGGCCGTCTTCCACGGCCCGACGCCCGGGCGTGCCCTTCGCGGGGCCGAGCCGGCGTCGGTCATCTCCTCGTCCCAAGGAGCGACGTGCCCGAACAGCGCGCACCGCGTCCCTGCCCGTCCCCGGTCCGGTCGACAGCCGGCATGTCCGGCCTCCGTGCCGCCCCGATCCTGGCGTCCGGCGGCAGGGCGCTGCTCGTCGGGGCCGCGGTGCTGGCCCTCCAGCTCGGCGCCGGCGTGCTCCCGGCCGTCGCGGCGACCGGCCCCGTCGGCGCGACGGCCGTATCGGACGGCCGGACCGCGACGGTCCGTATCACCGAGGGGCAGGTCAAGGAGATCGGCCGGGGTGGCACGATCGTCTATCCCGGCGTGACCAGCTGTCTGACGGTGACGGTCCGCCTGCGCGACGGCGCCAAGGCGGGCGCCCACGCCAGCCTGTTCCAGGTGCCCGGTGAGTACCGGTCGGACGAGATCCTCGGGGCGCTGCGGCGCCAGGTGGGGGGCCGGGCCGTTCGCGCCGTCGAGGTCAAGGGCGCGGTCGGGGCCTGGCACCCCGGCTACTTCACCAAGGCCGTGGAGAGTTACGGCGACGGCGAGGCCGTTCCGTATCCGACGCGGCCCGATCCCGAGGGACTGGCGGCGGCCGTGGCCGAGGGGCTCGGTACGCCGAGGAGCGCGGTGACGGTGGAGGATCTGCCCGACGGCGATCTGATCGTGCGCTGACGGACCGGCGGTGCGGGGAACCCGCCGGTGTCCCGCGCCGGTGCCCAGCGGCTCCGGGCGCCTGACGTGGAAATTGTGGTGGCGCCGGTGTGCCAAGCTGTGGCTGACGCCGGTATGACTGACCAGGAGGTTTTCATGACAGAGAACAACGCGCCGCAGGACGCGACCGCCGAGGGTGCCGAGGGCACCGAGGACGCGGTCAAGCGCAAGTTCCGGGAGGCCCTGGAGCGCAAGCAGGGCAAGGCCGCGGGTGGCGCCAACGGCCAGAACCGCGACGGCTCGAAGATCCACGGCACCCAGGGCAAGGCGGGCGGCCAGCGCAACTTCCGTCGCAAGAGCGGCTGACCTCGCACCGACGCCGCCCCGACTCCTGGCGGCCGGTCGCCTCGGCCGGTGCCGCACCGAACTTCCGGTGCGGCACCGGCCTTTGCGTGGGCGGACCCCGTTCGCCTCAGCTCGCTCCGGCCCTTCCGGCCGTTCTGGACAGCCATACCAGGGCGAGCCATGGGGTGGCGGCGGCGCCCGCCGCGAGGGCCCAGCCCGTGCCCGTCGCCGGGAATCCGGTCAGCAGCGGCAGGACCAGTCCGGCACCACCGGCCAGGAGGGCCGCCGCCGGCAGGTGGGCGCGGGGTGCGAACCGGCGGGCGGAGCGGACGCCGAACTCGTTGCGGTGCAGCACCATGCCGGTGACGATCCCGGCCGCGAAGGACAGTACCCAGATGGCGGGCAGGGCGATCAGCCGGCCGACGAAGGTGCCGATGTCGTTTTCCGGCGTCTCGCGCACCCCGAGGTCCGGCCTGCTCGGCGCGTACAGCAACTGCACGGTACGCCCCACCTCCGGCATGCCACGGGTGTGCACGTTCTCGACGGTGACCCGTCGCGACCCCGAGTCGAAGGGGAGGACGACCTCGATGGTCGACGCGTACTCGTCGACGTCGTTGATCTCCACGTTCGTGGAGCGCGGCTCGCCGACGATCCGTTCGATGCGGACCTCGTAGGTGCCGCCGTCGGCCTGCCCGACCTTCGCGAGCCACTCGCCGTACGGGCCATCCGGCCCCACCCCCTGACAGAGCGCGGCTCCGCTGGCGAGCGCGATGCCGAAGCCCAGGATCCAGCACACCAGGCGCGAGGACCGGGGCTCGTATTTCTTGCGCGTGACCCGCTTCCGCGCCACCGCCCGTCTTCTGGCCGTGGTCAGCCAGGAGACGCATATCCAGCACAGGGCGCACCCGGCGGCCAGGGCGAGCAGCCACAGTTGCTGCCGCTTGGGCGGCAGCTCCCGGAACGGGATCACACCGGCCACCACGGCCGCGTAGGCGGCGAGCAGCGTCGCCCACCCGGTGAGCCGCGTCCCCATGTTCATGTTCCACATCCCCCGACCACGCCACTTGATGATCTTGACGTGGACAGCGTAATTGGTGCATTCGCGCCACAACGCCGCAGGAGAAAGCGGAGGAATCGGTACCGGTGCGGGGGGTGGCCCTCAGTACCGGGTGAGGAACCTCTGCGGCTGGCAGGCGTCGCAGGGCCGGGCGCCTTCCGACGCGAGCTGGTCGCGGGCCTCCGCGGTGGTCATGGCGTCCTCGCCGCCCTTGGGTACCCAGCAGCCGGCGTGATGCAGCTCCATCAGGAGCCTGCCGGACCGGCGGTGCGTGGTGACGAGCCAGAGGGCGTCCTCGAGCCCGGGCCGGTACGGCCCCTGGTGCTCCGCGCGGGTGGCGAGGGCGCCGTGCGCGGTATCGGTCTCCTCGAAGTCCCCGCCGTCGAGGTGCTGCAGAACGACAGCGCGCACCCAATCGCGCGGGGAGTGGCCGGTCTCTCGCGCAGCGGCCTCGATACGGGCACGTTCATCAGGGGTGAAGAGCTGCTCCATGACGCGCGACAGTAGCAGCGCGAGGGGGTGGTGGGCCCTGTCGCCGATGGTCGGAGAAATGTTCTGACCTGCCGAGTTGACAAGAACGGGGGCGGAATATGCCGCGTGCACCACGCACGCGCACCCGAGGCGAGGTGCCGCCGCCCACGCCGCACCCCCCGGGGGCGGAACCCCTGGGCGTCGAGGGGGTGGCGTTTTCCCCTCGACCCTGGGCATAGGCGCCGTCGCCTGGGAGGGGGACGGCGATGTCCCCGCGCCGACGGCCGGTCGGCCCGGGTGCTACTTCGGCGCGTGCTCGCCGAGGTAGAAGAGCAGCCAGATGAAGCCCGCGAGCAGGTGGCTGACGACGACGTAGATGAGAACCCGGAAGGCCACGGCCTTCTCCTTGTACTTCTCACTGCCTGCGCCGAGGTCACGCGGGGGCGTGGCCTGCTCGGCCCGGTCGTCGGTCACTGCTGTTCTCCGGTCGTCGTGCTGTGCTTCGGGGGCCGGGGCGTCGGCCGCCCGCGGTGGCGTCAGGGGGTGTCCGGCCGCTCGGCCTCGCGCAGCTCTGTCAGGAGCTCCTCCTGGCCGGTCAGGACCTGGGTGAGCAGCCGTCGGGCGGCCGCCAGCAGCTCCGCGACGTCCCCGCCCGCCAGGGCGTAGACGACGGTGGGGCCCTCGCGGGTGGCGGTGACGATGCCGGAGCGGCGCAGCACGGCCAGCTGTTGCGAGAGGCTGGAGGGCTCGATCCCGATGGCGGCGAGGAGGTCGCGCACCGGCATCGGCCCGTCCTGGAGGAGCTCCAGCACCCGGATGCGCACGGGGTGCCCCAGCATCCGGAAGAACTCCGCCTTCGCCTGATAGAGCGGCACCCGCACCCCGATCAACGCTCGTCCCGTCCCTCGTCCGGGTCCGCCGCGGCGCCGGTGTCGACGCCGTGCGCCCGGGCCAGCCGCAGCGCGTCGTCCAGCTCGTCGGCGGCCACGGCCGTCGCGTAGGCGTCACCGTCGGCCTGTGCCGCCGCCAAGGCCGCGCGCGCGTCGCGCACCCGCTCCCGCATCGCTTCGGCGAACGCGCTCACCACAGCCCCCCATGCGGCACGCCCGGTGACCCAGGCACCTGGTGAATTGAAGAATTCTTCAAATTCTAGGACACACCCCGCCGGGTCCGGGCCGCCGGGTGCCGGGGTCATACCCGCCATGCTCCGTTCCTCATCAATTCCCGCCCCTCCAGCTCGTTCTCCTCCCGCCAGGCCAGCAGTCGGCGGGGCCGGAAACGGAGGTAGACCCAGGCGTCCCGTCCCCGGGGGTCCCATGCCAGCTTCGCCGCGAAGGCGTCGGCCGCCGAGGCCGGGAGGTCCGCCCCGGTGACGGTCTCGGCGTCGGCGTCGATGAGGATCACGTCCCGGGTGTGACCGAGGGCGATACGGGCCTCGCCGTTCGCCGCGAGGTTGCGGGCGGTGCGGTTGGTGGTGCGGGTGCACATCACCAGCGTGCCGTCGTGCCAGACGAAGGACAGAGGGGCCAGCAGGGGCCGGCCGTCGCGGTCCGCCGTGGACACCCACGCGTCCTGGTCCTGCTCCAGCCGTTCCAGTACGTCGGACTTCCGCTGTTCGGCACTGCGCGCCGGTGGCGTGTTCGTCATGCCCCGGACGCTATCGACGGGATGCGCCTCGGCGCCTCGGCCGTAAGCCGTACGTCATCTGCGCCGACCGCCGTACTACCGGCGGCCTACCTCGTCATGGGGCGGCATCGGTCCGGTGTGGCCCCGGTGTGGCCCCGGTGTGGCCCCGGTGTGGTCTGTGTGGGTGGCCTGACGGTGTGTTGCATGCAGATTGTCAGATGATCAGAGAGTCAGCTTGTTAGGTTTTCAGGGCTGATGGAGCGATTTATGCGATTTATTACGAGTCATGCAAAGTTCCCGTGTCCTTGTGCGACTGGGGGTATGTGGTGACGGTTTCGGCGAGTGGAGCCCGGTTGGCGGCCACCGATGGGTGCTCGGTGGCGAGTGTGTCCAGTGAAAACACTTCCGGCAGCCGGCCCGCCGAGGGGAGGGCGGCCGGGGGCGGATCCGCCGGAGGCGTCGCGTCCGGCGGGCCGCCCGGCGGCGTTCCCGGACCGGGGGGAGCCGCCGGAGGTTCGGGTCCGGCGGACCCGGGGAACCCGGGTGCCCCCTCCGGCTCCGGCGGTCCGGGCTCCGGGGGAGCGGGGCCGGGCGGCCCGGGCGGGCCCGGGGTGGCGGAGCCGGACGGGGCGAGCGAGCCGGCGGGCTATGACTACGAGGGATTCAGCCGGCTGGCGGGCGACCTGACGGAACCTCCGAAGGGTGTGTACCGGGTGCGGTACCAGCGGCTCCTGGACCGGGAATCCGGCAGTGGATGGGGGATCGGGCTGCTCGTGGGAGCGGCCCCGCTGGTGTCTTTGGGCTTGCTGGTATGGCTGTTGTGGCCGGGGCACTGGGCGCACCGGGAGTACGTCGGCCCCATCGGGCGCGCCGCCGACACGGCGATGCTCATCTCGATCGGGCTGATCGAGGTCTTCCGAGTGGTCAACGTCCTCTCCAACGCCCACGCGACCTGGGTCGCCCGCGACCCGGTGCCGGTGCGGGCCCAGCCGGGCACCCGGGTGGCGTTCCTGACCAGCTTCGTCCCCGGCAAGGAACCCCTGGAGATGGTGAAGGCCACGCTGGAGGGGGCGGTGCGCATCGAGCACGACGGGGTGCTCGACGTCTGGCTGCTGGACGAGGGCGACGACCGCGAGGTCAAGGCGCTGTGCCGGCAGCTCGGCGTACGGCACTTCTCCCGCAAGGGGACGGTGCGGTGGAACCAGCCGTCGGGCTGCTTCCGGGCCCGCACCAAGCACGGCAACTACAACGCCTGGCTCGACGCGCACGGCCACGACTACGAGTTCATGGCCTGCGTGGACACCGACCACGTGCCGTTGCCGAATTTCCTCCAGCGCATGATGGGGTACTTCCGCGACCCGGACGTCGCGTTCGTCGTCGGCCCGCAGGTCTACGGCAACTACACGGCGGCCGTGACAAAGGCGGCCGAGAGCCAGCAGTTCCTCTTCCACGCGCTGATCCAGCGGGCGGGCAACGCCTACGGCTCGCCGATGTTCGTGGGGACGAGCAACTGCGTGCGCGTCAGCGTGCTGCGCCAGATCGGCGGGCTCTACGACTCGATCACCGAGGACATGGCGACGGGGCTGGAGATCCACCGGCGCCGCAACCCTGCCACGGGCCGCCGCTGGCGGTCGGTGTACACCCCGGACGTGCTGGCCGTGGGCGAGGGGCCGTCCTCGTGGACGGACTTCTTCTCGCAGCAACTGCGCTGGTCGCGCGGGACGTTCGAGACGCTGCTGAAACAGTACGGCCGGGCGGTCTGGTGTCTGTCGCCCGGCCGGGCGCTCAACTACACGCTGATGGTGACGTACTACCCGATGGCCGCCCTCAACTGGTTCCTCGGCGCGGTGTCGTGCGTGCTGTTCCTCGGGCTGGGCGCGGCGGGGATCAACGTGGAGTCCCAGGTGTGGCTGATGCTCTACAGCGACGCGGCGGCGCTCCAGGTCGGGCTGTACATGTGGAACCGGCGCCACAACGTGAGCCCGCACGAGCCGGCCGGGTCCTCCGGCGCGGCCGGGATGGTGATGTCGGCCCTCTCCGCCCCGCTGTACGCGCGGGCACTGGGGGAGGCGCTGCTGCGGCGGCGCTCGCGGTTCGTCGTGACCCCCAAGGGCGACTCGGCCAGCCCCGACTGCCTGGCGACCTTCCGCACCCATCTGGTGTGGGTCGGGGTCTTCGGGCTGTCGCTGGCCGCCTCGATGGTGCTGAGCCACGCCCACACGGCGATGCGCATCTGGGCGGGACTGGCCATGCTGACCGCGCTCGGGCCGCTCGGGGTGTGGCAGGCCGGTCTGCTGCGGGACCGCTGGCGGATCCGCCACGGGCTGGATCCGGTGCCGGCGGCGGGGGATCCGGCGGTCGCCGGGGAGACGGAGGCCGGGGCGCCTCGCCCGGTGGAGCAGCGCAGCCCGGTGTGAGCTCCGAGGCCGCCCGCACGGGCGGCGGTCCTCGGTACGGACGTACGGCGCGGCAGTGCCGAGAGGGCGGCGGCGCCGAGAGTGCTGATGCGACGGATGGGATGGTGTGGTGAAGGTCTACCCGAAGACGAAGGCACGCAAGGCGGCGCTGGGCACGGTGGCGGTCGCGGCGCTCGTCGCGGCGAACGCCCCGGCCGCCGCCGGGTTCGCGGAGCGGGCCTGGCACGAATACACCATCAACCAGGAGTCCTACAAGGCCCGTTACGGGCACTGGGACCTGGTGGACGTCCCCGAGAAGTTCAGGATCAACGCGATCCACGCGGCGCTGCTGCACACGGGCAAGGTGCTGCTGATCGCGGGCTCGGGCAACGACGAGAAGAACTTCAAGGCGGGGACCTTCCAGAGCGTGCTGTGGGACCCGCGGAAGGACACGTTCAAGGAGATCGACACCCCCAAGGACATGTTCTGCGCGGGACACGCGCAGCTGCCCGACGGAAAGCTCCTGGTGGCGGGCGGTACCGCGCGCTACGAGAAGCTGACCGGCGATGTGACGCGCGCGGGCGGCGGGATGATGGTCAAGAACGAGGACCCCGACAAACCCCGGACCCTACCCGCGGGCACCGTCTTCGAGGGCTCGACCGGCAAGCGGTACCGCTCGCAGCTGCCGGTGCTGGTGCCGCGCGCGACGAAGACGGTGACCGAGGAGTCCGAGGGGAATCCGAAGAAGGTCGTCGTCAGCGCGTCCCAGGCGCGGGTGTACGTGGAGTCCGACGTCGAGGGGGAGGAGGGCATCGCCAACACCGCCGACCAGTACAGGATCAAGGGGCTGCGGGGCAAGGACGCCCAGATGGTCTACGGGCTGGCGACGAAGCTGGGGCTGGACAAGAAGGACTTCCAAGGCCTCAAGGAGGCCTACGAGTTCGATCCCGTCACCGAGCGGTATGTGACGGTCGACCCGATGGACGAGGCCCGCTGGTACCCCACCCTGGTGACCTTGCAGGACGGCCGGGTGCTGTCCGTCTCGGGCCTGGACGACATGGGCGAGATCATCCCGGGCAAGAACGAGATCTACGACCCCAAGACCCGCACCTGGAGCCCGGCGCCGCAGCAGTACTTCCCCACCTACCCCGCGCTGTTCCTCACCACGGGCGGGAAGCTCTTCTACTCCGGCTCCAACGCCGGCTACGGCCCGGCCGACAAGGGCCGCAAGCCGGGGATGTGGGACCTGGAGGACAACACCTTCACCCCCGTCCCCGGCCTGCGGGACCCGCAGCTCACGGAGACCTCCGCGTCGGTGCTGCTGCCGCCGGCCCAGGACCAGAAGGTGATGATCCTGGGCGGCGGCGGGGTGGGAGAGTCCCATGAGGCCACCAAGCGCACCGCGGTGGCGGACCTGAAGGCCGCGAACCCCGTCTTCGCCTCCGGTCCCGACCTGCCGGTGGGCACCCGCTACCTCAACGCCGTCCTGACCCCCGACGACAAGGTCTTCACCACCGGCGGCTCACGCGACTACCGCGGCAAGCGGGGTTCGGACATCCTGGGTGCCCAGTTCTACGACCCACGGGCGAGGGCGTTCGACGCCATGGCCGCCCCCACCGTGGGCCGCAACTACCATTCCGAGGCCCTGCTCCTGCCCGACGGTCGGATCGCGGTGTTCGGCTCCAATCCGCTCTTCGCCGACGAGGACGACACCAGGCCCGGCAGGTTCGAGCAGCGCATCGAGGTCTACACCCCGCCGTACCTCTACCGTGACAAGCGCCCGGTCCTGCGCACCGGGCCCCTCAAGGCCGAGCGCGGCCAGGCCCTCACCCTCCCCACGCCCGCCCCCGGCAAGGTGGCGGCGGTCCGGCTGATGCGCCCGAGCGCGGTCACCCACGCCACGGACGTCGAGCAGCGCTCCATCGCCCTGCAGGCGACGGCCCGCGCCGACGGCCTGTCCGTGACCATCCCGAAGGACCCGTCCCTGGTGCCGGCCGGCTGGTACATGGTCTTCCTGACCGACCGGGACGGCACCCCGTCCGAGGCGGCGTGGGTGCACGTCGGCTGAGTGGCGCCCGGCCCGGCGCCGGGCGCGCGGAGCAACCGCAGGACGTGAGGCCCCGACGGCTTCGGGGTGCCGGTAAGAACCGTGTCACCAACGCGGCGGTGATCAGCTCATGCTTCGCTGCGGGAGGTCACCTTGGCGGCGGGGTCCGGGGCGCTGTGTCGAGTGAACGCCCACAGCGCGAGCCCCAGGCAGCTGAACGAGGCACCCAGCGCGCATACGGCGCCCCAGCCCGCCACCGTGTAGAGGGAGGTCGCGGCGATGGCGCCGGTGGCGCTGCCGATCGAGTAGAAGACCATGTAACCACCGATCAGCCGGCTGCCCGCGTCCGGGTGCAGCGCGTATATCAGGGTCTGGTTGGTGACATGGACCGCCTGCACGGCGAGGTCGAGAAGGATCACCCCGACGGCCAGAGCCCAGAGCGAGCTGCGGGTGAAGGCCAAGGGCAACCACGAGGCCGCGAGCAGGGCCAGGGCGATGCCGGTGGTCCGCCGGGAGAGTCCGCGGTCGTTCAGGCGGCCCGCCACGGTCGCGGCCACGGCGCCGGCGACACCGATCAGCCCCAGCGCCCCGATCGCGCTGTGGGACCAGAAGTACGGAGCCTCACTGAGCGGCAGCGCGACGCTGCTCCACAGGGTGCTGAAGGCGGCGAAGACCAGCAGACCGAACAGGGCCCGGAGCCGCAGCAGTCGTTCCCGTGCGAACAGGGTGACCGTGGAGCGCAGGAGCTGTCCGTAGCGCAGGGTTGTCGGCGGAGCGTCACTGTGGCGCGGCAGCACTCGGTACAGGACGAGGGCGAGCAGAGCGGTGAGCGATGCCGAGGCGAGGTAGACGGAGCGCCAGCCCGCGAGATCGGCCATGAGGCCGGATGCGGTGCGGGCGAGCAGGATTCCGATGACGACGCCGCTGGTGACCGGACCGACGACCCGTCCGCGACCGGCGGGAGGGGCCAGCGAGGCCGCGAAGGCCACCAGCGTCTGCGTGACGACCGCGAGAAGCCCCGTCGCGGCCATGCCCACGAGCAGGATCGCCGCTGTGCGGGCGGCGGCCACCACGGCCAGCGCCACCACCAGGAGCAGCAATTGGGCCACGATGAGCCGTCTGCGGTCGGCCACGTCGCCCAGCGGCACGAGGAAGAAGAGTCCCAGCCCGTACCCGACCTGCGTGAGCATGACCACGCTGCCGACGAGTGCCGGGCTCATGGCGAGGTCGTGGCCCATGGTCACCAGGAGCGGCTGGGAGAAGTAGACGTTGGCCACCGCGGCCCCGCAGGCGACGGCGAACAGTATGACGACGCCCCGGGAGAGGACGAACGCGGAACCTTCCCCGCTCGGGGCCTCGGTCCGTTGGGCCACAGCCTCACCGTTGCCGGTCATCAGCGCTCCTCCGCACATCTGGTTTCATCTTGCTACCAATGGCGACGGTAACTATTTTGGTAGCATGTTGCAACCGTCGTGGGAATGGAGGACGCCATGGTGACCAGGACGCGCTTCGACGACAGTGAATGTCCCGTCGCCCGGTCGGTGGACGCGATCGGCGACTGGTGGTCCCTGCTGATCGTGCGGGACGCCTTCGACGGAAGCCGACGCTTCGGGGAGTTCCAGCGCAGCCTCGGCGTGGCGAAGAACATCCTCACCGCGCGTCTGCGCACCCTGGTCGCCGGCGGTGTCCTCGAATCCGTCCCCGCCTCGGACGGCAGCGCCTACCGCGAATACGTACTGACCCCGAAGGGCAAGGCGCTCTTCCCTGTCATCGTGGCCCTGCGGCAGTGGGGCGAACAGAATTTCTTCAGCCCTGGCGAACCACACTCACAGTTGGTCGACCGCCGACAGGGACATCCCCTCCGCGCACTGGAAGTGCTGTCCACGGACGGGCGACGGCTGAACCCCGACGACACCACCGTCCACAAAGTCTCCACCCAGTGATCCGAGCCGAAGACCCGGTGCCGACACGCCGCTCTGCCGGTGATCCCGCGGCGGGGTGCCTCCTCGGCGGGCGCCCGATCGCCTACGGTGCGGGGGCCGGGCACCGTTGCACGGTTCCTACCGCCACTCCTACTTCGCCGGCGTGACGGGGGCCGGCGGTGCCTGCGGTGCCTGTGGTGTCGGGAGCGGGGCTGCCGGGGCCGCCGGGGTGACGGCAGGGGCGGCTGGGGGCATCACCGCGGGCGGTGTCACCGGCTGCACCACCGGCTTCACCACCGGCACCGGCTTCGTCACCTGTACGGGCTGCGTCACCTGCACGGGCTGCGGCGCGGCCTGCTTCGCGGGGGCGGTGGGCTTGGCGCGCGCCAGCTTCAGCGCGTAGTCGGCCCACCAGTGACCGGCCGGCGGGGCGCCCCGGCAGGAGCCGTCCGACTCACCGGGCCGTTTGACCCAGACGAAGGCATCGACGCGCGCCGCGCCGGTGTCCGTCGTGGGCGCGGCACCCAGGGCCCGGCCCGGGGGGTTGCACCACGACTCGGCTCCGTTGCCGCCGGTGGCCTTGTCCTGCTCCGGGGGCAGTGGACCGTTGCCGTTGCGGCTGGTGTCGATGATGTAGTGCGCCCCGCCCAGCAGGTCCGAGAGCTTGTCGCCGTACGCGCGGGTCACGGGGGTGGTGTGGAAATTGGAGACGTTCAGCGCGAACCCGTCCGCCTGCGACACCCCCGCCCTCTCCAGCGCACCCGCCAGGAGCCGCTGATCGGAGATCCAGCCGGAGTTGCCGGCATCGAGATACACCGTCGTACGGGGATTGGCCTTGAACTTCCGTACGGCCTCGCCCAGCAGCCCGAGCCGTTCCTTGGCCACGTCCGGGGTCACACAGCCCGACGCCCACTGGGCGATGGCGTCGGGCTCCAGCACCACCCAAGCCCGGCGCTCGGCGATCCCCGCCGCGGCGCTGTCCAGCCAGGCCCGGTACTGGGCCGCGTCCTTCGCGCCGCCGGAGGAGTACTGGCCGCAGTCACGGTGCGGGATGTTGTAGGCCACCAGCAACGGGACCCGGCCCGCTTGTTCGGCCTGCCGGGTGACCTGCTCCACCTGCTCCTTCGGGTCACGGCCGTCACCGGGCATCCACACGGCCGTCGGCTGGTCGGCGATGCGCCGGAGCACCGCCGAGTCCTGTTCCCGGCCGCGTTCCTGCCACACCCGCACCTGCCGTGCCGCCCGGCCCGTGGGCTCCACCCAGAACGGGGAGTCGGGGCCGTCCGTGGCGCCCACCGCGACCGCCCGGCCGTCACAGGACGGCAGCCACACGCCGCACGCGCACGCGAACAGGACGGCGCCGCGCCGGGCTCCGGTGATGAAGCGGGCTGTACGTGCCCTGGGCATGAACTCCACCCTTCCGCTCTTCACATGGTCCTCGTCCGTTCCTCCACGCTTACATGTGTCGAGCCGTCAGGTCGCGCGGAAGTGCGCCGAACGGGCAGCCCCGTGCCCCGGTCGGCGGTTCGGCTCCCCGCTCGCTATCCGCCGAGCACCTCCGCCAGGTCGTAGTGGACCGGCTCCTCCAACTGCGCGTACGTGCACTCCCGCGGCTGCCGGTCGGGACGCCAGCGGCGGAACTGGGCGGTGTGCCGGAAGCGGTCGCCCTGCATGTGGTCGTAGGCGACCTCGAGCACCCGCTCCGGGCGCAGCGGGATCCACGACAGGTCCTTCTTGCCCGTCCACCGGCTCGGGCCGCCGGGCAGCCGGTCGGCGGCCTGCGCCTCCTCGCTGGCCCACCGCTCCCAGGGGTGGCCCTGGGCGGAGGGCATCCGCAGCGGCTCCAGCTCGCCCATCAACTCCTGACGGCGGCGCATGGGGAAGGACGCGCAGACCCCGACGTGCTGCAGCCGGCCCGCGTCGTCGTGCAGGCCGAGGAGCAGCGAACCGACGACCGGCCCGCTCTTGTGCAGCCGCAGACCCGCCACCACGCAGTCGGCGGTGCGCTCGTGCTTCACCTTGACCATGACCCGCTCACCCTGCCGGTAGGGGAGCCCGGGCGGCTTGGCGACGACCCCGTCCAGGCCCGCGCCCTCGAACCGCTCGAACCACGCCCGGGCCACGTCGACGTCCTCGGTGACGGGCGCGACGAACACCGGGTCGGCCGCGTCGCGCAGCGCGTCCTCCAACGCGGCCCGACGGGCGCGCTGCGCCGTCTCCAGCAACGACGCGTCGCCGAGGGCCAGCAGATCGAAGGCCACAAAACTCGCGGGGGTGGTCTCCGCCAGATGGCGCACCCGGGAATCGGCTGGATGGATGCGCTCCAACAGGGTGTCGAAGTCCAGCCGTCCGCCCCGGACGATGACGATCTCCCCGTCCAGGACGCAGCGCGGCGGCAGCTGTTCGCGCAGCCCGCGCACGAGTTCGGGGAAATAGCGGGTCAGCGGTTTGCCCGAGCGGCTGCCGAGCTCGATCTCCGCGCCGTCACGGAAGACGATGGCCCGGAAGCCGTCCCACTTGGCCTCGTAACTCATGCCCGGCGGGATGGCCGCCGCGGACTTCGCCAGCATCGGCCGCACCGGAGGCATCACCGGAAGGTCCATGATCTTGATTGTGCGGGCGCGACGGTTCTCGCGCCCGCCGACGGGCGCCGCCCGCCCGTGCGGCCTAGCGTGACGGTATGGCAGATTCGCTGGAGCTCACCGTCGGCGAGCGGACGGTGCGGGTGTCCCACCCGGAGAAGGTCTACTTCCCCCAGCGGGGGTTCACCAAGGCCGACCTCGTCCGCTACTACCTGAGCGTCGGCGACGGCATCCTGCGCACGCTCAGGGACCGGCCCACCACGCTGGAGCGGTACCCCGACGGCGTGGAGGGGGAGTCGTTCTTCCAGAAGCGGGCACCCAAGAACCTTCCCGAGTGGATCCCCACCGGCCGCATCTCCTTCCCCAGCGGCCGCTACGCCGACGAGATCTGCCCCACCGAGACCGCGGCCGTCCTGTGGGCGGCCAACCTCGGCTGTCTCACCTTCCACCCCTGGCCCGTGCGGCGCGCCGACACCGAGCACCCCGACGAGCTGCGCATCGACCTCGACCCCCAGCCCGGCACGGACTACGCCGACGCGGTCCGGGCCGCGCTCGAACTGCGCGACGTGCTCGACGGGCTGGGTCTGGCCGGCTGGCCCAAGACCTCCGGCGGCCGGGGGCTGCACGTCTTCGTCCCCATCGCGCCGACGTGGACCTTCGTCCAGGTGCGGCGCGCGGCCATCGCCGTCGCCCGGGAGCTGGAGCGGCGGGCGCCGGAGCGGATCACCAGCGCGTGGTGGAAGGAGGAGCGGGGCGCCAAGATCTTCGTGGACTACAACCAGACCGCCCGCGACCGCACCATCGCCAGCGCCTACTCCGTACGGCCGCGCCCGCACGCCCCGGTCTCCGCCCCGCTGCGCTGGGAGGAGGTCCCCAGCGCCGTGCCCGAGGACTTCGACCTGGCCACCATGCCCGCCCGGTTCGCCGAGGCGGGCGATGTGCACGCCGACATGGACGATCACGCCTACGGTCTGGAGGCCGCGCTCGAACTGGCCGACCGCGACGAGCGCGAGCACGGCCTGGGCGATCTGCCCTACCCACCGGAGCACCCGAAGATGAAGGGCGAGCCGAAGCGGGTCCAGCCGAGCCGCGCCAAGAAGTGAGGCCACCCGATCGGCTGATCACCCGGAAGGGCAGGAATCTTTTTCTCCTGGTTTATCGGGACATGCGGTGCGGAAACTGGGCATAGCGTTATCCACCTCGCACTGCAGGGAGTACCCATGTCCCAGACACTCGCGATCCGCGGCGTGATCGCGGCCGCCGCGCTCGCCATCCCGCTGCTGGCCGTCGGACCGGCCCAGTCGGCGCCCGTGCCGGTGGCGCCGAGCGGCACGGTCACAGCCGCCTCGGGCGTCAACGAGCGCGCGTACCCGAGCATCGACTCCAAGGTGACGGGCCGGCCGCTGAAGCACCGCGCGCCGATCGCCCTGCGCTGCAAGGTCCGGGCGCAGAACATCGGCGGCAACGAGTACTGGTACCTGCTGCGGGCCCGGCCCACCTGGGTCGCGGCGAAGTACGTCGGCGCCGCCGGGTCCGTCCCCCTCTGCCGGAGCATCAACCGCAGCGTCCTCGACGACACCCCCGCGACCCGGGCCGCCATGGGCTGACGTCAGTCGCCCATGACCAGGCCGTCCTTAGCCGCCCCCCGGGACAGCACCGCCTCGCGGATCTGCTCCCGGGCGTCGGCGAGGTCCGCGCGGCCCGGCCGCTCCCGCACCGCCCGGCCCAGGGCGACCACCCGGAACGGCGGGCCCTGGTCGGTGAGCTGGGGCAGGAACTCCGCCTTCGTCACCGTCCAGCGCCCACCCGCACGCGGGGGCGGCGCGAACGTGAAGCGCGCGAGGGAGCTCTGGTTGCCCCGCCCGTCCGGGGCGCCCTGCGGATTGAACATCTCGCCCGCGAGCTGGTCGCCCATCCCGTAGACCACCCAGGTGCCGCCCACCTTCTCGTACGCCTGCGGCACGTGGTTGTGCGTGCCGAGGATGACGTCGATGTCCGGGCGTCCGTGGCTCCTGGCGGCGGTGAGCCGCTTGGCCACGGTCAGTTGCTGCTCGTCCGGGTCCCGCTGCCACTCCGTGCCCCAGTGCAGCGAGACCGCGACGACGTCGGCCCCGGCCTTCCGGGCGGTCCGGGCGTCCGCGACGATGCGGTCCTCGTCGATGAGATTGACAGCCCACGGACTGCCCTCGGGCACGGGTATGCCGTTCGTGCCGTAGGTGTAGGACAGGTGGGCCACCTTCGCCGGACCCGCCCGCAGCAGATTCACCCGGGTCCGCTCCGCCGCCGACCGCGCGGAACCGGTGTGCCGCAGGCCCACCGCGTCCATCGCGTCCAGCGTCCGGCGCACGCCCGCGCTCCCGGCGTCCAGGGTGTGGTTGGAGGCGGTCGAGCAGGAGTCGTAGCCCGTCTCCTTCAGCGCCCGCGCGACCTGCGGCGGTGAGACGAACGCCGGCCAGCCGCTGAACGGACCCGACCGCTCCCCGTACACCGTCTCCATATGACAGATCGCCAGGTCGGCGCCGGAGACGATGTCCTTCACCCCGGCGAACATCGGCCGGAAGTCGTACCCCGTGCCCGACCGGTCCCCGTCCCGCTTCGACTGCCGGATGATCGAATCGTGCGGCAGTACGTCTCCTGAGGCCAGCAGGGTGAATCCGCGCTGTTCCCGCGCCGCCTGAGTGGCCCCCGCGCCCCGCGCCGCCCGGCTGTCGGCGTCCCCGCCCGGCGCGCACCCCGGCGCCACGGCGAGCACTATCCCGAGCGCCGCCACAGCGGTCCTGCCTCCGTATGTCCCCATCGCTCCGACTCCCGGTTCGCCGACAGTGAGCTGCACGCCTATATGACTTATTGGGGCATCTCTGGGCGACTTGGGCGAGTCGGGGACGGGTGGTGACGGAAGCGCAGCGAACAGGAAGGCGCCGACCACGGGCGCACGGGCGCCCACCGGGGCGCGAGGATCACGTCACGCCGAACGGCCGCGCCGGTCACGCTTCCGGCCGGCCCTCTCGGGTGCCATGATGGCCGGCGGGGGAGGGGGAACCGGTGAACTGTACACACTGCGGCGCGCCCGTGATCCAGGGGTCCGACGGCGGCTGGTCGTGCAACAACTGCGGCGCGGCCGGGAAATAATGGACGGCACCGACATCCCCCAGACGAATGCTGCTGCGATGCTGTGCAAAGACTGCCTGAACCCGGTGATCGAAGGCCCTGAAGGGGGCTATGTCTGCGGCCAGTGCTTCCACGTCGTGGAACCCAACGGCTACGCGGAGCGCCGCGCCGAAGGCGTGAAGAAGGCCGCCGAGGAGCGCCGGATCCGCACCGAGGAGCGCCGGGGCCGCCCCGGCGCCCGGAAGTGGTCCTGAACGGGCCCGTCGGCCCGGTGGCCGTCCGGCCGCCCGGCCACCCCCGACGCGGGCCGCGCCGACGCGCCCGCGCGGCCCGGCTCACCCGGCACCCGCCACCGGACCCCGCCGACGGGGACATACCGGACGTCACCGGGGCAGGGCCCGGCCCCGTCCCGCCCGTCGGTGACGGTGTCCGCGGTCACCACCCGCGGCGACCGAGCATCCCACCCCCGCACCAAGCCACAGGGGCGGCCCATGTCACAGGGGCTGCCCGCACCCGCCGCCACGGCGCGGGACCCGCATCAGCCGGAAGGAAGCGCGCAGTGAACCACCCCGCTCATGGTTGTGTTCTGTTGCTGGACGGCACCCCGGACAGACGGCGGGGAGCGTTGCCCAACCCCACCGCGCACGCCATCGCCGGAGCCAACCCCCGCGGATTCCTCGCCGCCGCGTCCGCCGACGTGGTGCAGCTTCCCGCCATGGCGGGCCCCCAGAGCGTCCTGGCCTACCTCCAACACGCCGTCACCGGCACCGGGCCGTTACTCATCTGGGTCACCGGCCACCTCATGATCCCGGCCCGCCGCAGCACCGAACTGCACCTGGCCCTGCGGGAGAGCACCCCTGCCACCGTCCGCTACACCGGACTGCCCTGGGAATGGCTCACCCGCACCCTGCGCGACCACCCCGGCCCCACGCTGCTCGTGATCGACGCGGAAGCCGACGCCCACGCCCGGCCCCACGTGGCCGCCGCGGCCCGCGAAGGGCACCTCGCGGCGGGCGTCCCGGCCTGTGGCGTCATCACCCCCGCCGCGCCCAAGGCGCCCCTGGAGGCCGGGCCGTACACCCGGTCCTTCCTCGCGGCCCTGCGCACCGGCCATCCCACCGCCGGACCCACGCTCGACCCCGCCCACGTCCATCACCAGGCCCTCGCCCAGGCCGCCCTCCCCGAGGGCGTCGTGGCCTTCCAGCACGGCGCGTTCGGTCCCGTCCTCACCAACCCCTGTACCGCCCCCGTGGTCCGGCGCCCGGCGCCCGTCCCGGCGGTGCCCGGATTCGGGACCCCCGCACCCGTCGACACCGCGCCCCCGGCGGCCCCTTCGCCCGCGGTTCCCGAGCCCACCGGCCGACCGGACGACGACCCCCTGCCGCGGATCCTCGCCGCAGCCCACGCCGGCCGGCACAACGAGGCCGCGAACATGGCCGCCGCCTGGGAACAGCAGACGCTGCGCCGACACGGCACGGACAGCGCCGAGGCCCGGCTGTGGATCGAGGTGCGCGCCGACCTCGCCCGGCTGGCGGGCGACCACCCGCGCGCCGCCGAGCTGTGGATGTCGGCCGCCGCGAACCGGCTCGCCCGGGGCGGCCCGGCGGACACCGAGGCCCTCGCCGCGCTGAAGCGGGCCCACTACTGCTGGCAGCACAGCGGGGAGCGCGCCCGCCGGCTGGCACCCGCCCTCCTCGCCCTGTGGGAGCAGGTGCCCGACAGCCTCGACGCCACCGCGGACGTCCGCGCCCGTCTGACGGAGGAGGTGTCCCGCCCGGCTGCCCGTTAGCGGCGGGGCGGCTGCCCGTCAGCTGCGGTAGGAGGTCCACCAGCGGGCCTTGTACATTCCGCCGCGCAGCAGTGTGCGGGTCCCGTCGGGCTGGTACAGGGTCAGGGTGGAGGTGCACCAGACGCAGGGGTTGCCCGCTTCGGGCCGGGCGACCAGCACCTGCCCGGTGGCCGGGTCGTCGCCGACGCTCTTGACCGACCGCCCGCTGATCCTGGACTGGAGCGGGTAGGAGACGAACTGCCGCTCCGAGGTCGCGTACTGGTACACCGCCGAGGACGTGGCCACCCACAGCCGGCCGGGCGAGGCGAACACCGGGGCCAGGTCGTGACCGCCCCGGGTGGGCAGCGCCCGGCGGTGGGCGACCGTGAGCGCGGGGGAGCCCGGCGTACCGCCCACGGCCAGCGCGACGAGTTCACGGTCGCCCACCGCCCACAGCAGTTCATTGCGCGGATCCCAGTGCACACCGTGCGCCCCGGCGAGGGCCACCTGGGTGTACTCGGTGGCCCGCGTGCTCCGGGACGCGGCGTACACCCGCACGTACTGGCCCTTGCTGGCCGCGACCGCCACGTTCCCGTCCGGCAGCAGCTCGATGCTGTGCGCGTTGCCCGAGCCGGTGTCGGCCGCCCAGTACGCCGTGCCCTCCGGGTACCTCACCACGGCGGCCAGGCCGCCGGACGCCGTGGTCAGCAGATACCGCCGGCCGTCCATCTCCCGGAGCTTGGCCTCGCTCGGATTCGTCCACGAGCCCGCGGGCCGCAGATCGGCGAGGTCCGCGCGGCCGTCGGCGCGCCACGACCACAGCACGCCCCCGTCGGGCCCCTGGGCGTTCCACCGCGTACGCTCCGCGTCCAGCACATACACCGACCGGGAGGCCTGGTCGGCCGCCACGATCGGCGTGACCGCCGCGAGAGCGGAACGCCCGCCCACCGTGTGGTGGGCCCTCGCCACTCCGGACGTCCCCAGTACGGTCAGCGCCGCGAGGACGGCGACCCACACACGTCTCACGCGGCCGCCCGTGCCGTCGCCGTGATCCCGTTCTCCACGCAGAACTCCCATCCCGTGACGCGGCATCCGCGCCGACAGGATCGGGCAGCGCACCCCGTTCCCCCGCCGCGCCACGCCCACAGGTCCCGCGAACGGGGTGCGCCGAGCCGGCCGAGGGGGCACGAGCGGCTCGGCGCGGGCGGATCAGCCGCGCCAGGCTCCCGCGGCGGCGGCGTCCGACACGAACTCCGTGAAGTCGCGCGGATCACGGCCCAGCGCGCGCCGCACGCCGTCGGAGATCTTGGCCTCCAGGCCCCGGCGGATCGGGTTCAGGGCCGCGGCCCACAGCCCCGCGTCCTCCGCCGAAAGCCCCTCCTGCCTCAGCTCGGCCGTGAACCGGTCGACCGTCACCGGCACATAGCGGATCCGGCGGCCCGTGGCCTCGGCGATCTCCGCGACGGCCGTCCCCAGGGTCACCGCCCAGGGGCCGGACATCTCGTAGACCTGCCCGGTGTGCCCGTCCTCGGTCAGCGCCGCCACCGCGACCGCCGCGACGTCCTCGAGGTCGACGAACGACGCCGCGCCGTCCGCCACCGGCAGCCTCAGCTCGCCCGCGAGCAGCGGGTCCAGGAACAGGCCCTCGCTGAAGTTCTGGGCGAACCAACCCGGGCGCAGGATCGTCCACTCCAGCCCCGAGTCCCGCACCGTGCGCTCGCCCTGGAGGTGGCTCGCCACGCCGGCTTCCTCTTCGTCCGCGGCCCCGTCCGCTTCCTCCCCTTCCTCGGAGTACCCGGGCACGTCCACCCCGCGGGCCGACAGCAGGACGATGCGCCGGACTCCGCTTCTCGCGGCGAGCTCGGTGAAGGACCGGGGCACCGGAACCCCCTCCAGCGGCACCGCGTACACCGCGCCGGCGCCCTCCAGCGCCGGCGCCCATGTGCTCTCGTCCAGCCAGTCGAATCGCTGCTCACTGCTGCGGGACGCCACCCGCACGGCCACGCCGCGCTCCTTGAGCCCTGCCACTACGCGGCGGCCGGTCTTGCCCGTGCCGCCGATCACCAATACCGGTTCGTTCGTCATGCCCCGAGCCTCTCCGACGGGCCTACCGCCGGGCCATGGCCGAAACGCTCGACCGGATGTGCGAGCGTCCAGGGAGGTGTGGGCCGGTGGCCTCAGACGCCGACCCGTTCGTGGTCCGCCCCGGCCCGGCCGGCGCGGTGCGCGCTCGGGCTGAGGCCGCGTTCCCGCTTGAAGGCCGCGCTGAAGGCGAACCCGTCCGCGTACCCCACCCGCCGCGCCACCCCGGCGACGGTCGCCTCCGGCTCGGCCAGTAGTTCGGCGGCGAGCGTCATCCGCCACCCCGTCAGATACGCCAACGGCGGCCGGCCGACCAGCTCGGTGAACCGCTTGGCCAGGGATGCCCGGGAGACCCCCGCCCCGGCGGCCAGCGCGGCGACGGTCCAGGGCCGGGCCGGCGCGTCGTGCATCGCGCGCAGCGCCGCGCCGACCACCGGGTCGCCGAGCGCGCGGTACCACGCGGGCGGACAGGCCTCGGGGCGCTCGAACCACGCCCGCAGCGTGCACACCAGCATCCAGTCCATCAGCCGGTCGAGGACGAACTGCTGCCCCGGCTTGTCGGCGGCGGCCTCGGCCGCGATGAACTCGTGGAGCACGCCGCAGCCCTCCGGCTCGCCCTCGTCGGGGACGATCAGCACCTGGGGCAGCGCACCGGTCAGGCGTCGGCCGATGTCGGACTCCGAGCGGTAGGCACCGGAGACCAGTTCGGCGCTCCGGCCGGCGGGACCCGCGGGTGCGGCCGCGAGCGCGTCCACGAAGGTGAACGGCGCGGGCCCGCGCACGAGCGCGGTGTCGCCGCGCCGCAGCAGTCGCGGCTCGCCCTCCGCCGGTACGAGCCACCCCGTCCCCCGCACCAGTGTGCACAGGGTCAGCGGAGCCCCGTCCGCGAAGCGCAATGACCACGGTGCCGTCACGGTCCACCGGCCGAACAGGGCGCCGTCGGCCCGTACCCCACGCAACAGATCCCCCAAGGCGTCCATGCCGTCACTTTAGACGTGCCGTGAGACGGGATTGAGAGGATCCGGCGCCGTGCCCGCCGCACCCCCTCCGTACACAGAACCGGAGGGTTCCTTTTCGAATCCGTGCCCTGGACGGGTGATTTTCCGGGCTCGTCCTGTGGCCGTCGGCCGGAGTCGGGGATCATGTCCCGGGAGAGCGCCCGAACGCGGGTCCCCCGCCGCGCCTCGCCCGCGTCCGCCTCATGACGAGGAGTGCACGCCGATGACGACGATCGAATCCGCTCGCCTCGTGGACATCCCGAAAGGCCGTGCACGATGACTCTCACCAGCTCTCCGGACGGCCTCATCGTCCCGCCGGGCGCGGGACGCACTCTCGTCACGGCGGCCCAGCAGGTGACGTTCAAGGTGACGGGGGAGCACTCGCGGGCGGCCTCCAGCTTCGAGGTCGTCGTGCCCCCGGGCTTCGACGTCGGCGCGCATCTGCACACCCGCAGCGAGGAGCTGTTCTACGTGCTCGAAGGCGAGCTCGACGTCCTCGCCTTCGAGCCCCGCGTCCGGACGGTCCGCAATTGGCGGGAGTGGGAGTCCCCGAGCGGGGAGCGCTGTGTGCGGGCCACGGCGGGCACGCTCATCGTTGTGCCGCCCGGCTGCCCCCACGCGTTCGCCAACCCGACGTCCGACCCCGCGCGGATGTTCTTCCAGGCCTCGCCCCCGCCGGACCACGAGCGCTATTTCGAGGAACTCTTCGAGATCCTCAACTCGGGCCCGGTCATCGACCAGGACGCCATCGCCGCGCTGCGCAAGCGTTACGACATCGAGCAGCTCACCCCCCTGACCGCTGCCTCCCCTGTCGCCGCCCCTCCCGCCGCGGCTCCCGAGCCCGCCGCCGCCCCCGCCGTCCTGGCCTGATCCGTCGGCGAGCCGGTCAGACGGCGATGTGCCGTTCGTCCTCGGCGATCGGCACATCGTTGATGCTTGCGTAGCGGCGCCGCATCAGACCGTTCTCGTCGAACTCCCAGTTCTCGTTGCCGTAGCTGCGCCACCACTGGCCCTCGCCGTCGTGCCACTCGTACGCGAAGCGCACGGCGATGCGGTCGTCGCCGTACGCCCACAGTTCCTTGCGCAGGCGGTAGCCGTGCTCGCGCTCCCACTTGGCGCGCAGGAACTCCACGATCTCCGCCCGGCCGTTGAGGAACACCTCGCGATTGCGCCATTCGGAGTCCTCGGTGTAGGCGAGGGCGACGCGCTCGGGATCGCGGCTGTTCCAGGCGTCCTCGGCGGCCTGGACCTTCCGCAGGGCGGACTCGGCGGTGAACGGCGGGAGCGGCGGCCTCTGCTCGGACATAACTCTTCCCTTCCACGCGGAGAACGATCGTTCTCTCAGCTGTCCGGTAGCCTAGGAGAACGATGGTTCTCGGGCAAGACGCGAGGTGGGAGCGGTTATGGACACCACGGCAAGGGAAGCGGCGACGCCGGAGGCCCGGGTGCTGGACGCGGCCGGGACCCTCTTTTACGGGCAAGGGCTCCAAGCAGTGGGCATGGACGCGATCCGTGCCGCGTCAGGTGTCTCCCTCAAGCGCCTCTACCAGCTCTATCCGTCGAAGGATTCGCTGGTCGAGGCCTATCTGCGGCGGCGTGACACCCGCTGGCGGGACGCGCTGGCACGCTACGCCGATGCCCGGCCCGCCGGGGCCGAGCGGATCCTGGCCGTCTTCGACTGGCTCCACCAGTGGTTCGAGGAACCCGATTTCCGCGGCTGCGCCTTTGTGAACTCCTTCGGGGAGCTGGGTGCCGGGTCGGAGGCGGTGGCGGCGGTCGCCCGCGCCCACAAGGACGCCTTCCGGCGGTATCTCACCGACCTGGTGACCGGGGCGGACGCCCCCGTCGCGCTGGCGGACCAGCTCGCCCTGCTCGCGGAGGGGGCCATCGTGACGGCCGCGATCTCCGGTGATGCCGAGCCGGCGATCCGGGCCAAGGAGGCCGCGCGCGTCCTGCTGGAGGCGGCGGTGACCCGCCCGCGACCCTGAGGCGGAGGTGACTGTCCAGAATCATCCATTCCGCCAATCTCCTTCCGGATAAAGGACGTTCACCCCTCTTCTCCCGCTATGAACTCTTCGGTAAGAATGTGCGGGCAGTCCCTTGGAGGGGTGGTCACGCATGATTCCCGAACTCGATCGAACGGCACTGGAAGACGAGTCCGTCGAAGTGCCCCCGCCCGTGGCGGGGTTCATCGACATCTCCGAACGCCTCACCGGTTTCACGGCGTTCGACCTGTATGGCACCGGAATGGCCCAGCTGTACCACGACACCACGGTCGACCAAGTGGGGCGCGAGGGCGTCGGCCGCTTCATCGACGACATGGCGGCGGCCGGCGGAGACCCGGACCGGCTCGTCGACGAGACCTCCCGCGAGATCGCCCGTGCCGTCACCCATCTGTGGTACCTGGGCGTGTGGCCCGCACTCGCCCGGTCCGTGCACCGCGCGCTCGGCCGGGAGAAGGCCAACGTCGCCTTCACGGCCGCCCCCGAGGCCTACCCGGAGGGCCTGGTCTGGCGGACCTTCCACGGACACCCGCCGGGCGCGAAGGCCCCCGGCTTCGCCACCTGGGCCGATCCGCCGCCCGGTGCCCCGCCCCTCGCCCGGCCCGATCGCCCGGCCCACGGCACGGGAGGCGTCGCGTGAACAGCCCGTCACCTTCCGGCCGCCGCCGGTACGACGTGATCGTGGTGGGCGCCGGGATGGCCGGCAGCCTGGTCGCCAAGCGCCTGGGGGACCAGGGGTGGCGCGTACTCGTCCTGGAGGCGGGCACCGGCACCCTGGACACCTGGCCCGGCCATCTCGACGCGCTGAACACCTTCGCGTCCGCCGTGGCCAAGGTGCCCAACTCGCCCTACCGGCCCAACGCCGTCGCCCCGTCCCCCGACGTCCTCCATGTGGGCGGCCTGCCCGGCGGCGGCTACCGGGCCCAGGGCTACCTCGTCCAGCGCGGAGCCCTGCCCTACAACTCGGACTATCTGCGCGCCGCCGGCGGCACCGGTCTGCACTGGCTGGGACTGACGCCCCGCATGCACCCGGACGACTTCGCCATCCGCAGCCGTTACGGCTACGGACGGGACTGGCCGATCGGCTACGACGACCTGGAGGCCCACTACCGCGCGGCCGAGCGGGAGTTGGGCGTCGCCGGGGACGCGATCGAGCAGGCCGACGCCATCGGCCTGCCGTTCCCCGAAGGCTACGTCTACCCGATGCGGGAGATCCCCCGCAGCTACCTCGACAACGTCCTGGCGGCCCGGCTCGACGGTCACGCCGTCCAGGAGAAGCCGGGCTCCCCGCACACCACACTGCGCGTCGTCACCACCCCGCACGCCCGCAACAGCACGCCCCACGAGCACTACGACGGCGGCCGCGGCTACCGCCCGGTCGGCGCGGCCGGACTGCCCAACTACGGTGAGCGCTGCGTGGGCAACGCCTCCTGCACGCCGATCTGCCCGGCCCAGGCGAAATACACCCCCCTCAAGACCCAGGCCGCCTGGAGCCGTGACGTCACCCTCGTCACCCGCGCCGTGGTGAGCCGCGTCCTCACCACGACCAACGGCCGGGCCCGGGGCGTCGAATACCAGGAGTACGACGACCCCGCCGCCCCCGCGAGCGTCACCCGCACCGCGGAGGCCGACGTCGTCGTCCTGGCCGCGCACGCCATCGAGAACGCCAAGCTGCTGCTCGTCTCCCACCTGGCCACCCGCAGCGACCAGGTGGGGCGCAACCTGATGGACCACCCGGTGCTGCTCACCTGGGGGCTGATGAACCACCCCGTCGGGCCGTTCCGCGGCCCCGGGTCGACGTCCGGCCTGGAGGGCTTCCGCACCGGAGCCGGTCGGCGGACCCGCGCGCCCTTCCGTATCGTGATCGCCAACTGGGGGTGGAGCTGGCCCACGGGTTCACCCGGCGCCGACGTGGCCCGGCTGCTCGGCATGGGCGGCGACCCGGCGGCACCGCGCGGGCGAGGGCTGTTCGGCGCCGCGCTGCGCGACGCGCTCGGCCGGGGCATCGGCCGCCAGTTCACCCTGCAGTTCGAGATGGAGCAGGAGGCCGAGAGCCGGAACCGGGTCACCGTCGACCCGCTCCACCGCGACCTCCTGGGCAATCCGCGCCCCGTCGTCACCTACGACCTCTCAGACCGCGTCAAGCGCGGCATGGCGGCGGCGAAGGCCGTCTCCGACCAGATCTTCGGGCTGCTCGACGCCGAGGACCACACCGCGTACGGTCCCGGGCCCTTCGCCCCCGGCCACTTCCGCTTCGAGGGCCGCGACTTCGTCTACCAGGGCGCGGGACACGGCGCCGGCACCCATGTGATGGGCGCCTCGCGCGAGACGTCCGTGGTCGACCAGTGGCAGCGCTGCTGGGACCACCCGGGCCTCTACGCCGTCGGCTGCGGCAGCATGCCCTCGGTCGGCACCGCCAACCCCTCGCTGACCATGGCCGCCCTGGCCCTGCGCAGCAGCGAGCGGATCCACCGGGAGCTGAGCGAGCTGCGCCGGCCCCTGACCGTCCGTACCGCCCCCGTCCCGGAGGGACGCCCATGACGGCCACCGGCCCGCTGACCGGGCAGACCGGCCCCGCCCGGCACACCGACATCTCCGCCGACCTCGCGGTGGTCGAGGAACCGCCGTTCCGGGTGCCCCGCGACCGCGCGGAACTGCATCTGTTCCTCCAGGCCGCACTGACCCTCGAACACCTCACCATCCCGCCCTATCTGACGGCCATGTACACACTGCCGCCCGGCACCAACCGGCCCGCGCACTTCGCCGTCCGGGCCGTCGTGCTCGAGGAAATGCTGCACATGACGCTGGTCGCCAACCTCCTGAACGCGACGGGCGGCACCCCCCTGGTGGCGAACTCGCGGTTCGTCACCGGCTATCCCGCCCGACTGCCCTTCAGCCGGGACAAGGTCCCCATCGCGCTGCGGCACTTCGGGACGAAGGCGCTGGACACCTTCCTGCACATCGAGCGGCCGGAGTACGTTGCCGAGCCGCCCGGTCACCCTTCGGTGGCGGACGACGACGGCTGGACCTCCATCGGCCAGTTCTACAACACCATCCGGGAAGGGGTGATCCGTCTGTCGAGGAAGCTCGGCGAGGCGGAGCTCTTCCGCGGCGACCCCGCGCGCCAGGTCGGCCCGAAGGACTTCTACAACTCCGGCGGCGAGGTCTTCGCGGTCACGGACCTGGCGTCCGCCCTCAAGGCCCTGCGCGTCATCACCGAGCAGGGCGAGGGCGCGGCCGGGGGCATCCACGACACCGACGACCGGCTCTTCGGCGAGGTCCGCGAGGTCGCGCACTACTTCCGGTTCAACGAGATCCGTCAGGAGCGCGGTTACGGCCCGCACGACACCCCGCGCTCCGGGCCGACCGGCCCGGCGATGGACGTCGCCTGGCAGGACACCTACCCCATCGACCCCGAGGCGAAAGTGGCGCACTACCCGCCCGGCAGCGCCGTGCGCCGGGCCGCCGACCACTTCAACGAGGTGTACGCGCGGCTGCTCGTCGTCCTCGAACGCGGCTACACCGAGGACCCGGCGGTGCTGGGGGCGGCCGTGCCCGTCATGCTGGAGCTGCGCGACCTCGCCGAGGCCCTGTACCGCAACCCGCACCCCGACCCGGCCAAGCGCGCCCTGGGCCTGCACGCCTGTGCCACCTACGAGATCACCGACCGGCACTTCACCCTCGCGCGCGACCGGCTGTCCGGGGCCCCCGGCGCCACCGCCCTGCCGGGCTGAGGGCACGACAGCGGGCGGGACGTCTCCCGGAGGAGGCGGCCCGCCCTCGGGCGTCGGCGCCCATCTCGGCCTCGACCGGCGGGAGACGGCTCGAACGGAATCGTTGACCGTGGCAGGCCGCTCACGTGCTCGGCGGCTCGGCCCTGGGCGGGGTGCGGGGCGCGGGCGGCAGCTGCCTGTCCGCGGTGGGATGTTGCGCGGGTGGTTGCTGCCGGTCGGCCGGGGGCCTGGCGGCCGACTGCGGCGGAGGCTTGGGCGGGTCCACCGGCTTGTACGTCGGCTTGTACGTCGGCGGGTCGACCGGCTTGTTCGCCGGCGGGGCCTGCCCGGTGTTCCGCGGGGGAATCGGCGGCGGCCGGTCCTGGCCGTCGGCTGTCGGCACCCGGCCCGTGGCGGGCTGCCTGCCCGCGCTCGGCAGGGACGAGGACGCCGAGGACGGCGGCTTGCTGCGGGCGGACGGCACGGTCGGTGCCGTCGGCGCCACCGTGGTGGCCTTCGAAGGCTTCGAGGCCGTCGGCGGGCGGACCGACGACGGCCCGGTGCCGGTCGGCGGCTTGGGCGACGTTCCCCGAGACGGCGTTCCCTTGCTCGGCGTCCCTGAGCCCGGCGTTCCCGAGTCCGGCGGTGAGGAGGGCGTTCCCGACTCCGGCGTGGAAGCGGACGGCGCCGGTGAGGAGGGCCTGTCCGATTCCGGCGACGGAGTGCCGCTGCCGCTGCCGGTGGGCGTGGGAAGCAGGGCGGACGGGGTGGGCACGGGGAACGGCTGGGAGTCCTTCGAACCGTCGGAACCGGCGCTGCGGTCGAAGCCCTTGGTCGGCGCGTAGGGATCGACGAGCGGGACCGACGTCAGCGGCCCCTTCTTCTTGGGCCGTTCCTTGATGACCGTGATCTGGACGTAGGCGAAGCCTTCCCAGCGCTTGCCCGTGTACGAGGACGCCTTGTAATCGACGTTGGTCTCCGGCTGCCGCAGCGGGTTTCCGCAGTTGCACTTGACGGCCGGCCGCGCGTAGGAGTCGACGAGCACCGCGACGCCCGCCTGGAGGACCGACAGATATTCGGATATCTCGCCGTTGCCCTTGTAGTTGTGGTTCTTGACCAGGGTGTCGTGGAGCAGGACCACGGGCGTCAGCTGGTCGATGTGCGCGGCGATGTCCCGGGGGTCGATGTCGCGTGCCGAGCTCCAGGCCTTCGCCTTGACGCTGTCCCGGGTGAGCTCCTTGACGAGGGCCGCCTTGTCGCAGTGCGCGACGTTACGGGTGCCGCCGAACGCGCCGCGGCTGTCACCGGCCAGCTCGCCGCCACGGCGGGCGGAGTCGACCCCCTTGAGGTCCGTGCCCGCGCCGGTGAGGAACGGGGCGGAGCCGATCACTCCCACGGCCTCCAGGGCGAGCTCGGCCGCCTTCTTCTTCTGGGGGCCCGTGCACCCCAGGGTGCCGGTTCCCCCGATCAGGGCGGGCACGGCCAGCAGCGCGACGGCGCTCAGCAGCCGTTTGTGCCTGCGGGCACGCCGGATGTCCGGCCCGCCCGCCTCGCGCTCGGTGACTCCGTACGGAAAGGACCCCAGCCGCATGTGCGTACCCCCGAAAGCCGGTCTGTGATGTCGGTGATCAGTGATTCCCCAGGACCCCGTCACCGGAGCCCCTCGCACACCTCGCCACGCGTGACCCTCGCGCGTCCCACCCCGCCTTCCCTCAGCCGTATCCGCAGGTCGCGACCCAGCCGCCGGCCGCGCACGTCGTGCCCGGGTCCGGCGTCGGCTCGGCAGTCGGTTCGGCGGCCGCGGGCGTCTCCTTCGGGCCGGGCGTCGTGGACGGCCGCGGCTGGGCCCCCGACGCGCCGTCCGACGGCCGGTGCGTCTCGCTGACCGCACCACCGGTGCCGCCCGACGGTGTGCCGCCGTCGTCACGGGTGGCGATCACGGCGGCGGTGGCCGCTCCGCCGGCGAGCAGGAACGCCAGCACCGGACCGAGGACCACCATCGCCTTCCGGCGCCGGACAGGGGGGCTCGGGCGCTGGGGGTCGGGAAACGGCCGCTCGGGCTGCTGCGGGGTGGGCGGCCCGAAGACCCCGCCGGGGTGGGGCACGGGCGGCACGGGCGAGTAGTAACGCACGGCAGGCCCGGGGGCGGGCGACGGCACGGGTGACGGGGCGGGCCGCGGCACCGGCGCCGGGGAGGGTGCGGCGACGGCCGTACGGACGTACTCCCCGGTGTCCGAACGTGCCCAGCCCGGTGGCTCGCTGAGCCGCCCGGCCGCGACGGAGTCCAGGAGCCGCTGTGCCTCCACCGCGCCCATCCGGTCCTGCGGGTCCTTGCGGAGCAGCCCTTCGAGCAGCGGAGTGAGCGGGCCGGCCCGCCGCGGCGTGGGCGCCTCGTCCTGCACCACCGCCTGCAGCGTGCTCAGCGCCGAGGTGCGGCGGAACGGCGACAGTCCCTCGATCGCCGCGTACAGGGTCGTGCCCAGCGACCACAGGTCCGACGGAGTGCCGGGACGCCGGCCCATCGCCCGCTCGGGGGCGAGGAAGTCGGGGGAGCCGACGATATCGCCGGTGTGGGTGAGGGTGCCCGAACCCTCGACCACGGCGATGCCGAAGTCGGTCAGCACGACCCGGCCGCTCTCCTCGATCAGGACGTTGGCGGGCTTGACGTCGCGGTGCAGCACCCCGGCCGCGTGCGCGCTGCGCAGCGCCTGGAGCACCATCGACCCGATCCTGGCGGCCTCCTTGGGCTGGAGCACTCCTTCCTCCTCCAGCACATCGGCCAGCGACTTGCCGCGCACCAGCTCCATGACGATCCAGGGCCGGCCCTGCTGCTCGACCACGTCGTGCACCGTGATCACGTACGGGTGGCTGATCCGGGCGGCCGCCCGGGCCTCCTGCTTCAGCCGCGCGTACAGCAGCCGGACGTCCGCCTCGCGCATGTGCTCCGGTGCCCGGACCTCCTTCGCCGCGACCTCACGGTCGAGCAGTTCGTCGACGGCACGCCACACCACTCCCATGCCGCCACTGCCGAGCCGTTCGACGATCCGGTAACGTCCGGCCAGCAATGGACTTCGCGCCTCGTCCATGCCATACGCCCCCTTCCCGCGCGCACGGCACCCCGAGCCGCGCGCATTCGGGCACACTCCCTCAGACGGCGGGACCGTCGATATCGTTCCCGCCTTCGGGAATTTCGCCGAATTCCCTTGCGCCCCTCCCGACACTGTCTGTCCAGTCCCCGTGTGACCAGGGGATTTGGCCCTCTGTGGGTAGATCTCCCGTGCCTCCCCGGAAAGTTACCCGCCGGTCTTTTCGCCCCTGGTCGGACTTCCTTTACGGCCGACTAAGGGAATGCATCGTTCCGCGGTACTGATTCCTCGGGGCGTCCCCCTCAAGGGAGTTTATTCGGGAAGGAATTGCTCCGCTCCCGCAAGGGGCTGCGCAAAATGTTCTCAAAAGCGGAGACGCCTGGGGGTGGCGGTCCCGGCACCGCCGCCCCCCTGGATCGTTGGCGCGCGTCAGCGGTCCAGCATCGCCGCGATCACCGAGCGCCAGTCCTCGCCCGGCCGTTCGACCAGCTCCTCCGCGAGGGCCTCCGCGCGGTAGCGGTGGCGGTGGAGCAAGGGCGCGGAGGCCGTCCCGGCCGCCGGGCGGATCCCGCCGGTGCTGCCGAGCAGCCGGTTCAGTTCGGTCGCGAACTCCTCCCAGCCGACATGGCCACCGATGGCGTTCACCATGCCGTGCGCGGGTCGTTCGGCGCAGGTCACCAGGGCGCGCGCCAGGGCGGCCGCGTGCACCCACGGTGCCCCGGACCAGGGGTCGCCGGACGCCGGCACGGCCCCCGCCGCGGGCAGCACGACCGGTTCCCCGGCCCGGGCGGCCTGGAACAGCGCCCCCGTCGCGCCCCACCTCAACTGGTCGCGCAACCGGGGGTGGGGCCCCCACACCAGCGGCGCGCGCACCGCGGTCGCCCCGCCGCGTCCGCCGGTGCCCGCCGCCTCCCACAGCATCCGCTCGCAGTCGAGCTTGGCCCGCCCGTACGCGGTGAGCGGTTCGGCGGACGGCGTGTCCTCGGTGACCTCCACCACCGGCGGCCTGCCGTACGCGTCCACGCTGCTGACGAAGACGAACGAACCCTGACGCCAGCCGTCCAGCAGCGCGCGCATCGCCGCGACGTCCACCTCGGGCGAGGTGAACGTGCATGCGGAGTGGATCACCGCGTCCACGCCCGTGACCGCGTCCCGCAGGCTCTGCGGGTCCGCGAGATCGCCCTCGGCCACCTCGATCCCGTCGCCCGCCACCAGGTGCGCCGACTCCGGCCGCACCAGCGCGCGCACCGGCCGTCCCCGGGCCGCCAACTCCCGCAGGACGAAGGCCCCGACGCCCCCGGTGCCGCCCGTGACCAGGACCGTGCCGGGCCTGGCGGGACCCCGGCGCACGGCCCCGCCGGAGGCGGCCGTGGCCGTCCGCTTCCGCTGTTCCGCCCGCTCGTCCAGCAGCGCGGCGAGCGCGCGCGGGGTGCGGTGCTCCAGGACGTCCAGTCCCGTCAGCGGCAGGCGGAGCCGTTCCCGCAGCCGCTCCGCGACGCGGACGGCGAGCAGGGAGTGCCCGCCCAGGAAGAAGAAGTCGCCGTCGGGGCCGGGGTCCTCGCCCAACAGCTCGCCGAACACCGTCCTGACGACTTCACCCCGCTCGCCGAGCGGCGCGGTGGGGAGCCCGGCCACGCGGTGGTCCGCGCAACCGGCCGTCCCGCGCGACAGCGGCCGCCCGGGGTCCGACGCCACCTCCGTCAGGAGCGCGGCGAAGGCGTCCAGCAGCCCCCGCGCGGTCTCCTCGTCGAGCCGCCCCCGGTCGTACTGCACCAGGGCGCGCGGCCCGGTACGGTCCGTGGCCTCCGCGACGTAGAAGCCGAGGCCGAACTTGGCCGTCCCCAGGTCGATGTCGACGGGCTCGCACTCGGTACGGGCGAGGCGCAGCCCCGACGGCTTCGGCAGGACGTCGGCGGTGACGCCCACCAGCGGATTGCCGTCGCCGTCCCGGGCCGCCGCGCCGAGCCGGTCGACAACCAGGTCGAACGGGACGTGGCGGTGACGGTGTGCTTCGAGCAGGTCGTCCCGTACCCGCGACAGCAGCTCACCGAAGTCCCGCGCGCCGGACAGGTCCGTGCGGATCGCCAGGGTGTTGACGCACAGGCCGACGAGATCGCGCCACCCGGCCCGGTCACGGTGGCTGCTCGCGCACCCGATGACGAGGTCCTCGCCGCCGGTCGTCTCCAGCAGCGTCGCGAACGCACCCGCGAGTACCACGGTGAACAGCGTGGCCTTGCGGTCCCGGCCCACCCCGCGCAGCCCTTCGAGGGTGCGCGGCGTCAGGGGCGCGGTGAGGACGCGGCCCTCGCCGCGGCCGCCGGCGGGTGCCGTGACCCGGGGCAGGGGCACGGGCCGGGCGCCCGCGAGCCGCTCCGCCCAGTACGCCGGCCCGGTGTCGAGCGTCGCGGCCGACTCCGCGCGCTCCCGGCGGGCGAAGTCGGCGTACCGCGGCGCTTCGGTGTCCGGCTCCCAGGCCCGGCCCTCCACGACCGACCGGTACCGGGCGTCGAGTTCACGGGTGATCAGGTCGAGGGAGCCGCCGTCCACCGCGATGTGATGGAACGTCAGCAGAACCGTGTGGTCCTCCGGCGCGTGCCGCACACAGAGCACACGCGGCAGCGGCCCGGCGTCCAGGTCGAACGGACGCGCCGCCTCGACGGACAGCTCACCGGCGCCGTCGCCGGTGGCGTCCACGACCCGTACCGGCACCGGTCCGGCCGCCATCACCTCCTGGTACGGCTCGCCGTCGGCGTGTCCGTACCGGGTGCGCAGCACCTCGTGGCGGCGCACCAGTCCGGTGACGGCCGCGGCGAGGGCGTCCAGGTCGAGGGGCCCGCGCACCCGGGTCGCGAACGGCACGTTGTACAGGGCGCCGCCCTGGCCGAGCCGGTCCATCAGCCACATCCGGTGCTGGGCGTGCGAGAGCGGCGCCGGGCCCGCGGCCCGGCCGGCCGGCGCGGGCGCCCGGCCCGCGGCGGCGGTCCGCCCGCGTTGCCGGGCGAGGCGGAGCAGCGCCTCCTGGCGCGCGGCATCGGGGACGGCGGTCATCGGCCCTCCTGGCCATCGGTGTCGACGTCCGCTCCGAAACGGCCGAGGAGCGCTTCCTCGATCAGCGCGGCCTGGCCCGCCACCGTGGGCGCCGCGAAGAACTCGGCGAGCGACAGCTCGACGCCGACGTCCTCCCGCACGTCGTCCACGATGCCGAGGGCCAGCAGGGAATGGCCGCCGAGGTCGAAGAAGTCGGCGTCGGGGGCGTCGACCGGGCGGTCCAGCGCCCGGGCCCACGCCTCGGCCACGGTCTGCTGGATCGGGGACAGCGCCGGCCGCGCGTCCGGGGCCTGTCCGGCCGCCGCGGGCTGCGGAATGCCGGGCACCGGCTGTTCGGCCAGCGCGCGGCGGTCGACCTTGCCGGTGGCGGTCAGCGGCAGGTCGTCCACCACGGACCAGCCGTTGGGCAGCAGGTGCGCGGGCAGCCGCTCGGCCAGGTGGGCGCGGAGCGCGGCGACCGTGAGGTGTCCGCCGTCGACGGGAACGACGAAGGCGACGAGCCGCGCGTCCTCCGGTGTGGGCCGCAGCACGGTGACGGCCGCGTCCGCGACGCGCGGGTGGGTCCGCAGCGCGTGCTCGATCTCGCCGGGCTCGACCCGGAAGCCACGGATCTTGAACTGGTCGTCGGTGCGGCCGTGGAAGTCCAGCACACCGTCCGGACGGGCCGACACGAGGTCACCGGTGCGGTAGATCCGCCCCGCGGACGGATGGTCGACGAAGCGTTCCGCGGTGAGGTCGGGCCGGCCGAGATAGCCGCGGGCGAGCCGGGGGCCGCCCAGCCACAGCTCCCCGCGGGTGCCCGCGGGCACCGGGGCGCCGTGCTCGTCGAGGACGTGCACCGTGGTCCCGGCGACCGGGCGGCCGATCGGCGGCGGGCCGTCGCAGTCGGCGTCCCGTACCCGGTGGGTGGTGGCGAAGGTCGTGGCCTCGGTCGGCCCGTACCCGTGGACCAGCTCCAGCCACGGATGCGAGCGCAGCACGCCGCGCGCGTGCCGGGCCGATATCGCCTCGCCGCCGACGAGCACGCCGCGCAGCACGTCGAAGACCGACGACCGGCGGTCGGCCAGGTGGTGGAAGAACGCGGTGGTGAGCATGGCGACGGTGACGCCCAGCCGCTCCACGTCCCGGGCCAGCCCCTCCAGCGAGTGCCGGTCGGCGGTGGAGACGGCCACCGCCGCACCGTTCGCCAGCGCGACCCAGACCTCGAAGGGAGACGCGTCGAAGGTCTGCGCCGAGTGGAACAGCACCCGGTCCCGGGGGGTGACCGTCACGAAGTCCGGTGCGACGGTCAGCCCGGCCACCCCGCGGTGGGTGATCGCCACGCCCTTGGGGCGGCCCGTCGAACCCGAGGTGTACATCACGTACGCCACGGCGTCGGGGTCGTAGGGGCGGTGCGGTGCCGGGAGGTCCTCGTCCGGCCACCGCGCACCCGTGTCGGCGATCCCGGCCGAGGACAGGGCGAGCCCCTGCCCCGCCGGTATGCCCGCCGCCTCCAGCAGGTCCTTCTCGCCCAGCGTCAGCGTGACCCCGGCGTCGGCCAGCATCGCGTCCGTACGCTGCCGGGGATACGCGGGGTCGAGGGGGACGTAGTGGCCGCCCGCCCACCAGACGGCGAGCTGGGCGACGACGACGCCCACCGAGTGCGGCATCAGCAGCCCGACCGGGGTGCCGGTCCGCACGCCCCGGGCGCGCAGCACGTTGGCCAGCCGCCGGGCGGCGGCAGTCAATTCGCCGTACGTCAGCGTCAGATCGCCGTCCAGGACGGCGAGGGCCCGCGGTGACGCCTCGGCATGGGCGGCCACCCGGCCGAGCACACCGCCGTCGGCCGGGTCCGCCGCGGCAGCCGCCGGGGGCACGGTCGCAGCCACCGGCGCCGAGTCCGCCGGGGGCGCCGGCTGCTCGGGGGTGTCCGTCCGCTTGCTGTCCAGCAGCGCGGCCAGGCTGCGCAGATCGGGCTGCCGCAGCACTTCCGGTGCCCGCAGCCGCACGCCGCACTCCTCCTCCAGGGCGGCCAGCAGCCGCGCGGCGGCGAGGGAGTCACCGCCGCTGCCGATGAAGTTGTCCCCCGGGCCGAGGTCCGGCCGGTCGAGCAGCGTGCGGCACAGCCGCAGCACCGACTCCTGCGAACCGGACGCCGCAGCGTGCGCGGGAGCCGTCTCCCGCGGCGCCTCCCCGGCGGGCAGGGCGGCGCGGTCGACCTTGCCGTTGGCGTCGAGGGGGAAGGCGTCGACGTACCGGACCGCCGCCGGTACCGCCTGCTCGGGCAGCCAGCCGCGCACGGCCGCCAGCAACTCCGCCCCGGCCGGCGCCCGCCCGCCCGGTTGGGGCAGGACGTACGCGATCAGCCGAACCGCGCCGTCGGCGCCGGTCGTTGCCGCGACGACCGCTCGCCGGACCCGCGGGTCGTGCTCCAACGCCGCCTCCACCTCGGCCGGTTCGATACGCACCCCGCGCACCTTGACCTGGTCGTCCAGGCGGCCGAGGAACTCCAGCACGCCGTCGGCCCGCATCCGCACCCGGTCGCCGGTGCGGTAGACCCGCCCGGTCCCGGTCATCCCCGTCGGCGGGGCCACGAAGCGGCGGGCCGTCAGTTCCTCGTCCAGGTAGCCGATCGCCAACCCGGCGCCGCCGAGGAGCAGTTCACCGGGCTCACCCCGGGGCACGAGGTGCCCGGAGGCGTCGGTGACACCGACGACCGTTCCGTCCAGCGGCAGCCCGATGGGCGGCGGCGCCCCGGCGTCCGCTCCGTCCGTGCCGTCGCCGTCCGCCGCGTCCGCCGGGTTCAGGGCATGCGCGGTGGCGAGGACGGTCGCCTCCGCGGGGCCGTACGCGTTGTCCACCAGGGCGGTGACGTCCGCCGCCGGGCGGCGGCGCATCCGGTCGCCGCCGACCGAGAGGTGACGCAGCGCGGGAAGCCGCGGCCACGGCCGCTCGAACACGGTCTCCGCGAGCGGTGTCGGCAGGATCGCCACCGTCACCGCCGCCCGCCGCCACCAGTCGGTGAGGGCCTCCGGGTCCCAGCGCACCTCGTCCGGCGCGACGCTCAGCGCGCCGCCGGAGCACAGGGCGGCCCACAGCTCCAGGACGTGCGGGTCGAAGGAGACCCCCACCAGCAGGCTGTGCCGGTCGCCCGGGCGGGCGCCGACGCGGTCGAGATACCAGCGCAGCCGGGCGGCGAGCGCGGCGCTGTCCACCGCGACCGCCTTGGGGGTCCCCGTCGACCCCGAGGTGAGCACGGCGTAGAAGGCGCCCTCGGGCGCGGCCGTCCCTGTTGCCCGGTCGCGCGGGGCGAACGCGGCGACGGCCTCCGCCGCGTTGGCACCGGCGACGGGCAGGGGCAGCGGCAGCCGCTCACCGGCGGGATACCCCTCGGGCAGCACCTCAAGTGCCCCGACGAGTGCGGTCACCCGGAGCCCGCCCGTCACGGCGGCGAGCCGCCGGTCGCCGGGGCGCGGCCCGAGGGGGAGGTAGACGGCGCCGAGCCGGGCGAGGGCGACGGCCGTCGCGGCCAGGGCCGCGGAGCGGTCCAGGCACACCCCGACCAGATCACCGGGGCGCACCCGGGGGCGCAGCGCGTCGGCGACCCGCTCGGCCAGGGCGTCCAGCTCGGCGTAGGTCCAGCTCAGTTCCCCGTCCTCGACGGCGGTCGCCGACGCCTCATGGCGGGCCCAGTGCTCGAACCGGGCCAGGACGTCCCAGCCGTCCGCCGGGGCGGCCGGGCCATGGGCGACGCTGAGGCGCGGTCCGCCGTCCGGTGCGTCCGGGCGGGACGTGTTCGCTGTAGTGGTCATGATTCCTCTTGACGAAGTCGAAGGGGTCGCGCGGGCCGCGAACAGGGCGCGGGACGCGCGCGATGCGAGAGGGGCGGGGGCGGTGCGGTGGCGTGCGAGGCGAGTGGCTCAGCCGAGCCCCATCGACCGGGCGACGATCACCTTCTGGATCTCCGACGTACCCTCGATGATCGTCATCATCCGCACGTACCGGTAGAGGAACTCCAGCGGATGGCCCCGGACCCAGCCCGTCGCGCCGTGTACCCGCAACGACCGGTCCACGACCCGGACGGCGGTCTCCGAAGAGGTCAACTTCGCCAGCGCCGCGTTCTCCGGCGTCTCCACGCCCTCGTCCACCAGCCGCGCGCACGCCAGCGTCAGCAGCTTGGCCGCCTCGACCTCCGCGCGACTGCTCACCAGGTGCTCCTGCACGTGCTGGTACGCGCCGATGCGCTCCCCGAACGCCCGCCGTTCACGGGCGTACTCGATCCCCAGCCGCAGGGCGTACTCGGCGATGCCGTTGCACATGGCGGCCACCACCAGACGGCCCCGGGAGAGGCTGTCGATGCCGTTGCCGAGGGCGGCGCCGATCCCGGCCTCGCCGCCGACGACGGCCTCGGCCGGCAGCCGCGCCCCGTCCAGCACCAGCTCGTACAGCCGCTCGCCCGACATACCGTCGTATGCCTGCCCGATCCGCAGCCGGGGATGGTCCATCTCCACGACGAACGCGGTCGGTCCGCCGTCACCCGTGCCGTCGTCCGCCCGGGCCACGACGATCGCGAAGTCCGCGTGCCCGGCGTTGCTCACGAATGTCTTGCGGCCGCTCAGCACCCACTCCCCGCTTTCCTCGCGGGTCGCGGTGCTGGTGAGGTGGAAGGCGTCCGACCCGGCGTTCGGCTCGGTCAGCGCCAGACAGCGGGTCGCCTCCCCGCGCACCAGCGGCTTCAGATACCGCTCGATCTGCTGCTCGGTGCCCTGCCGCAGCAGCGGGCTCGGCCCGTCCGAACCCGCCAGCGCGTACGGGGCGAGCGGACAGCCGCTGCGCCCCGCGGCGTGGTGGAGCAGCACCACGGCGCTGAACGGCATGCCGGAGCCGCCCAGTTTCTCGGGGTAGTCGCCCGCGTAGAAGCCGAGCTTCGCCGAGCGGGCGCGGACGTACGCCCGCAGGTCGGCGGGGGGCAGGTCGCCGTCCTCCGGCAGCTCGGCCGCCAGCGGCACCAGCTCGCGTCGGACGAACGACTCGAAGGAGCCGACGAGTTCACGGTGTTCCGTCTCCAGGACGGACGAGGGGGCGGTGCTCATCGGGTCGCCTCCGTGACCGCGCGGGCCTGGTCGGCGAGGACCGGATGCTGGAAGAGGACCCGCAGCGGCGGGCGGCCGCCGAGCCGGGGCTCCAGCCACGCGGCGAGCTGGGCGGCCAGTAGGGAGTGCCCGCCCACCTGGAAGAAGTGCGACGACGGCGAGAAGCGGTCGTGCCCCAGCACCTCCCGCCAGCCCTCGCTGAGCAGCGCGACGGCCGGGTCGGCGGGTGCCGCGGACGCCTGCTCGGCGACCTGGTCGAGCGGCAGGTCGGCGGCTGCGCGGGTCAGGGCGGCACGGTCGGGCTTGCCGCCGGGCAGGGTCGGCATCGCGTCCATCCGGATCCAGCGGCCGGGGACGAGCGCGGCGGGCAGCCGCCCGGACAGGGCGGTGTGCAGGGCCTCGGCATCGGGCTCGACGGGTGCCTCGGTGGGTGCCTCGGCGCGGGACTCGAAGAAGCCCACCAGCCGTGGCCCGCCGGACGCCTCCCGGTCGAGGACGACCGCGCAGGACCGGCCGCCGAGCTCGGCGGACGCCGCGGCCTCGACCTCCTCCAGCTCGATGCGGTAACCGCGCAGCTTGATCTGGTTGTCGCGGCGGCCGAGGAAGACCAGGCGGCCCTCGCGGTCGCGGTAGCCGAGGTCACCGGTGAGGTACACGCGCTCACCACCGAGCGCCGGTACGGTCACGAACCGGGCGGCCGTGGCCTCGGCGGCCGTCTCGCCCCCGAGGTACCCCTCGGCGAGAGAGGCGCCGCCGATGGCGAGTTCACCGACCGCGCCCCACGGCAGCGGACAACGGCCCGCGCCGAGGACGTGGACGTCCACGCCCGGCAGCGCGCTGCCGAGCGGCACCTCGGTGCCCTCGGCGAGCTCCGCCCGGTCCACCTCGTGGACGGTGGAGGTGACGGCCGCCTCCGTCACCCCGTAGGCGTTCAGGACCGTGACGGTGCCCGTAGCGTCAGTGGCGTCGAGCAGCTCCCGCAGCGCACCGGCCGGCAGCCGCTCGCCGCCGCACACCAGGAGCCGCGGCGACCAGCGGCCGTCACCGAGCGCGTCGCGCAGCTCCGCGCGGACCGCGAGGAGATAACTCGTCGGCAGATTGGCGACGGTGACCCGGCGGGCCGACAGCACGGCGATCAGCTCCGCGGCCGTCGGCACCTCCCGTTGCGGTACCACGAGGGCCGCACCGGCCAGCAGCGACGGCAGCACCTCCTCCAACGCCACGTCGAACGACGGCTGGGCGAACAGCAGCACCCGGTCCTCGGAGGACAGCGCGTACCGCCGCGCCACGGCCGCGGTGAAGTGGGCCAGCGCGGCCCGGCCCACCACGACGGCCTTGGGCACACCGGTGGAGCCGGAGGTGTGGATGATGTACGCCGCGCCCTCGATCCACTCGGCGGGCTCGGCCTTGGGGAACTCCGCCGCGTCGAGGAGGGCCACCGGCAGGCCCTCGGCGGGCAGGGACAGCGCGCTCTCCCGGTCGGTCAGCACGAGCGCGGGCCGCAGCCGCGCCAGCAGCGTCTCCAGGCGCGCGGCCGGGTCGTTGGGGGAGAGCGGGGTGTAGACCGCCCCCGTGCGCAGACAGGCGAGCAGGGTCACCACGGTGTCCACGCCGCGCGGCAGCACGGCCGCCACCGGCCGGCCCTCCGTGACGCCCGCCGCCCGCAGCTTCCCGGCCAGCTCCCCGACCCGGCGGTCGAGCTCCCCGTATGTGATCTTCAGGGCGCCGCTGACGATCGCGACGGTCGCGGGGTCGTGCCCCGCGACGGGGTCCAGGGCCGCGGCCGACGTCACGGGGAGGGCCTCTGCGTCCGCCGGGCTCACGACGGCGGGCGCGGGGGCGAGTTCGGCGAGCGTCGTCGTCGGCGCGTCCAGATAGGCGCGGACGAGGTCCAGGAACCGCTCGGAGAGCAACTGTGCCGTCGCCCCGTCGAACAGGTCCCGGTCGTAGTCCCACACCAGCGTCATCCCGGCCGCGCCCTCGCGCGGGCCGACCGTGCGCCGGTCGTCGGGTAGCAGCACCAGATCGAGGTCGAAGCGGGTCGTGCCGGTGTTGAAGCCCTCGAACAGCGACACCTCCAGGCCCGGCACCCCGATCTGCGGCAGCGCCGCGTCGTGCGCGCTGAACATGACGCTGAACAGCGGGTTGTCCGCCCCGGAGGTGTGCAGCCCCAGCGCCCGGGTGAGCACCTGCACGGGCACTTCCTGGTGCGGCAGCGCGCGGATCAGACCGTCGGTCACCTCGTCCACCGTCGCGTCGGCCCCGGCCGCGGGGTCCAGCCGCAGACGCAGCGGGATGGTGTTGACGAACATCCCCGTGGCGCCCTCGAAGCCCTCCGGGCGGTTGCCGACCGCCGTGCCGACGACGAGGTCGGTGCGCCCGCTGTGGCGGCGCAGCAGTTCGGCGAAGAGCGCGAGCAGCGTGGAGAACGGCGTGTGGCCCTGGGCGCGGCTGTGTGCCCGCAGCCGCTCGGCGAGGTCCGCCCCGATCGGCTGGCGCAGCTGGGCGCCCGCGTGCCGGCGCCGCACACCGGGCCGGGCGAGCCCGGGCAGCGGCAGATCGAAGGTGGCGTCGGCCAGCTCCCGCTGCCAGTACGCGAGGCTCGCCTCCCGCCGCTCCTGTCGGCCCGGCCCCTCGGCGGCCCGCACGTGGTCCTCGTACGAGGGCGCGGCCGGCAGCTCGGCCGGCTCGCCCAGCACCCGCGCCCGGTACACGGTGAACACGTCGCGGAGCAGGATCGCGAAGGAGTGCCCGTCGTGGACGAGGTGGTGCTCGACGTGGATGATCCGGTGGTGGCCGTCACCGAGGCGGACCAGGCACCAGCGCAGCAGCGGCGCCTCGAAGACGTCGAGGGGGGTGACGGTCTCGGTGCGCAGCAGCTCTTCGAACGCGGCCTCGGGGTCGGCCTCCTGGCCGAGGTCGACGTTCCGCACGCGGGGCGTGCAGCCCTCACGGACGCGCTGGCCGGGCAGCGCGCCGGGGTTCTCGACGAGTTCGAGCCGCAGCCCGGGGTGCCGGTCGAGGGCGGCGGCCAGCCCGTCGCGGAGCGCGCTCTCGTCGAGCGTGCCCCGCAGGTCGATGGTGGCGGTGAAGTTGTAGGCGCGACTGCCGGGCAGCATCTGCTCGTGCAGCCAGACGATCTCCTGGGATGTGGAGAGTCCGAACATGGTCAACCCTTCCGTGGGGTGGTTGGAGGGGCCCGGTGCCGCCGTCGGGTGGACGGCGGGCCGGGTCAAGTGAGGCAAGTGAGGCAAGTGAGGGGGGACGGGCGGCCGGTGGGGATCAGCCCACCGGCGCGTGCCCATGGGTGCGGGCCCGCAGGGCGTCCAGCAGGGCGTCCAGCAGGGCGGCGAAGGCCTCCTCGGCGACCGGGTCCGGTAGGACGCCCCGGTCCCACGCCATCCGGACGAGGAGGTCCGTGCCGTGGGAGACGGACACGGCGAACGGCGCCTGGAGCGGGCGGCCGTCGATGTGCGTCTCGTGCCCGGTGGCGTCGCCCAGCCGCAGCGGGGGACGGCGGTGCAGATCCTCGGAGGTGAGCAGGCCGTCGAGCCGCCCCGACCAGGGCACCCCGGCGGTGCGGGCCGCGTGCACCACCTCGTCGAACGGGGCGTCCGCGTGGTCGAGGTCGTCCCACCACGCCACGGTCCGCTCGTCGAGGTCGCAGGCGGTGGCCGGGTGCACCACGGTGTTGAGGAAGCAGCCCAGGACGGGCTGTGCCGCGGCGGGCCTGCCGCCCCAGGGATAGCCCAGGGCCGGGACCCGGTCCGGGCCGTACAGCGTGCGCGCGGCGGCGGCACAGGCGTCGAGCAGCTCGGGGAAGGCGGGCCGGGAGCCGTCCGGCGCGGCGGGCAGCCGGTGCAGCACGGCGCCGGTGCCGGCCGGGCCGTCCCCGGCGCGCGGCGCCGACGCGGGGCCGGCGGCCGGGCGCAGCGCGGCGAGCCGCCGGGCCCAGTACGTGACGGACCGCTGCCCCGACGCCCGCGCCTCGGCCTCCAGTTGGAGGTGCACGGCCTCGCGGTAGGCGGCCAGCTCGTCCGCCGCCCGGGCATCGGGGACGTCCCGGGGGCCGAGCCCGTCGCGGTAGGCGTCGGTGAGATCCGCCATGACCCGGCCGATGGACGCCTCGTCGCAGGCCGCGTGGTCCATGACGACGGCCAGGACGTCGCGGTCGGCCGCCGGGTCGGCGACGAGGAACAGCCGCAGCGGCGGGCCCTCGGCCGCCCAGGCGCCGAGCGCCCGGCGCAGCGCGTCGGCGGCGCTCTCGCCGGGGCGCGGCTCCACACCGCTCACCCGGGCGTCGGGCTCCCCGAGCCGCTGCACCGGGACCCCGCGCAGTGTTTCGGGGCGGGCCCGCAGGGCCGGGTGCAGGGCGGCGAGGTGCCCGGCCGCCGCCCGCAGCCGGCTCACGTCGACGGACCCGCGGGGGAAGGCGAAGAACAGCGGGACGAGATCGGCCCGGCCGGCCGGGTCCATCCGCCGGGCGAGCAGGAACCGCCGCTGCGCACCGGTGACCGGGAGCGACCCGGCGGCCCGCGCCGTGCCGTCGACGGTGCGCCGGTATCGGTCGAGGTACTGCGAGGTGATGCTGCTGGACTGCACGATGTCCTCCCGCGCGCCCGGGGCGCGCTGACTCGTGAGACGAAAGGGGGGTGTCGGGCGGTGGTGCGGTGGGGCACGTCCGACCGCCGCGGTGTCGGAGCGTCCGAGCGGTTCGCTACGAGGGCGCTTCCGGGCGGCGGGTGGGCGGGGTGGTGGTGCGGTGGGGCCTACGTACCGGAGACGGCCCGGTCCTCGTCGGCGGCGGGCGCCGGCAGATCGCGCAGGCGCCGCAGCGGGGAGAGCAGCAGGGGCAGAGGGACGAGCAGGAAGCCCGCGGCGCACACCCATACGGCGGCGCGCGGCCCGGCGGCGGACGCCACGGCCCCGCCGAGCAGGGCGCCGAGCGGCATGGTGCCCCAGACCATGAAGCGCAGGGTGGCGTTCATCCGCCCGAGGAGCGCGTCGGGGCACAGCAGTTGCCGGAAGCTGACCTGGGCGACGTTGTAGACCACCGCGCCGAAGAAGACGGCCGCGGAGGCGACCGCGAACCAGACGGCGGCGGCGCCGTGTCCGGCCAGCGGCCACAGCAGCGCGAACGGCCCGGTGACGACGGTCGACAGCCAGATGACCCGGGCCTGGCCGACCGCGCGGGCGAGCGCTCCCGCGCACAGCGCGCCGGCCAGTCCGCCGACGGCCGAGGCCGACAGCATCAGTCCGAGCACCCCGGGGGGCAGGCCGAGCTCCCGCACCAAAAACACCGTCTGCACGGACATCAACATCGCGGAGAAGAAGTTCGCGACCCCGGTGGCGCAGGCGATCATACGGAGGACGGGATGGCGGAGGACGAACACGAGGCCCTCCGCGACCTGGGCCCGCAGCGGGACGCCCGCGACGGGCGCGGGCCGCGGCTCACGGGCGCGGATCCCGCGCAGGAAAAGCGCCGAGACGAGGTAGCCGATCGCGTCGGCCAGCAGGGCGACGGGCGCCCCGAGCAGCTGCACCAGGGCGCCGCCCAGCCCCGGCCCCGCCACCTGGGCGGACGAACGAGCCGTCTCCAGGGCGCCGTTGCCCGCGACCAGCTGCTCCCGGGGGAGCAGGCCGGGCAGGTAGCTCTGGTGCGCGATGTCGAAGAACACGGTGGCCACACCGGTGATGAGGGCGGCCACGTACAGCTGCGCCATGGTCAGCGCCCCGGCCCACGCCGCGAGCGGCAGGCTCAGCATGGTCACGGCCCGTACGACGTCGGTGCGGATGAGCAGGGGCAGCCGCCGCATCCGGTCCACCCAGGCTCCGGCGGGCAGCCCGACCAGCAGGAACGCCGCGGTCTCGGCGGCGGTCAGCAGCCCGACCTCCATGGGCGACGCGTCGAGCTCGATGACGGCCACCAACGGCAGGGCCACCACGGTCACTTGGGCACCGATCTGGCTCACCGCTGCCCCGGAGAGCAGTAATCGGAAGTCGTAGTTCCGTAAGAGCCCTGAGCACACCGGCTTCACTGACGAGGACATTTGGCAGACATTTGGTGATGAGGGTGGGCACAGTCAAAAGGATCCGGGTACTTCCGGACAGTTTTGTTCGTAATGCGGACAACTCGTGGTGACGTTGGGGCGAAAGGTTTCATACTGTTGCTTGAACGTCACCCAGGGTGGCCTGCGACGGAAGCGTTTTCTGCGGTTCCGGTGCGCCGAGGGGGGCCTGATGTTCGAATGTCCGATAGTCGGTGCCGTGCCCGGGGTGGATCGGTTCAAAGTGGTGACACTCGGGCGGCTTTGAGATAAGCGGCGATGAGATGGGCGGCTCGGGGAGGAGTGTCCGGGAGTGTCCGGCTGCCCTACAGCTCCACGTCCGCCTGCACCGGCAAGTGATCGCTGGGGAACTGCCCGCCCTGCTGGAAGACGTTGATGGCCGCGCGCCGGGTCCGCACCCGGGGCGAGGTGAGGATCCAGTCGATGCGGTCGCCGTCCGGCACGAGTGGCCGGTATCCGTGGAAGGTCGCGTACTGCGCCCCGCGCCGGTCGGCCGCGTCCCAGGAATCCACGAGCGAACCCTGGTCGAGCATCGTGCCGTAGACGGGGTTGCCGTGTGCGGGGACGTTGAAATCGCCGGTGACGATCCGGGGGAGGGCCGGATCCAGACCGCGCAGCCGAGTGGTGATCAGCGCGGCGGAGCGCTCGCGCGCGTACTGGTGGGCGTGGTCGAGATGGGTGTTGAAGGCATAGAACTCGCCCCCGGTGAGCAGATCCCGGAACCGGACCCAGGTGACCATCCGGATCACGGTGTTGCCCCAGGTCGCGGAGCCGATGAGATACGGGGTGTCGGAGAGCCAGAAGTGGTCGTACGCGACGGGGGCGAGCCGCCGCACGTCATGGAAGACGGCGGCGAACTCATCACGGCTGCCTCCCGCGCGGCCCGTGCCGATCCACGCGTAGCGCGGCCCGAGATCGTCGGCGATGTCCCGCAGCTGCGCGTACAGCCCCTCCTGGGTGCCGAGGAGATGAGGGCGTTCCTGGCGCAGCAGCGCGCGGGTGACAGGCCGGCGATCGGCCCAGGTGTGGGGCGGGGTGTCGGAGGCGTAGCGGAGGTTGAAGCTCATCACCCGCAGCGGACTTCGGCCGCCACCACCCCCGACGGGCCCGGCCGCGGCCGACGCGGCCACGGCCCGCAGCGCGGTGCGGCGGTCGAAAGGAGCGTGCGCGAAGGCGGTCACGGCGTCTCCAGGGTCCGGGCGAGGTCCGGGTACCGAGGATTCTCATGCGTCGCAGGGGCCGCCGCAACGGTGCCGTGGGTGACACGTGCGGGGGGTTGTGACGGCGTCCGTCGACGGGCGGCGGCGCCCCCGGGGGCGCCGCCGGGCGTGTCGGCGCGGCTCGCGCGAGGGCCCGGCCCCCCTCTTTTCCGCCACCACACGCCAAGATCGAATCCTTGCGCGGATTCCCCTACCGGCACTTCGACATTGTGTCTAGGGTGGGAGACGCAGCTGGTTCGCCCCGCCCGCCAGGCGGGAGCGTCGCAAGAGGGAACCCGGTGGGAATCCGGGACTGCCCCGCAGCGGTGAGTGGGAACGACCGCCGTCATACGCACTGGACGCCCACGCGTCCGGGAAGCGACGGCCAGTAGGTGCCCGACGGCCCCAAGGCCCAGGGCGCGCCCGCGAGTCCGAAGACCTGCCACTGCCCGCGCGCCACCCGCGCGCGGTGATCTCGGTGGCCTCGAGGGAGGGCCGGCGGTGGCAGGCAGGCGTGCCCGGCACGCCCGCCCTCTTCGTCGTCCCTTCGCGCCCGGGTCCGCCGTGGTCATTCCGCGACTCGCGAAGGAGAGTTCCGTGACCGACCGCATCGCCACCCCGCCCTCCCGGGCCACCGTCCACGGCTACCCCCGCCAGGGCCAGGGCCGTGAGCTGAAGAAGGCCATCGAGGGCTACTGGGCGGGCCGCGTCACCGCCGACGCCCTGCACACCACCGCCGCCACCCTGCGCCGCACGGCCTGGCGCCAGTTGACCGAAGCCGGTGTGGACGAGGTCCCCACCGGTGACTTCTCGCTCTACGACCACGTCCTGGACACCACGGTCATGGTCGGCGCCATCCCCGAGCGGCACCGCACCGCCGTCCGGGACAACGCCCTGGACGGCTACTTCGCCATGGCCCGCGGCACCCAGGAGGCCCCGCCGCTGGAAATGACGAAGTGGTTCGACACCAACTACCACTACCTCGTCCCCGAACTGGGCCCGGACACCGTCTTCACCGCCGACCCCGCCAAGCCGCTCGGCGAACTGCGCGAGGCCCTCGCCCTCGGCCACACGGCCCGCCCCGTCCTGGTCGGCCCGGTCACCTATCTGCTCCTCGCCAAGCCGGCCCCCGGCGCCCCGGCGGACTTCCAGCCCCTCACCCTCCTCGACCGGCTGCTCCCCGTGTACGCCCGGGTGCTGGCCGAGCTGCGGGCCGCGGGCGCCGAGTGGGTCCAGCTCGACGAGCCCGCCCTCGTGCAGGACCAGCCCCCCGCCGTCCTCAGCGCCGCCACCCGCGCCTACCGCGACCTCGGCGCGCTCGCCGACCGGCCCAGGATCCTGGCCGCCGCCTATTTCGACCGCCTCGGTGACGCCCTGCCCGTCCTTGCCAAGTCACCCGTCGAGGGTCTGGCCCTGGACTTCACCGGCCCCGCCGCCGCCAATCTCGAAGCCCTCGCCGCGGCCGGCGGTGTGCCGGGCAAGCGCCTCGTCGCCGGCGTCGTCGACGGACGCAACATCTGGCTCAACGACCTCGAACACTCGCTGGCCACCCTCGCCACCCTCCTCGGTCTCGCCGGCCGGGTGGACGTGGCACCGTCCTGCTCGTTGCTGCACGTCCCCCTCGACGCCACCGCCGAACGCGACGTGGACCCCCAGGTCGCCCGCTGGCTCGCCTTCGCCCGCCAGAAGACCGAGGAGATCGTCACCCTCGCCCGCGGACTGAACGAGGGCACGGACGTCATCGCCCCGCAGCTCGCAGCCAATCGCTCCGCCCGCGCCTCCCGCGCCGCCTCCGCCCTCACCCACGACCCGGCCGTCCGGGCCCGCGCCGCGGCCGTCACCGAGCGGGACACCCGCCGCCCGCAGCCGTACGCCGAGCGGACCGCCGCCCAGCGGGCCCGGCTGAACCTGCCGCTGCTGCCCACCACGACCATCGGCTCGTTCCCGCAGACCACCGAACTGCGCACCGCTCGTGCCGACCTGCGCTCGGGACGGATCGACGCCGCCGGGTACGACGAGCGCATCGCCGCCGAGATCCGCGACGTCCTCGCCTTCCAGGAGAAGGCCGGGCTGGACGTCCTCGTCCACGGCGAGCCCGAACGCAACGACATGGTCCAGTACTTCGCGGAGCGGCTCACCGGCTACCTCGCCACCCAGCACGGCTGGGTGCAGTCCTACGGCACCCGCTATGTCCGTCCGCCGATCCTGGCCGGTGACATCTCCCGCCCCGAGCCCATGACCGTGGCCTGGACGAGCTACGCCCAGTCGCAGACCGAGCGCCCGGTCAAGGGCATGCTCACCGGGCCCGTCACCATGCTCGCCTGGTCCTTCGTCCGCGACGACCAGCCGCTCGCCGACACCGCCCGCCAGGTCGCCCTGGCCCTGCGCGATGAGGTCGCCGACCTGGAGGCCGCCGGGACCGCCGTCATCCAGGTCGACGAGCCCGCGCTGCGCGAGACGCTGCCGCTGCGCACCGCCGACCGGCCCGGCTACCTGGCCTGGGCGACCGAGGCGTTCCGGCTGACCACCGCGGGCGTCCGGGCGGACACCCAGATCCACACCCACATGTGCTACGCCGAGTTCGGGGTCATCATCGGCGCCATCGAGGAGCTGGACGCCGACGTCATCAGCCTGGAGGCGGCCCGCTCGCACATGCAGGTCGCCGACGAACTCGCCGTGGCCGGATACGGGCACGAGGTGGGCCCGGGCGTCTACGACATCCACTCGCCCCGTGTGCCGGGCGTCGAGGAGACCGCCACCCTGCTGCGCAAGGGGCTCGGCGCCATCCCCGCCGAGCGTCTGTGGGTCAACCCCGACTGCGGCCTGAAGACGCGGGGCTGGAGCGAGGTCCGCGCCTCCCTGGAGCATCTGGTCGAGGCGGCCCGGCAGGTGCGGGCCGAGCTGACGGGTCCTGACGCGCGCTGACGCCGGTCACCGCCGCTCTGATCAGGGGCGGCAGCGGGCGCGGCCCGGCGCCGATGTGCCGGGCCGCGCCCGCTGTTCACGGCCAATCCCGCTCAAGTGGCCCAAATCCCAACGGACTCTCATGATTGACTGCCCCCACCGGTCATGCCCCCCACAGGAGAGGACGGCCACGATGAGCAGGCGCCCCGAGCCGCGTCGAATGATCATCGGTGGGGAGGAGGCGGTGGTGGTGGCCCCCGAGGAGTACGAGCGCCTGGCGACCACCCGCAGACAGGTGGGCGCGCAGGGCGCCCGTATCCGCGTCCTCAAACAGGAACTCCAGCACAGCCTCGCCCTGTTGGCGGCCGTCGAGTCCCTGCTGGCCGACGTTCCGCACGGCCGTCCGGGGCCGTCCTTCGACGGCGGGGGCGGCGGTGACGTCGGCCATCCGGCGGCCTCCTGTGTCCGCTGCGGGTTGCTGGAGCTGATCCAAGGGAGGCCGCCGGCCGCGACGCGGGCCCAGCGGGGCGGGCTGACCGCCCTGTGAGTCCCCGTGTACTTCCGTGCCGGTTCAGGGGGCCGGCGGTGCCGGCTCCGGGGTCAGTGGCCGACCGCAGCGCAGGTTCCAGCGTCCGGCACGGCCGGTGAGTTCGGTCAGCGACAGCGGGGGCACGTCGAGCCGCCAGAAGAGCTGCGGCGGCAGCCCCAGCGCGTGCACGACCGCCGCGCGGACCACCGCGGGTTCCACGACGGCGAGCAGCCGGCCGTCGTCGTCGGTCCGCCCGTCCAGCCAGGAGCCGACCCGGCCGACGAGGTCCAGCAGCGACTCACCCCCGTGCGGCGCGGCGCCGGGGTCCGCCAACCAGGAGGCCACCGCCTCGGGTTCGGTGGCGGAGAGCTCGGCCAGCCCCCGCCCGCGCCAGCCGCCCACCTCCAGGTCCCGCAGCTCGGGCACGGCAGCGGGGGACAGGCCGAGCGCGGCGGCCGTCCCCCGGCAGCGCGGGGAAGGGGCACAGAGGGCGGCAGACATCCGGGGCAGGCCGCCGGCGGCGGCGCGTGCCTGCCGGGTGCCGACGTCGTCGAGCGGGGCCCCGTCGTCGAAACGGGCCTCGCGCAGGGCGGCACTCATCGCCGGTGAGAGCAGCGTCACACGTACGGTCATGGTCCTCAACTCTCCTCCCGGGCGGGCCCGGTCGGCCCGGGCCCAGCAGACCACGAGGGGGCGAGCGGGGCGCGCGCGGGGGTGCGCATCCGCACGCCGTAGCGCCCCGGTCGCGTACACGGTACGGTCGCGTGTACATGACGACGGTGTGACGGAAGTCCGGTGAGATCCCGGCACGGTCGCGCCACTGTGTACCCGGCGAACGCCCCCCGATCCACGTGGGGCGGTGGCAGGGAAGTCAGACCCGGCACCGTCGTTGAAAGCACCACGATCGGGACGCGTGTTCCCCAGGAGGTTTTGCCATGGCCCAGTCAGCCGCCCCCGCGACCGGTACCCCCGCCGTACCGGCGATCACCCCGATCTCCCTCAAGGAGATCGCCCCGTGGACGCTCTTCTTCGGGATCCTCGCGCTGATCCTGCTGTACTTCGTCGGCGCCGAGCAGGGCGCCACCGCGCTGATCTCCGGTGAGGGTGTGCACGAGTGGGTGCACGACGGCCGTCATCTGCTCGGCTTCCCCTGCCACTGAGAGACCAGGGGTCAACAGCTCGTGAACTCCATATCGGTACGGGCCCTGCTCGTACGCGGCATGCTCGCCGGCCTCGCCGCCGGCGCGCTGGCGCTGCTCACGGCCTATCTGCTCGGGGAATCCCGGGTGGACGCGGCCATCGCCTTCGAAGAGGCGCACAGCCATGACCACGGCGGCGGTGAGGAGCTGGTCAGCCGCTCCCTGCAGTCGACCGCGGGACTGGCCACCGGCATCCTCGTCTACGGGGTCGCACTGGGCGGTATCGCCGCCCTGGTGTACTGCTACGCGCTGGGCCGCGTCGGCCGGTTCGGCCCGCGCGCGACGGCGGTACTGGTCTCGCTCGGCGCGTTCGTCGCGGTCTATCTGGTGCCGTTCCTGAAGTATCCGGCGAACCCGCCCGCCGTGGGCGACCCGGACACCCTGGACCAGCGGACCGCGCTGTTCTTCCTGATGATCGCGCTCAGCGTGCTGCTCACCGTCGGCACGGTCATCCTGGGCAAGCGGCTGGCTCCCCGCCTGGGGAATTGGTACGCGAGCGTCGTGGCGGGCGCCGCGTTCCTGGTAGTGGTGGGGATCGCCTTCGCGTTCCTGCCCTCGGGCGAGAACGTGCCGGAGGGCTTCCCCGCCGTGCTGCTGTGGCAGTTCCGCCTCGCCACGCTGGCCGTTCAGCTCGTCCTGTGGGCCGGTTTCGGCCTGCTCTTCGGTCACCTCGCGGAGCGTCTGCTGCTCTCCAAGGCGGGGGACCGGCAGGGCGACGGGACGGCGTCGCGGACGGCCACCGCGGCGCGCTGAGCGCACCGGAGCACCGAGAGCACCTCATCTGTCCCGTGGGTTCGGAAGGGCGACTGCCCGACCGTCCCACGGGACAGTCGCGTTCGGGGCGTCGTCCGTGCTCGGGGCGTCCTTCGTGCCCGGGGAAGGCGTCCGTGCTCGGGAAGGCCTCGTGCCCGCTTCGGAGTCAGTCCCGGCGCAGCAGCATGTCGATGATCGAGTCGAGGTGCTGGGCCCGCTCCCGGCCCGGCGGCAGGGCCTCCGGGACGGCGTGGACCAGCTGGCCGTGGCCGAGGAAGCTGGTGTAGCCCAGCATGCCGCGCAGCCGGGCCTCTTCGGGCGTGAAGCCCAGCTCGGCGAAGACCTGGGTGAGATAGCCGAGCCGACGCTCGGTCACCCGCTTCACCACCGTGGCGACCAGCGGGTGTCCGACGGTGGCCAGCAGGGAGACCTCGAGGGGGTTCTCGGTGACCGCCTCGGTCGCCGCGACGAACAGCCTGCGCAGTCGCCGTTCGGGGTCCGGCTCGGCCGACAGCTCGGCGATGGCCGCCTCGGTGCGGGTCTGCTCCCAGCGCAGCAGCGCGGCCTCGATCAGGGCGTCCCGGCTGGCGAAGTGCCAGTAGAAGCTGCCCTTGGTCGTCCCCAGCCGGACGGCGAGCGGCTCGATCGCGACGGCGGCCAGCCCGCCTTCGCCGATGGCGATCAGCGCCGCGTCCGCCCAGTCCAGCGCGCTGAGCCGCTGTCGTCCGCCGGGTTCCCGCAATCGCCGTTGCACCATGACCGTACGCTACCGTACGGTTGAACATACGCCAGCGTATGGAGGGGCAATGCGCACGGTCCGCAACATCCACGAACGCGTCATCGAGGCTCCGGCGGAGACGGTCGGAGCTCTGCTCGACCGGCTGTCGTCCGACGACGACCCGATCTTCCCCACCCCCGCCTGGCCCGCGATGCGCTTCGACCGCCCGCTCGGAGTCGGGGCCGAGGGCGGCCACGGCCCGGTGCGCTACCGCGTCGGCGCCCATGAGCCCGGCAGCCGCGTCCGCTTCGACTTCACCCCACCGTCGAACGGCTTCCACGAGATGGCCGTGGAACCGCTCGGCCCCGGCCGCTGCCTCGTACGGCACACTCTGGAGCAGACCCAGCGCGGCACCGAGGCGCTGGCCTGGAGCCTGGCGATCCGGTTCGCCCATGACACCGTCGTGGAGGAGGTCTTCGACAACATCGAGCGCGTGGCGACCGGTTCGCTGCGGCGGGCGGTGCGCTGGTCCCCGTGGGTGCGGTTGCTGAACCGGCTGAAGTGGGACAAGCCGGTCGAGGTGGAACTCCCCGCCCGGGCCCGGCTGGCCCGTACCGCCTTCGAGCGCACCGATTTCACCGACGCCTGGCAGCTGGAGATCCTGCCGGGGATGCCCGAGGACCCACGGGCCTGGGAAGGTGCTCTGCGCTTTCCTGTCGTGGCGCGCGGGGACGGCGAGGTCCTACTGGGCAAGGACGCCGGCCACCTGGACTTCCGGGCCTCGATCCTCATCGACCAAGGGCGCGTCACGCTCAGCACGGTCGTGCGGATCCACAACCCGGTGGGCCGGGCCTACTTCACGGTCGTCAAGCGGGTGCACCCCGCCATGGCCCGCGCCCTGCTGCGCCGCACCCACCGCCGACTGGCGCTGTCCACCCCGAGCGCGGGGTCGCGCGAGCGGTTCCACCGGGCAGCGGACCCGGCCACCGCCGAGGTGGCCGTGCCATGACCGGGAGGCGGACCCGTTGAACAGGGGACAGCGGGTCCGTCTCCCTTCTCCGCGGCCGTGCCGCCCGCTGTTCAGCCCCCCAGCAGCTTGGCCTCGATCTCCGGGTCCAGGCCGAGCGGGGGACGGTCCATGCGTCGCGGCGGCGGACCGTCCAACTCCCGGAGCCAGGCCCAGGTGTCGGCCACCGTCTCCTCGACGGGGCGGCAGCGCAGCCCGGCGGCCAGCGCCTTGGACACATCACCCTCGTGCATGGTGGCGTACGCCTCGCCCGGCGGCACCCAGATCGGCAGGTCCATCCACGGCTCGACACCCGCGGCGAGGATCGGCTCCGGATCCGTCCAGCGCAGCTCGGCGTCGGAACCGGTGACGCGTACGCACGCCTCCAACAGCCCGCCCATGGTGGTGTGTCCGGGCGGGCTGATGAGGTTGTAGGGGCCGCCGAGCTCCCGCTCCACGGCGTCCAGGGACCATCGGGCGAGATCGCGCGCGTCGATGTACTGCAACGCCAAGTCGCGTGGCCCGGGCGCCAGCACCGGGCCGCCCCGGGCGATGCGCAGCAGCCACCACGGCAGCCGCCCGATGTTCTCCCGGGGGCCCAGGATCAGCCCGGCCCGCACCAGCAGCGCCCGGTCCCCGAAGACCTCGGTCACCGCCAGCTCTCCGCCCCGCTTGGCCTGCGGGTAGTCCACCTCGCCGGCGTCGGGCGAGCCGTCCACCAAGGGCGCGTCCTCGTCGTGCCCGGGCGCGCAGGGGTAGCTGTACACCGAGCCGGTGGACACGTACACATACCGCTTCACCCGTCCGGCCAGCGCCCGCGCCGCGTCCCGCACGACCGACGGCGCGTTCGTCCAGGTGTCGACCACGACGTCCCACTCGCCATGGTCCAGCGCCGCCAGACCGCCCACCTCGGTACGGTCGCCCAGCAGTTCGACGACGCCCGGCGCGGGCTCGTGGCGGCCGCGGTGGAAGACGGTCACCTGCCAACCCCGGGCCAGCGCCTCGTCGGTGACGGCGCGGCCCACGAACTCCGTTCCACCCAGTATCAGAAGTCTCATGACCGCGACTGTGCACCCCGGACCGCGCCGGGGGAAGCACCCCATGCTCTCAGCGGAATCGCCCAGAGCTGAACGCCCCGGCCTCGTTGTGCGTGACCCCTGCCACAGCGTATTCGGCCGACGGACAGCCCACCTGGATCATTGCGCCGAGGACAACACGTCCTTGACCGCAACGCACTGGAGTGCCCCGCCCCGGCCGCCCAGGATGCGAGGCATGAACACCCGTCACACCGACACCAGCCGTGACCAGCTCGCCGTCGTCAGCCAGAGCGGCCCGACCGTCACGTTCTTCGACGCCCGCACGCACGCGGTCCTCCGGGTGCTGGAAGTGCCCGCCGAGCCACACGAGTTGTGTTTCGACGCGGACCGCCGACTGCTGTACTGCGCCGCCACCTACGTCTCGGGCTACTACCACGCCCACCAGGGCCGGGCCCGGAACATCAGCGTCATCGACGTGGACACCCACGAGATCGTCGCCACCCTCGACACCGCACCGGACCACGCCCCGCACGGGCTCGCCCTCGACCCCGACCGATCCCGGCTGTACGTCAGCGTCGAGGCCACCGAGAACGCGCCCGGCGGCGTGATCGTCTACGACACCCGGACCCATGAGCGGGTCGCCCGGATCCCGCTCATGGCCGACGGCCCGCACTGGTTCGCGATCACCCCGGACGGGCGGCGGGGCTACTCCACCAACAAGGAGGCACGGTTCGTCTCCGTCGTGGACCTCGAACGCGACGAGTTCACCGGCCGGATCGCCGTACCCGGCAGCGAGGGACTGGACGTCTCGCGCGACGGCCGGTACGTCTACGTGGCCGCCCCCAAGGGCGACTTCGGCGCCCGGCCCGCCGCCGCACCGGGCATCCGTGTGATCGACACCGCCACCGGCGCGATCGTACGGACCCTGCCCACCGAAGGCCTGGTGTTCCCCGTGCACACCGCCGCCACCGGCGCGGTGCTCGTGGGCGAGCTGCGGATGGCGGCGCAGGCGCCCGACGGCGCACTGGGCGCGCAGGACAACGGCGTGCTGACCGTCTACGCCCCGGGCACCCTGGAAGTGGCCGGACACGTCGAGGTCGGCCGGTTCCCCCTCACCATCACTTCCTCCCCGGACGGCTCGGTGGGCTACGTCTCCAACGTCATGTCCAGCACGGTGACCGTCGTCGACCTGACCCTGATGCGGGTCATCACCACGTTGGAGGTCGGCCGCGCGGGCGAAGCCGGCGCGCACGGGCTCGCGTACCTCCCGGCCGCCCGCCGATCCGTTCAACGCACCGGCTCGGGAGCGGCCGGACCGAACCGCCGACGGTAGGTCGTCGGGCTCAGCCCGGTGCGCCGGCGCAGCTGCGCCCGGAGGTTCGACGCCGTCCCCAGGCCACTGGCTTCGGCGACCACGTCGAGCCGTAGCTCGCCACGCTCGATCAGCCGGCAGGCCAGCGCCACCCGTTCACCGGTGAGCCAGGCCAGCGGCGTGGTGCCGAGCTCGGCCCGGAAGCGCCGGTGCAAGGTGGCCGGGCTGACCGCCGCGCGGGCCGCGAGGTCCGCGACCGAGAGCGGCCGGCCCAGCCGTTCCAGGGCCCAGGCCAGCAGGGGAGCGAGCGACGCGTCGGGCACGGCGGGCACGGGCCGCTCGACGAACTGCCGCTGCCCGCCGTCGCGGTGTGCCGCGAACACCAGCCGCCGGCTCACCGCGTTCGCGATCTCGGCGCCGTGGTCGCGGCCGATCAGGTAGAGGCCGAGATCCAGCGCGGCGGCGCTGCCGGCGGCGGTCAGCACGTCACCGTCGTCCACGAACAGCACGTCCGGTTCGAGCCGGACCTCGGGGTAACGGGCCGAGAACTCCGCCGCCCACTTCCAGTGCGTGGTGGCCCGGCGGTCGTCGAGCACCCCCGCCGCGGCGAGGGTGAACGCGCCGGTGCAGAAGCTCACCAGGCGCGCACCCCGCCCGGCGGCCCGCCGGATCGCGGCCGTCACGGCCGGGTCCGGCGGGGTGCGGGGATCCGGACGGTTGGGCACGATCAGGGTGTCGGCGGCATCGGCCGCCTCCAGCCCGGCGACGCCGGACAGCGTGAACATCCCGTCGTTCATCCGCACGGCGGGTGAGGCGGCGCAGAGCGTGAAGTCGTACCACCGCCGGTCGATCTCGGGGCGGCGCAGCCCGAACAGCTCGGTGGCCACGCCCAGTTCGAAGGGGTTGGAGCCCTCGTCGACGAGGACGGCCACCCGGTGCGAGGATCCATGCGACATATGCGATTCCTAGCACTGGTACCGAATGATCGACAATGGCGATGATGGCGAAATGATCAACGAACCGATCAACGAACCGATCAACGAACCGATCGACCTGACGTCCGCACTGAGCAGTTTCGATCAGCTGTGGAGCCCACGGATCGTCACCCAGGTGAACGACTACGACGTCCGTATCGCGAAGGTGGCGGGTGAGCACATCTGGCACGCGCACGAGAACACGGACGAGTTCTTCCTCGTCCTCGACGGTGAGCTGGGCATCGGCCTCCGCGAGGGCGAGGACGAGCGCGTGGTCGTGCTGCCCAAGGGCGCGGTGTTCGTCGTCCCGCGCGGGGTGGAACACCGCCCGTTCTCCACCGCCGGCGCCTCGATCCTCCTGTTCGAACCGACCGGCACGTCCACCGTCGGCGACCGCCACGACCCGGTCCCCGGCCACGTCGACGCCACCACCGGGCACACGCTCGGCTGACGACGGGGCGGCGATTGCCGGGCGTGCTGTGCCCTGCTCGGCCTTCGGATGAGGAACGCCTGGCGGTCGGCCGTACCGAAGGGGAAGGCCGCTTCCAGGCAGTGGACGCGGTCGACGCTGCCCGCAGTGAGTGCGAGGCAGCCGGAGCGGCTCGGACATGCGCGGGGAGCTGAAACGACAGTGGGGTTGTCGCGGTGATCGCGACAACCCCACTGCACGCACTTTTGCAGGTCGGGGGAAGTAAGCCTGCCCGACCGTCAGCAGGGGCGACAGGATTTGAACCTGCGACTAGCGGGTTTGGAGTCCGCTGCTCTGGCCAGCTGAGCTACGCCCCTTCGGCGTGGTGATCACTCTGCCATGGGCAGGGCGTCCGCCGCCAGCCGATTTGTCGTGGCGATGGTCACCGTCGCCCCTCGGCGAGGGCTTTCACCCCAAGCGGTCGGTGAGGCTCCGCCTGACGGCGGCCCGGCCCGGGGCCGTACGTACCCACGACGGCTCCGCGTACGGAAGACTGCACCGGTGAGCACAACGACACCTCAGCCCTCGCCCCGTACCGCCCTCGGACGCGGCGTCAGCACCCTGATCCCCGGACCCACCGCGTCGTCGGGCGAGCAGGCCGCCGCCGCGCTCGCCGCCCTGCGGACCGCGACCGTGCACGTCGGGGTGCTCCAGGCCGCCGCCGTCCTGCTGGGCGAACTCGCCCGCACCGGCGAGGACGAGACCACGCGCGAGACGGCGACGACCACCGCGGCCCTGCTCGAACAGGCGATGCGTACGGCGGAGTGAACGCCCGAGGTGGCGGGGAACGGCCGCCCGGGATTCAAATGGAGTTCACCGCTCCGTCCCGTATCGAACGTACCTTCGCCGCGACGTTGTCGTCTCCGGAAGGCTCCTTCCCATGAGGCCCCTGGCCACCTCCGTACGTCTGCGCGCCACCTCGGCCGCCCTGGCCCTCGCGACCGGGGCGCTGCTCTGGCAGTCCACCGGCACGGCGCAGGCCGCCGTCCCCGGCCGCTTCCCGGTGACCGCCACCGTGGAGACCTCCCCGGTGTCGCACAGCGGTGACGCGGCCGACGACCCGGCGATCTGGGTCCACCCCACCGACCCGTCCCGGTCGGTGATCGTCACCACCGACAAGAAGGGCGCGCTGGAGGTCCTCGACCTCTCCGGCAACCGCATCCAGCGGATCAACGGCGACCACGGCAACAACGTCGACCTGCGGGGAGACATCGTCGTCTCCGCGGACGACGAGGCCGCGAACGGCGACGGCGCGATGCACATCTACCGCATCGACCCGGCCACCCGGAAGCTGACGCACCTCAAGGACGTCGCCACCGAGGTCACCGCCCACGGCATCTGCATGTACACCTCGCCCACCAGCGGCAAGCTGTACGCCTACCCCAACTCCACCTCCGGCCGCGTCGAGCAGTGGGAGCTCGCGGTGCGCGGCGACGCGGTCAACGCCACCTCCGTGCGCATCTTCGACGCCGGCTCCGCCGTCGAGGGCTGCTACGCCGACGAGAAGACCGGCAAGCTCTACCTCGGCGAGGAGGACGTCGGCGTGTGGGTCTACGGCGCCGAGCCCACCGCCGGCACCACGCGCACCAAGCTCGACTCCACGGGCTCCGGCGGCCACCTCACCGCCGACGCCGAGGGCATCACCGCCGCCGGCCGCTACCTCATCGTCTCCTCGCAGGGCAGCAACGACTTCGCCGTCTACGACCGGACCGGCGGCGGCTACCTCGGCCGCTTCGCCGTCACCAAGGGGACGGCCGCCGACGGCTGCGAGGACACCGACGGCATCGACGCCACCGCCGCGCCCCTCGGCGCGAAGTTCCCCGGCGGGGTCTTCGTCTGCCAGGACGGCACCAACTCCGCCCCCGGAACCAGCGGCAACCAGAACTTCAAGCTCGTACCGTTCGAACGGATCTCCGCCGTCCTCGGCTGACGGTTTGAACACGCACCCCCGGGTGCCCGGACGACGTGCGTCGTCCGGGCACCCGTGCGTTTGTCAACAGGCCTTTGTATGTGACTTTTTCGGCCGTCTCGGCCGATTCCCCGTCGTGGCCGGTCTTGCTACGTTCGTTCAGCCCCCGTGACCCGGTGCCCCGAGCACGTCCGCACGAAGGCCCTTGACAGGGCCCGTACGAAGGCAAGGAAGCCATGACCACAGCGCCACTGCGGGAGCCGGAGACGTCCGGCGCCGGAATCGGGAACGCACCGGAGTCGGGCCCCCTCGATCAGGTCGCCCCCTTCGTCCAGTTCGGCCCGGACCTCCTCACGACCGCGCTGGCCGAGGTCCCCGAGGACGGTGTCGCGGAGTTCACCGACTCCTGGCACGATCTGCCGGCCGACGCGCACCTGGGCACCGCCACGCCCTACCGGTTCCGCCGCTACGGGTCCTTCCGACTGCTGCCCGACCGGCTCGAAAAGCTCCCGCACGCCGCCTTCTTCCAGGACAGAGCCGTGAACAAGGTGAACGGCGGCGTGGACCGCATGTTCGCCCCGCTCGACGACTCGGTGGCGTCCGGCGCCGCGCTGCGCACCGTTGTCCGCACCCTCTTCGGCAGGCTCCCCGGCCCCCGCACCGGCATCGACACCTGCGGGGTGCACCAGATACGCGTCACCGCCACCGAGGACGCCGAGGGCCACCCCGCCCCCGAGGGCGTCCACCAGGACGGCCACAGCTACGTCGCCCAGGTGCTGATCCGCCGCGAGGACGTCGAGGGCGCCGAGTCCAGCCTCTACGACCTCGGCCGCCGCCGGATCCACCACGCGCTGCTCACCACCCCCATGGAGACCATCGTCCTCGACGACCGGCGTGTCCTGCACGGCGTCTCCCCGGTCCGGCCCGCGTCCGGTGCCCGCACGGGCGTGCGCGACATGCTGCTCGTCGACTTCTTCCCCGGCTCCACCGGCTGACCGCGGCGCGGGGGCGCGTGAACGGGCGCCGGGAGAGGGTGCCGGGCGCGGCTGGGTCCTGCAGACCAGAGATGGCAGACTGGCCGCCGACCTGGAGGAGGACCCCGTATGTCGATGACCGGCCAGCTGCGCAAAGCGGTGCGGCTGAGGCACCGCCGCACCGCGGTGGACCTCAGTCATCCCGCACGCTCACCGCTCGGATCCGCCGTCGTCAACTGCGCGGTCTACATCGGCGGCGTCCGGCAGGAGGGTGACTGCCCCGTCGAAGAGGCGGTCAGGCACGTACGCAAGGCGGGCGACGGCTTCGTCTGGATCGGCCTGCACGAGCCCACCGTGGAGGAGTTCGCCGACATCGCCACGCTGTTCGGCCTGCACCCGCTGGCGGTCGAGGACGCCGTCCACGCCCACCAGCGGCCCAAGCTGGAGAGCTACAACGACACGCTCTTCACCGTCTTCAAGACCGTCTGCTACGTCGACCACGACAAGCTGACCGCGACGAGCGAAGTGGTCGGCACCGGGGAGATCATGGTCTTCACCGGCCATGACTTCGTCGTCACCGTCCGGCACGGCGGACACGGCTCCCTCGGTCCGCTGCGCGAGCAACTGGAGTCCGCCCCCGAGCTGCTCGCGAAGGGACCCGCCGCCGTCCTGCACGCCATCGCGGACCATACGGTCGACGACTACCTCGCCGTTGTCGACTCCGTGCAGAGCGACATCGACGACGTCGAGGCCGAGGTCTTCGCCAGCGACAGCGGCCGCCCCGCCGACGCGGGCCGGATCTACCAGCTCAAGCGCGAACTCCTGGAATTCCGGCGTGCCGTGATACCGCTGGACCGGCCGGTGCGGGAGCTGTCCACCCGACCGTACCCCGTGGTCGACCAGGAACTGCGGACGTACTTCCGCGACGTCGCCGACCACCTGGCCCGGGTCGCCGAACAGATCATCGCCCTCGACGAGCTGATCAACTCCATCCTCCAGGCGCATCTCGCCCAGGTGACCGTCGCACAGAACGAGGACATGCGCCGGATCAGCGCCTGGGTCGCGATCGTCGCCGTGCCCACGATGGTCTGCGGGATCTACGGCATGAACTTCGACCACATGCCGGAGCAGCACTGGACGTACGGCTACCCGCTCGTCCTCGTCGTCATCGCCGTCGCCTGCTTCGCCATCCACCGAGGCTTCCGCCGTAACGGCTGGCTGTAACGCCGGCGGCTCCGCCCGTCCCGTAAAACCACTGGTCAAGGCAGGTCGGCGTACCTCATCGTGGTCGTCATGCACGAACCGAACCACCGAATCCGCGCGCTCCACACGGACTCCACGGTCACCGTTTACCAGGCCTACAGTCCAGCGATCGGCGTTCCCGCGGCGCGCGACGGGCGCTTCCCCGCCGCCTGGAAGCGGGACCGCATGACATGGATCAAGCCCTCTTTCCTGTGGATGATGTACCGCTGCGGCTGGGGCACGAAGGAGGGGCAGGAGACGGTTCTCGCCGTCGAGATCACCCGTGAGGGGTTCGAGTGGGCGCTGCGGCACGCCGCCCTGTCGCACTACGAGCGTGGTGTGCACCCCGACCGGGACGCCTGGCGGCGCGAGCTGCGCCGGGCGCCGACGCGGGTGCAGTGGGACCCCGAGCGCGATCTGCGCCTGGCCGCGCTGCCGTACCGGTCCCTCCAGCTGGGTCTTTCCGGCGAGGCCTCGCGACGCTATGCCGACGAGTGGACGGTCGCCATCACCGATGTGACCCCGCTCGCGCACGAAGTGCACGCGCTCGTGCGCGGCGGTGACCTGGAGACGGCGTCCCGGCTCTTGCCCGAGGAGCGTCCGTACCCGGCCGGGGACGAGCTGCTGGCCCATCTGCGGGCGCAGGAGGGGGACGGGCGAGGACGTCACCGTCAACGGTGAGAGCGTCATCGTCGCCAGGCCGATCGCTCCTGGCCGCCCGGGTCTCAGCGCTTGAGTACGGGCCGGGTGAAGAGGCTGATGTCGCTGCTCGTCACGACGGCCAGGGGAGACCGCCGTCTGCGGAGAACAGGACGCGGTGGTCCGGCTACTCGGGATGGTGGCCGAGTCCGCCGCCACCGACCTGCGCCGGGATCTCGCCACCGTGCCGGCCTTCGGGCCGGGGCAGGGTGCCCGCCTGGTCAGGCCGACGCATCGCTGAGTGGATACTCAGGTCGATCGGGGCCTGAGCAGGCCCTCGACAAGGGTGTCCACCAGTTCACCGGGGATGCTCGATCCCGTCAGGGCGCAGTAGACGATCGGGCCGATGAGGGCGTCGATCGTGGCTTCGGGGCCGAGTCCGGGCGAGACCTCACCGGCGTCGATCGCGCGCGTGAGCATGGCTCGTTCTTGGTCACGACGTGGACCGAGATAGCGCGTGTGAAAGCTCTTGGCCGTGGCGGGATCGTGCTGCGCCTCGGCGATGAGCGCGAGCAGGACCTTGCCGGCAGGGTCGTCGGCGAGGAATCGCGCGAAGTCGCTGAGATAGCCACGGACGGTCTCTGCCGTGGGCTTCTCCGTCGGGACGGGGAGGCGTTTGTCGCTGTCCTCGATGAGCGTGTCGAGGAGGATCTCGACCTTCGAAGGCCACCAGCGGTAGATCGTCTGCTTGGCGACCCCGGCGCGACGCGCGATCGCCTCGATGGTCAGAGCGCCGAAGCCGTGCTCGACGAGTAGATCGTCCGCGGCATGAAGCACAGCGAGACGTGCGGACTCGTCGCGCCGGCTGCCGGAGCGCGGCCTGCGGGGCTGAGGGCTGGCTGCGGGCATGCGGGACACCCTACCCGCCGACAGGGCCGCGGTATTGTCTAGACGCAACGGCGCGTCTACTCTAAATTCTCCCGCCACGAAGGAGTGCGTATGAACGCTGCGTCCCACCGCAAGGCCCTCATCATCGGAGCGTCTCGAGGGTTGGGGCTCGTCCTCGCCGACGAGCTGGCTCGACGCGGCTGGCACGTCATTGCCACGACGCGCCAGGGCGGCGGCGAGCTGCAAGCGAAGGCCGATGCCTGGAACGGCCGACTGAAGGTCGAATCGCTGGAGATGACAAGCTCCGAACAGTTAGCCGCGCTGCGCGAGCGCTTGGAGGACGACGGCTGTCGACTCGATCTGCTCTTCGTCAATGCTGCGATCGACCGAGGGAATCTGCCGATCCACGAGGTCTCGACGGACATGTTCACCGAGGTGATGATTACCAACGCCTTGAGCCCGCTGCGCGCCCTGGAGGCCCTCCGCGGACTTGTCGCGCCCGGTGGCACCGTCGCGGTCATGTCCTCCGAGCAGGGCAGCGTCTCGCGGAACACCGAGGGCGGCCATGAGCTCTACAAGGCCAGCAAGGCCGCGCTCAACCAGCTGATGCGCAGTTACGCCATCCGCCATGCCGCCGACGGACAGACCAAGCTGCTCATCGACCCCGGCCACAACCGGACTCGGCTCGGCGGGCCCGACGCGCCACTCACCCCCCAGGAGAGCATTCCCGGCGTCGTCGACGTCCTCGAAGCGCAGACCGGCGCCCCCGGCCTGCAGTTCTTGGATCGCCACGGCAAGACCGTCCCGTGGTAGAGCGTCGGCCTGTACCGGACAGCCCCTACGCGCCTTGGACGACGTCCTCCCAGGTGATGACCGGGCTGCCCGCCCGCAGGCTGTAGTCCATGGCCGGGTCGCGCACCGGCCACTTGAGGCGCAGCCAGCTCGGGATCGTGGCGGGAATGCCGTCGTCGCCCGCCAGGTGCCAGAACGTATTCGAGTCCTGCCGGGCGAAGTAGGGGCAGAAGAAGGAGATCACCAAAGTCACCCGGCGGCCCTGCGTCACCGGGGTGACCGCGTGGAAGATCCGGCTGCCGTGCAGGAACAGTGTCGTCCCGCGCTCCCCGCACGGCGCCTCCCGGATCCGTGGGTCGCCCTCGGTCACCCCTGTGAATTCATCCGTGCGTCCCTGGAAATACGTGAAGCGCCCGCCCTCGTAATCGTCGTCACCGCTGAGCTGGATGGTGAAGACGTAGTCCATGCCGTCGCGATGCCAGCGCACGATCTCCGGCCGGCCCCGGCCCTCGAAGTAATTGATCTGCGCGGTGGGAAGGCGCAGCGGATGCGGGATCAGGGGAACTCCCGCCAGTCGGGAGCAGGTGAGCAGGAAAGTCCGGTCCCGAATCATGTTGTTGATGAACGGCGACACGAGATCGGCACCGCGCAGCCGCCGCGTCGCGATGAAACGGCTGCTGCCCGCCGCGCCCTCCAGCTTGTCGCACACCTCGGCCAGCAGGTCGAGGCCCTCCGGAGTGAGGATCCGTGCGGGGCCCACGAGGGCGGTGTCGTCGACCCGGCCGTGCGCGTGGTGGAGTTCCTCCCGGCGATAGCCGAATTCCTCGAGGGTCATGCGCGGCCCCGTGACGTCCGGCGCCACATAATCGGCGCGCCAGTGCGGCTCGGCGGGCAGGCCCGCGATCCGTTGTGGCTTCCGGGCCCGTATCGCGTGAAAGACCTGGTCGAATCCGGTCGGCGTCCTCGGCAGGTCGAGCGCGCTTCTTCCGTCGCTTCGCACGGGGCTCATGGGCATGACTGGATCTCCTTCGATGGGAGAACGCCGGGGACCACTTCACCGGAATGGCGGCATCGAATCATCGGGCCCCGGACCCCACAAGCCCGGATCCCGCCACGTGCCGCCGGGGAAAAGCCGGGTGCCGGTTCGTGCAACCGCCGGGCCGGGTGGGGGGTCATACCCCGTATGGGAACCAGAGCGAGAAACAGGACGGGATCAGTCGCGGCACGCCGAACGGCCGTGCTGCTGGGGGTCGTCGGACTCACGGCGCCACTGACGGTGGCCATGGGCGGGACCGCGCAGGCGGCCACCGCGTGTACGTCGGAGACGGGGCCGCACCAGAAGGACGCGGAGAAGTTCCTGGGCCGGCCGGTCGACGGGCGGCAGTCGCCGGCCGACTGCCGGGTGATCCAGGCCTTCCAGAACAAGCACGGCATCCGCCCCGACATCGGCTACGCGGGCCCGGTGACCTGGCGGGCGATGCAGGCGGAGATCACCAAGCGCGATCCGAACGCCGCCGGGAAGTGCCCGGTGAACAAGGGCCGCATAGCCTGCGTGGACCTCACGCGTCAGATCAGCTGGATCCAGGACGGCAAGACCCTCAAGTTCGGCCCGGTTCCGGTGCGCACGGGACGGGACGGGTACGAGACGCGCACCGGTGCGAAGAAGATCTACTGGCGGGCGATCGACCACTGGTCGAGCATCTACAAGGTCCGCATGCCGTACAGCCAGTTCTTCGACGGCGGACAGGCCTTCCACGCCATCAGCGGCAGCGTCTGGTCGCCCCCCGGTTCGCACGGCTGCGTCAACATGCGCACGGCGGATGCGAAGAAGTATTGGTCCATGCTTCGCAACGGCGACGACGTCCAGGTCTACGGCCGCAAGCCCGGCACGTGAGGTTCCGGCGGGAGGGACTCTTGGACGTGAGACCCCCGGTCACTGGGTAGACACACAGTCTCGAACCACGTGGGCCGCGCCGGGCCGTGAGCGACCGGAGGAATGGGTCATGGCAGGGTTGATCGACCGGATCAGGAATTTCGCCCGGAGTCCTCAGGGCCGCCGGGCCATCAGCGAGGGCAGGCGGGCCGCTCGGGACCCACGCAAGCGGGCCCAGCTGAAGGCGCTGCTCGGCAAGGTGCGCGGCAAGCGCTGACCGTACGGGCCGGGGCCCTGGCTCGTACGGGCCGAGAAGACCATGGCGTAACGCCCGTCCGAACGGCCGGGCGTTACGCGTCCGGGCGCGTCGTGGCGGGCTCGGGCCCTTGTCCGCCCCCCGACCCGGCCCGGCCCCGCCCCCGGAACGATCGCGGAACAAACTCGGCACAATATCGGACCGGTCGCGCGGTTTCCGGAACTTTGCCGCCCGACTCGCCGGTACGTCACGGAAGTTGGGGGTGATCGCCGCCGAGCACATCCGTCGAATTGACACCTCAACCGGCAATTCCGACAGCCGTCATCAGGCCGATCTTGTCGATGTTCGATGTCGGGGTGGCCCCCCTGTCCGGCGGCCCGGCGGCGGGCATACGAGCGGGGCATAGACCAATGTCGCCACAGGTCACCCCGGCAATGGCCGATGAGCGTGAGCTGATCCGTCCGTATCCGGTCGCTATCCGGGGCGAGTTGAATTCCGGACAACACCCCGGAACGAGCGCCGGGCTCCTCCTCGGTGCGCCCCGCGCGGCCTTCGGGCATGGCGCACTATATGGCTGGGCGGTCGAGAGGCTGAGTGCGCCTCTCGGGGGGTGTGGCATCGCTGTGCCACCCGCCCGGTCACTGTCGCGCGGCCTCGGCTCCGGCCGCGCGGCACGGGTACGGGCATCGGCGCGCGTACCGCGGCAGGGGAGGAGCGGACGCGGCCGGGATGGGGTCCCGGACCGCAGCGGAGCCGGACTTGGGGACTATTCGGGGTGCGCTCAATGGCGGCATCGACGCCATGCGCACGTGAGGAACCGTACGGACGACGCTCTCGCGCGTCGTTCCGTTATGGGGGGAGATCATGATGGGTCGTACGACCCGGCTGGCCGCGGCATGCGCCTCGGCGGCCCTACTGGCTGTGACGCTACCGACGGGCGGCGCCTCCGCCGCCGGGGCGGAGCCCAGAATCGACCTACGGGTGCTGGTCGTCGACGACGGCGGACCGGCCACCGAGGCGATCCGTGCCGAGCTCGATGAAGCCGGCACGCCGTACACGAAGATCACCCTGGCGGACTCCGGCCGCCAGCGGATCGACGAGGCGTTCCTGAGCGACACCGTGGACGGCAGACCGCGCGCCAGATTCCAGGGCGTGGTGCTGCCCAACGACAACCCCTTCGGGGCCAATTCGGCGGAGATGGCAGCCCTGGCCGGGTACGAGAAGCGTTTCGGGATCCGGCAGGTGGACGCCTACACCTACGCCCGCCCGGCGGTGGGGCTCAACACTCCCCAGGGCTCCGGCTACAGCGGCTCGATGGACGGCAAGTCCGCCCAGGTGACGGGGGCCGGGGCCGGGGGGCCGTTCGGCTATCTGAAGAGAAACGTTCCTTTTGAGGACAACGACACCGCCGTCAACGAGAGCTGGGGCTACCTCGCGACCCCGCTGGAGAAGCAGGCGAACGGCGCGACGTACACCAGCTACCTCGACGCGCCCATCCCCGGCGGCTCCGCGCGCGGCTCGCTGATCGGCCAGTACGACCACGACGGCCGCAGCGAGTTGGTCGTCACCTTCGTCTACAACCGGTACCAGTCGCAGTTCCGGCTGGTCTCCCGGGGCATCGTGGAGTGGCTGACCCGGGGCGTTCATCTGGGGGCCGCCCGCAACTACTTCGGCGTGCACGTCGACGACGTCTTCGCCTCCGACGACCGCTGGGACACCAAGCTCAAGTGCACCCCCGGTGACGTCGACTGTCCGGGAAACCCCGATGCCCAGAGCCCGCCGATCCGGATGACGGCCGCCGACGCGGCCTACGCCAAGCAGTGGTCCGACAGCCACGGCCTGCCCCTGGACCTCGCCTACAACGGCGTCGGCAGCGAGGAGTACCGGGCGGAGCGCGGCGGCGCACCGGACCCGCTGCTGAATCAGCTGGTCGCCGACCAGAAGTCCTACCGCTGGATCAACCACACCTACACCCACGCCTTCCTGGGCTGTGAGCAGAACACCTCCGTCGTGCCCTGGAAGTGCGCCACCGATCTCTTCGGCAGGACGCGCTGGGTCAGCCGCCAGACCATCAGCGGCCAGGTCAACGACAACCTCGCCTGGGCGGCCCGTCAGGGGCTGACCCTCGACCGGGACGAGCTGGTGACCGGCGAGCACTCCGGTCTCAAGACGCTGCCCCAGCAGAACGTCGACAACCCCGAACTCGCCCCCGTCCTCACCGCGAGCGGAGTCGCCTCGATCGCCAGCGACAACTCGCGTGAACCGCGCCAGCGCCAGGTCGGATCCGCGCTGACCGTGCCCCGCTACCCGATGAACGTCTACTACAACGTCGGCACGGCCGCCGAGCAGACCGACGAGTACAACTGGCTCTACACCAAGAAGTCCGACGGCGGCAGCGGCTTCTGCGAGAACTCCACGACGACCACCTGCCTGAAGGCCCCGCTGGACGTCAGGACCGGATTCGCGTCCTACATCGCGCCCCTCGAATCCCGGATCGCCCTCGGCCACGTCCTGGCCAACGACCCGCGGCCGCACTTCATGCACCAGTCCAACCTCTCCGAGGAACGCCTGGGCTACACCGTCATGGAGAAGGTCCTCGCCGACTACTCCGCCCTCTTCGCCGACAACACGCCCCTGGTCACCCCCCGGATGCGGGACGTCGCCACGGAGCTGCGCAAGCGGGCCGCCTGGGACGCGGCCCTCGACGCCGGCAAGGTCACGGCCTACCGGATCGGCTCCACGGTCACCGTCGAGGCGCCCGTCGGCATCGAGGCCACCGCGACGCTCCCGAACGGCAGCACGCAGGTCAACGGCAGCGGAAGCACACCGTTCGGCGCCGCCTACGCCGGAGCCCGTTCCGGCTGGGCCGCATCCGCCGACGGGCAGCCCCAGCTCACCTTCACCCTGCCCACCGAGACCCCGGCCGCCCGTACCGCGCCCGGGGCCGCCGCCCGGGTGCAGCCCCCGGCCGCCGCCCTCACGGTCCCCCAGGGCGTCGGCCACCCCGTGCGCCCGGGGACCGGAGTCCCCACCCGGCGCTGATCCGACCCGTGTCCTCCGTGCCGAACCGCCCCATGCCCCACCGTCTCCCGGAGAGAACAGAATTCATGCACGGACCGTTCGCCGAACCGGCGTTGGACACCCCCTCGGTGACGCTGCTCACCGAGGGGACCTACCCGCACAGCCACGGCGGGGTGAGCGTGTGGTGCGACCAGCTGGTCCAGGGCATGCCCGACATCGACTTCCGGGTCATCGCCGTGACCGGCACCGGCCGGGAGCCGCTCGCCTGGGACCTGCCCGGCCACGTCCGGAGCGTGGACACCCTCCCGCTGTGGGGGCCGCCCCCGGCCGGCCGCGCCCCGCGCGGCCGGGCACTGCGCCGCTTCCTCACCGCCTACGAACGGTTCCTGCTCGCTCTCCTCGACCCCGCCCAGGAACACCACTTCCCGCGCACCTTCTACCGGCTCGCCGAGTACGCCGTGGCGGGCACCCTGCCGGCCGCGCTGCGCGGCGAAGCCGCCGCACGCGCCCTGGTCCGGGTGTGGAACCGCCCGGAGCTGGCCACCGCCGCCGCCCGCCCCACCCTGCACGACGCGCTGACCGCCACCGACCTGCTGGAACACGCGCTGCGCCCGCTCGCCGCGAAGGTGCCGGCCGAGGGCGTCACCCATGCGGTGAGCGGCGGCCTCGCGGCGGTCCCCGGGCTGCTCGCCCACCACCGCCACGGCACGCCGTTCCTCCTCACCGAGCACGGCATCTATCTGCGCGAGCGCTATCTCGGCTTCCGCGCCGAGCCCTACCGCTGGCCGGTCAAGGCCCTGATGCTGGGGCTGTTCCGGCTGCTGGCCGAGGAGAGCTACCGGCGCGCCGCCCTGGTCACCCCGGGCAACCGCTACAACCGACGCTGGGAGGAACACGGCGGCACCCCGCCCGACCGCATCCGCACCGTCTACAACGGTGTCGACCCCGCCGCGTTCCCGCCCGCCGGCCCGGAGCCGGAGGTCCCCACCCTGAGCTGGGCCGGGCGCGTCGACCCCATCAAGGGCCTGGAGACCCTGATCCGCGCCTTCGCGATCGTACGGGCGGAGATCCCGGCCGTACGCCTGCGGCTCTTCGGTGGCACCCCGCGCGGTGGAGAGGGCTACCGCACCGCCTGCGAGAGCCTCGCGGCCGAGCTGGGCGTCGCCGACGGCGTCACCTTCGAGGGGCGGGTGGAGGACATCCGCGACGCCTACGCCGCGGGCAACGTGGTGATGCTCTCCAGCATCAGTGAGGGCTTCCCCTTCACCCTGATCGAAGCCATGTCGTGCGGGCGCGCCACCGTCTCCACGGACGTGGGGGGCGTCTGCGAGGCGGTGGGCGACAGCGGTCTGGTCGTGCCGCCGCGCGACCCCGAGAGCATGGCGAAGGCCGCGCTGCGCCTGCTGAAGGACCCCGGACTGCGGGCGAGGATGGGCGAGTCGGCCCGGCTGCGGGTGATCGAGCAGTTCACCCTCCGCCAGACCATCGACTCCTTCCGCGACATCTACCACGACCTGGCCCGCGGCAGGCAGCAGGAGTCCGGGCGGATATTCCGGCCGGAGCCCGTGCCCGTCATGGCTCTGGCAGCAGGTGGTGCGGGATGAGCGGCTTGCTGCGGCTCGTCCCCGACGAGCCGGAACCCGTCCACGACCTCGCCTCCGCGCACCCGCGCCCCCACCCGCGGCCCCGGCCGCGGTGGGCCGCCGACCCGCTCGACGACCTCGCCGAGGAGCTCGCCGAGGTCTGCGCGGCGGCCGTCCACCCCGACGAGATCGCGGCCGTCCTGGAGGCCGACGGACTGACCGGCGAGCAGATCACCGAGCGCTACGGCCGTCGCGACGCCTTCGAACTCGCGGCGGAACTCTACGCACGGGTGCCGCGCGGCCACCCCGAACCCGGCCCGCGCCCCGACCCGTGGCAGGTGAGTCCCGGCCAATTCGTCCTGCGGGCCCTGGTGTTCACCCTGCCCGGCTTCGGCTACGCGCTCGGTGCCCCCTTCATGGCCGGCGCCCGGGACGGCTACGGCCTGCCCGCCGGCACCGGTGCGCTCGTCGCCTCCGCGCTCACGGCCTGGGCCTGGAACCAGGGCTTCGCCCACCGCGCGTACCTGCGGCTGGGCACCGGCGGGCGCGCCGCCGCCGGGCGGGCCCTGATGTGGGGTGCCCCGCTCGGCGCCCTGCTCGCCATCGTGGTCGCGGTGGCGTTCCCCGCCCCGGCCGGGCCCACCGCCTACGCGGCGGGCCAGGCGCTGTACCTGGCGGGGGCCACCGTCCTGTTGGTGCTGGGCCGGGAGCGGCTCCTGCTGCTCGCCCTCCTGCCCACCGCCACCGGGGGAGTGGCGCTCCTCGTCACCGACCCGCCGGCCTCCGTGCGCGTCGCCCTGCTGCTGGCCACCGCCGGGGGCGTGCTCTTCGCGGCGGCGTACGAGATCGCGCGCACCCGCAAGGGCGATACCCCGTCGGCCGGGCCCGCACCGCTGCCCCTCGCCGCCTCCGTCCCGTACGGGCTGTTCGGCCTGGGCTGCGGGGTGCTGACGACCCTCGCCGCGCTCGGCGACGTTCTGCGGCACGGGGCGGGGGCCACCACGGCGGGCTCCGCCGTCATCGCGCTCACCCTCAGCATGGGCGCGGCGGAGTGGCTGCTCTACCGCTGCCGGAGCCTCGCCCTCCGCGCGCTCGCCCGGAGTGTCACCACCGGGGGACTGCTGCTGCGGGTCGCCCGCGTGCTCGCCCTGTGCGTGGCGGTCTACCTCGCCGCCCTGGCCGCCCTCGACCTGGCCGCCGGGGCCCTGTGGCCGGACGGTCCGCCGCTCACCGCACTGCGGACAGCCGCGCTGCTGGCGCTGGGCGCGGTCCTCTGGGCCGGGCTGCTGCTCCAGGCCTTCGGCGTCGCCTGGACCCCGGCGCTGCTGTGCCTGGCGGCGGCCGGGACCGAGACGGCCGCGCAGCTCCTGCGGATCTCCACACCGGCCACCGCGCAACTCCTCGTCTGCGGCGGCACGGCGGTCGGCCTCCTGGCCGTCGCCACCGCCCTGCTCGGACGACTCACGACGCACCGCTGAACCACCACTGAAGCACCACCACGTCCCCGCACCACCGTCCCCGCACCTCACGCACATCGCACCTCAGGCACACCGCACGGCACCCGTCATGAACGACCTTCATGCACAGGCCTGGTGAACGCAGGCCTGGTGAATGGCCGTCACACACAAGGGAGACCCCGCATGTCCGCACCCGCAATCGTCGCCGTCACCGGCGCCGAGGGATTCATCGGCTCGCACCTGGTGGAGGAACTCGTCACCACCGGGCACCGGGTACGCGCCATGGTGCAGTACAACTCCTTCTCCTCCTTCGGCTGGCTGGAGACGCTTCCCGAAGAGGTGATGTCCCACGTCGAGGTGGTCCTCGGCGACGTGCGCGACCCCGGATCGGTGAACGGGCTGGTGACGGGCGCGGAGGCCGTCTACCACCTGGCCGCGCTGATCGCGATCCCGTACTCCTACCGCGCCCCGCACAGCTATGTGGAGACCAACGTCACCGGCACCCTCAACGTGCTGGAGGCCGTCCGCCACCTGGGCGTCCCCCGACTGGTGCACACCTCCACCAGCGAGACGTACGGCACCGCGCAGACCGTGCCGATCAACGAGGACCACCCCATCAACACCCAGTCCCCGTACGCCGCGTCGAAGGCCGGCGGCGACCGGCTCGCCGACAGCTACCACGCGAGCTTCGACCTGCCGGTGGTCACCCTGCGGCCGTTCAACACCTTCGGGCCCCGCCAGTCCATGCGCGCCGTCATCCCGACCGTCATCGCCCAGGTGGCCGCCGGGCAGCGGGCCATCACCCTCGGCGATCTGCGCCCCACCCGGGACTTCACCTATGTGAAGGACACCGTGGCCGCCTTCCTCGCCGTCGGCACCGCCCCGGCCGCCGACGTCGTCGGCCGCACCTTCAACGCCGGCACCGGGGAGGAGATCTCGATCGGCGACCTGGTGCTGCTGATCGGCAAGCTCATGGACGCCGACCTGACCGTCACCGAGGACCCCGCGCGCATCAGGCCCGCGGCGTCCGAGGTGATGCGGCTGGTCTGCGACGCGACCCGGCTGCGCGCCGCCACCGGCTGGGCCCCCGCCCACACCCTCGAAGCGGGACTCGTCCGGGCCATCGAGTTCTTCCGCGACCCGGCGAACCTCAGCCGGTACAAGGTCGGCATCTACAACGTCTGACGCGACGTCACCACCCGTTCCGGCGCCACCCATCGCAGAGAGGAATGCCACCATGCATGTCGTCATACTGGCCGGAGGCAAAGGCGTCCGGCTGCGTCCGTACACCACCGCGCTCCCCAAGCCCCTGGTCCCCATCGGCGAGGAACACGCGATCCTCGAGATCGTGATGCGCCAGCTGGCCGACGCGGGATTCACCAGCTGCACCCTGGCCATCGGCCACCTCGGGCACATCATCCGTGCCTACGTCGGCGACGGCTCCCAATGGGGCATCAAGGTCGACTACGCGACCGAGGAGAGCCCGCTGGGCACCATGGGCCCGCTGCTCACCATGCTCGACCGACTGCCCGAGAACTTCCTGGCGATGAACGGCGACATCCTCACCGACCTCGACTTCGGCGCGATGTACCGCACCCACGTGGCCGCCGAGGCACCGCTGACCATCGCCACCTACGCCCGGAAGGTGAACATCGACTTCGGTGTGCTGACCACCGACTGCGGGCGCGTCGTCGGTTTCGCCGAGAAGCCGAGCATGGACTACCGGGTCTCCATGGGGGTCTACGGCGTCTCCCGCGAGGCCCTGACCCGCTACACCCCCGGCCTGCCGCTCGGTTTCGACGAGCTCGTCCTGGACATGCTGGCCGCGGACACCCCGCCGCACGCGTACGAGTTCGACGGCTACTGGCTCGACATCGGCCGGCCCGACGACTACGACCGGGCCAACCGGGAGTTCTCCCTGCACCGCGACATGCTGATCAAGGGAGCGTGAACGGCCCGCATGCGCATCCTCGTTCTGGGCGCCACCGGCTTCCTGGGCCGGCACGCCGTCGAGCAACTGCGCGCCCTCCCGGGCGCGCGGGTACTCGACGGCGGCCGGGCCCCCGGCGCCGATCTCCCCGTCGACCTGGCCACCGCGGACCCGGCCCACCTGGCGGCCGCGCTGCGCGAGGCCGCCCCCGACGCCGTCGTCAACTGCGCGGGCGCGGTCGACGGCAGCGCGGTGAACCTCGCCGCCGTCAACGCCCGTGGCCCGGCCGTGCTGTGCGAAGCACTGCGCGGAGCCGCCCCGGCGGCCCGCCTGGTCCACCTCGGCTCCGCCGCCGAGTACGGGCCCACGGACGGACACCGGCCCGTCACCGAGACCACCCCGGCCCGCCCCGTCGGCCTCTACGGCGCCACCAAACTCGCCGGCACCCTCGCGGTGACCGCCTCCGGCCTCGACGCCGTCGTGCTGCGGCTGTTCAACCTCGTCGGCCCCGGTTCCCCCGCCTCCTCACTGCCCGGCCGGCTCGCCGCCGAGCTGCACCGGGCCGGCCCCGACGGCAGCGTGCGGACCGGGGACCTCTCCGCCCACCGCGACTACGTCGACGCGCGGGACGTGGCACACGCCGTCACCCTCGCCGTCACCGCGCCCGCCCCGCTGCCCCCGCTCCTGAACATCGCCGGCGGCCGGGCCCGCCGGGTCAGGGAGATCGCCGACGGGCTGGTACGGGCCGCCGGCTTCCGCGGGCGCATCGAGGAGGACGGCAGCGGCTCCACCCGGTCCGCCGCCGTCTCGTGGCAACAGGCGGACATCACCGCCGCCGCGCACGCCCTGCGCTGGGCGCCCCGGCACACCCTCGCCGACTCCCTCGCCGATCTGTGGGCCGAGACCCGCACCCGTTCGGAGTCCCTCCGGTGACCGGCCGGACGCGTCGCCGTACGAGTGGGGACCCGCCCGGCGACGGCCGGCGACGGCTACTCGTCCCGCTGTACGTCCACCCCGCGGTGAGCCCGCAGGCGTGGACGTCGCTGGCGGGCGCCGCCGCCGGACTGTACGCCGTCGTGCTCAACGTGGCGGACGGCCCCGGCCACCTCCCCGACCAGGAGTTCCGGGCGGCCGCCGATCGGCTCCGGGGCGCGGGCGTCCGGCTGCTCGGCTACACCGACACCGGCTACGGCCACCGACCACCGCGCGAGATCATCGCCGACATCCGCAAATACCGCAGGTGGTACGACGTGGACGGAATCTTCTTCGACCAGGCGGCGGCGCATGCCGCACTGCTGCCCCGCTACCGCAGGCTCGTCCGTCTGGCCAGGGCGCTGGGCGCCCGGACGGCCGTACTCAACCCGGGCACCCACCCCGACCCCGGCTACGCCCTGATCGCCGACCTGCTGGTCACCTTCGAGGGCAGCTGGGAGACCTACCGGCGGGCGGCGGTGCCCGACTGGACGGCCGACCACCCGCCCGAGCGGTTCTGCCACCTCGTCCACGGGGTCCCGCCCGAGCACGCGGAGCAGGTGGCACGGACCGCCGACGGGCGGGGCGCCGCGGTGCACTGCGCGGTGCCGGGGGAGGGGGCCAACCCCTGGCAGAGCGTGCCGCTGACGGGCGCGGGCACCGGGCTCGCGGGGGACGCCCGATGACCGGGCGGCGCGTCGGCGCCGGGCTGCTCGCCCTCGCCCTGCTCGCCCTCGCCGGCTGCTCCTCCGCCGGCGACGGGCCCGATATCGAGGAATCAGAAAAGCCTTCCTCCGCTGCCCCCGGGACAACCGGCACCCCGGACCCCGACGAGGAGAGGGAAGACTCCTCGGACCCCTCCGGCCCCGCGGGTTCCGCGGATCCTTCCGCCTCCGCCGATTCCCATGGCCCCGGCACGAACCGCCCCGCCTCCCGGCGCTGGCAGCCCCGCCCCGGGACCCGCTGGCAATGGCAGCTCGACGGTCGGGTCGACATGAGTGTGGACGTCCCCGTCTACGACATCGACGGCTTCGAGAACTCCGCGAAGACCGTCGCGGGACTGCATGCCCGAGGCCGCAAGGTGATCTGCTACATCAACGCGGGTGCCTGGGAGAAATTCCGGCCCGACCAGGCCGACTTCCCCAAGGAATTGCTCGGGGAGAACAACGGCTGGGCGGGCGAACGGTGGCTCGACATCCGCCGCCTCGACGTCCTCCGGCCGCTGATGGCCGCTCGTATCGAGATGTGCCGGAAGAAGGGCTTCGACGCCGTCGAACCGGACCTGACCGAGGGATACCGAAACACCACCGGATTCCCCCTCACCGCCGCCCACCAACTGAACTTCAACCGTATGCTCGCGCAACTGGCCCACGACCGTGGGCTCGCCGTGGGCCTGAAGAACGACCTGGACCAAATCCCCGAACTGGTGGGGGACTTCGACTTCGCGGTGAACGAGGAGTGCGCGCAGTTCGGCGAATGCGACCGGCTGGCGGCGTTCGTGAAGCGGGAGAAGGCGGTCTTCCACGTGGAGTACGCCCTGGCGCCCGACGCGTTCTGCGGTGACGCCAAACGACTCGGGCTCAGCTCCATGCGCAAGCGCCTCGACCTGGACTCCTGGCGGAAACCCTGCTGACGGCCTGCCGAGCGTCTCGGTAAAGCGCTCGGGAAAGCCTCCGGAGGGCATCAGGAAAGCCTCCGGAGGTCATCAGGAAGGGATCGGGAAGGCATCCAAAAAGAGGGGCGGATATCTCGGGTTGCCGGATATCCGGTGAAAGGTAGCATTTTCGGTGAACGGGTAGATGGTGCGTTCAAGTCCACCCGGCTCCACCGCGTGGGGCCGTAGCTCAAGGCAGAGCGACCCGTTCGCCCACACCCCCCGGCCCCCACACGGACGTGGTGCGACGCATGCGGATCGCGGCAGGCCCGCTGGACTGGTCACTGGTGAGCGGATGGATTCCGCTCACCCTTCTGGTCGTGGGGCTGTGCGCGCTGGCGGCCCTGCTCTGCTCCCGGCAGCGCCGGTGGTGGATCTGCTGGGGACCGGTCGCCGTCGTGCTCGCCGTGCTGCTCACCTGGCTGCTGCGGGTGGCCGTGGACGACTGGCTCCAGGTCTTCCCCGACCCGCTGCCGACCGATGTGGTGCTCTGGGCCGGCGTGGCCGTCCTCGGCATCACTCTCGCGGCCTTCCGCCTCGCGCTGCTCCGCCCCCGCCTGTGGCTGCCCGCCCTGCTCGCCGGACTCCTCGTCGTCCTGCTGGGGGCCTCGCAGATCAACCGGCACTTCGACCAGTACCCGACGGCGCGCACCGCCCTGAACACCTGGCTGCAGAAGACCACCAGCCTGGCCGACGCGACCGGGCGCGAGGAGCCCGCCCTGCGGGTCCCGGAGGGCAAGGCGATCTCGGAGGTGTGGCGGCCGCCCAAGGGGCTGCCCGAGAAGGGCACGCTCTCCAAGTCGTCCATCCCCGGCACCACCTCCGGCTTCGACGCCCGCAGTGCGTACGTCTTCCTGCCCCCCGCCTACCGCTCCACCCCCCGCCCGCTGCTGCCGGTGATCGTGCTCATGGCCGGCCAGCCGGGGTCCCCGGACGACTGGATCAACTCGGGCCGGCTGGTGGACATGATGAACACCTTCGCCGCCGCGCACCGGGGGCTCGCCCCGGTGGTCGTCGTCGTGGACCCGCTCGGCAAGCAGTTCGCCAACACTCTCTGCGTGGACTCCAAGCTCGGCAATGTCCAGTCCTACCTCGCGGCGGACGTCCCCGCCTGGATCCGCTCCCACCTCCAGGTCGCGACGGACCGCACCGCCTGGATCGTCTCCGGCATCTCCTTCGGCGGCACCTGCTCCCTCCAGCTCGGCGTCAACGCCCCCGACGTCTACGGCGTCGTCAACGACATCTCCGGTCAGGACGCGCCGACCCTCGGCAGCACCAAGAAGACCGTCGACACGGCGTTCGGCGGCGACCCGGCCGCGTTCGCCGCCGTCAACCCGCTCGATGTCATGGCCCGCAAGCGGTTCCCCGACACCAAGGCCGCGTTCATCGCCGGCAGCGACGACAAGACGTACGGGCCGCAACAGCGCAAGGTCTACGAGGCCGCCGTCAAAGCCGGCATGCGGGCCGAGTGGGTGGAACTCCCCGGGGGCCACAGCTGGCAGGTCTGGCGGCCCGGCCTGGAGCGTCAACTGCCGTGGCTGTCCCGGGAGACGGGACTGATCCGATGACGCCCTCCCCTCCTCCCGCCCCGCCCGACGACCCCGCCGCGGCGCCCGTCACCGGCGACAGCCGGCACCCGTGGCGCTCCACCCTCGACCGGCTCCTCGCCCCCGTCCGGCACGCCCCCTTCACCCTCGCCTTCCTCGCGGTCCTGTGGATCGTCGGCGCCGTCACCGGCAGCCTCGGCAGCGGCCCGGGCCAACGCCGCATGGAACGCTTCGGGGCCGGGCTGCCCTCCCTCGCCGAGGGCCGGTGGTGGACCCCGGCCACGTCGCTGCTGTGGTGCCCCGGGCTCGCCGGCTACATCGGCGCGACCGTCCTCGTTCTGGTGCTCCTCACGCCCGCCGAACGCCGCCTCGGCGTCGCCCGCACCGCCGCGATCCTGCTCGGCGGCCAGATCGCGGGCACCCTGCTCGCCATCGGCATCGTCAAACTCGGCTCCCTCGCGGGCGAGCAGTGGCTGGACAGCCTCTCCGAGGACCTCGCCGTCACCCCCACCGTCGGCGCGCTCGCCGTCGGCGCGGTCCTCAGCTACCGGCTCACCGCGCTGTGGCGGCGCAGGGTACGGCTCGGCATCGGCGCGTTCGCGCTGGTGATGGCTCTGTACGTGGGGCACCTGCAGGGGGTCATGCGGTTCGGCGGGGTCGTGGTGGGCCTCGCCGCCGGTGCCGCGCTCTACCACCGCTCCGGCCGGGTGCGGCTGCGGCGCGCCTCGCACACCGAGGCCCGGGTGCTGGTCGCCCTCGTCGTGGCCGCCTCCGCGATCGGACCGATGATCGCCATTCTCTACCGCGACGCGTACGGCCCCTTCAACTCCTTCGACAACCTCTACGTCTCCATCCAGCCCACCGCCGAGGAGGTCGCGGACGCCTGCGCCTCGTCCGCCCGCGACTGCCACTCCGAGCACGCGATCCAGGACTTCTACCACTCACCATCGGTGATCATGGCCGCGTTGGTGCCCGTCCTGCTGCTCGTCCTCGCGGAAGGGCTGCGCCGCGGACTGCGCCTGGCCTGGGGTCTCGCCGTGCTGGTGCACCTCGCCTGGATCGCGCTGCTCGGCTATCTGCTGAACGACTTCCTCGCCGACCCCCAGGCGTACGGCGCGGTGCCCGCCGAACACGCGGGGTACGTCCAGTCCTTCGTGGAGCAGATGCTGCTGCCGGTCCTGGTCCTCCTCCTGCTCGTCCTCACCCGCGACCGCTTCGACCTGCGGCTGCCGCGCACCGCGATGCGCAAACTGGCGGCGGTCGTCGGGGCCGCGTTCCTGCTGGTCTGCGCCGCCTACGTGGGCATCGGCCACGCCGTGCGCGACCAGTACGATCCGGAGGCCGGCCCCGGGCTGCTCTTCGGCGGGCTGGTGTCGGTGTTCCTGCCGCCCGCCTTCCTCGACGAGTTCACCGACTCGCCGATCCCGGTCGGCGGCCTGGCGAAGGCCCTCTACCAGTACTGCGGGCTCGTCTTCTGGGCGGTCGCCCTGGTCGCGCTGTTCTTCACCTTCCGCCGCCCCCGGCTGCACACCGACGCGGACGCGGCCGTACGGGCCCGGGAACTCCTCACCGCGCACGGCGGCTCGAACCTCTCCTACCTCACCACGTGGGACGGCAACTACTACTGGTTCGACGAGAGCGGCCGGGCCGCCGTCGCCTACCGGGTGATCTCCACGGTGGCGCTGACGACGGGCGACCCGTTCGGCGACCCGCGGGCCCGCGCGGCCGCCGTCGCCGGTTTCTCCCATTACTGCGACGAGCGCGGCTGGACACCCTGCTTCTACAGCGTGGGCTCCGAGACCCTCCGGTCCGCCGAGCGGCTGGGCTGGCGGTCGGTGCAGGTGGCCGAGGACACCGTGGTGCCGCTGCCCGACCTGGCCTTCACCGGAAAGAAGTGGCAGGACGTCCGTACCGCCCTGAACAAGGCCAAGAAGGAGGGCATCACCGCGGAATGGTGGTCCTACCCCGAGGCCCCGGTCGCCCTCACCGACCAGGTGCGGTCGATCTCCGAGGAGTGGGTCGCCGACAAGGGACTGCCGGAGATGGGCTTCACCCTGGGCGGCCTCGACGAACTCGACGACCCCGCGGTGCGCTGTCTGCTCGCCGTGGACGCCGACCGCACGGTGCACGGCATCACCAGCTGGATGCCGGTGTACGGCAGCGGCAGGCCGGTGGGCTGGACACTGGACTTCATGCGGCGCAGGGCCGGCGGATTCCGCGGCTCGATGGAGTTCCTGATCGCGTCGGCGGCCCTCGGCTTCAAGGAGGAGGGCGCCGCGTTCCTCAGCCTCTCCGGCGCCCCCCTGGCCCGCACGGCCAGCGCCCAGCCGGCCGCCGCGCTGCAACGCGTCCTGGACTACGGAGGAAAGGTCCTCGAACCGGTCTACGGCTTCCGGTCCTTGCTGAACTTCAAGGCAAAATTCCAGCCCCAGTACCGGCCCATGTACATGGCCTATCCGGACCCGGCCTTCCTGCCCGCCATCACCAGGGCGATCTCCAAGGCGTATCTGCCGCACATGACACCGGCCCAGGGGATGCGGCTGATGCGACAGTTCTCCGCCTGAGCGCGCAGGGATGCCGAAGCCACCCATCCCGGGTTGCCCGGCCCCGGATTCGTAGAAGACTGGAAGGTGACGACCCCAGTGGTGGGAGGGTCGGCATGTCCTCACGCGCACATCGGCATTCCACGACGGGGCTTTCGCTGCTCCCCGTGCCACACGTCCTCGGGGCGGTGGCCCTGGCCGTGGCCGCGTTCTCCTTCCTGCTCGGGTCACTGCGCGCGATCGGGGGGCAACAGCCGGCCTGGCACGCCTCGTGGCCGGAGCCCATGGCCTCGATCGGCGAGTGGGCGATGCAATCCCTCACCGGCGTCGCACGGGTACTGGCCGGCGGTCAGAACGGGGCTTCGCTGTACCAACGCCTCGGCTGCCTGCTGCTGCTCGTCGCCTTCTTCGTCCTGCTGCGCCGCGCGATGCTCTCCCGAAACGCCTATAAGCCCGGGCCGGTGGACGTGAAGAGACTCGTCCCCTCGTCCCCGGACGTGGAGACGCAGGTGGAGGGCCTCACCGCACAACTGCGCAAGTACCTCTCGGAGACCAATCTGTACCCCCCGACCGCGCTGCCCGCGGAGGCTCCCGCGGACCACTTCCTGGATCTGCTGGGTGATGTGGACCTGGAGCCGAAGAAACTGGGGACGAGTCTGCTGAGGCTCTTCAGCAGGCTGCGGCCCAAGATCGCCTATACGGTCCGCGGGGTGCTGCGGTCGCGGATCCAGGAGCCGTGCCTCGGGGTGACGATCACCGTCACGTCCTACGCCATCAGGGGCAGTCGCACCGAGACGCTCTGGGCGACGACCTGGGAAGACGTGGTGCGGGAGGCCGGGAACTGGGTGATGGCCACGCTCGTGCCGGTGACCCGGGCCAGCAGACGCCCGCCCTGGCAGGACTGGCACGGCAGGGACCTGCCTCCCGACTTGTTCGCCGCCTACCAGGAGGCGAGAAGACTCACCGAGGAGCGGAAGTTCGACGACGCCCTGGAACACTATTACGCGGCGCTGCGGCTCGACCCGATGAACCTGTATCTGCGGACCCAGATCGCCGGTACGCAGGAAAAACTCTGGCTGCATCTGGACGCGCTGGAGACCTACTACGGAGCCATGCTCCTGGACGGCTGCACCAACAGGCAGCGCAAGGCCCGGCTCGCCAGGAAGGCCTGGAACCCGCGCCGGTTCCTGCGCCGCAGATACCGCTGGTGGCGCGACGGCCTCCTGGAGGCCCGCTACCGGTACGCGGTCGTGCTCGGGGTCACGGAGCGCACGGCCGCGCAGTGGTGCCGCAGCCCCTTCGAGGACACCTTCGCACCGCGGCGGGCCCACGCCCGGGAGGAGATCCGCAGGTCACTGACACCGGCATTCGTCGATCGGTACTGGCGGACGCTGATCGGACTCACCCCGCCCGGCCGCGCGCGGTTCGAGGCCGCGGACGAGGTGCTGATCAAGCACTGGCTCGCGCGGCAACTCGGCGACCACTCCCAGCGGGACATCGTCCGGATGGTCTTCCAGTGCGCGGCCCAGGAGGAGATGCGGCAACTCGCCCGCGACTATCCCCTCGTCGCCCTGCATCCCTTCTCCGCCGCCCGTCGGCGGGGAACCGTCACCTGGCCCTCGCTCCGGCTCATCCGGGACGTCTGGGTGCCGTTGAGGCTGGCCTGGGCCGCGTCCGCGTGCGAGTCCGGGTGCGCGTCCGAGGCCGAGTGCCGCGAACACCGCATGGGCGGGCTTCCGAGCCGTCCGGAATGGCTCGCGCGGCCGGAGACGCTCGATGAGCAGGTGCGCAAGGTGGCGGCCTGGCCGCTGCCGCACCGTCTGAAGCAGTGGGCCAGGGACTGGCGCCTGTGGCCCCGTCGCCCGTGGCAGGACAGTTACAGCGCGGCATGCGTCTACGCCGTGGCGATGCGCATCAAGACGACGAAGATGAACGCGGACGACCTCGCGGAGATGGCCGTGAACGAACTGGAGGACGCCGCGAGAACCGACCGGAGCGGATTTCACCCGCTGATGCGGGAGTGGCTGCTGATCGAGGACCCGGATCTGGAGGAACTACGACGCAAGGACCGCTTCATCCGCTTCGAACGGGAGACCTATCCGCATTCCGTCCCCGATCACCACCGGCCGAAGCGGCCGTTGTGGGCCGAGGTCATGGCCTACGACCAGCGGGTCCTGCGCGGCACCGCCCGGGTCATGGAGGAGACCTGGTGTCTGAGGAAGGAGCAGCTGCCCGCCGAGACCCATGTCATCGCCCGGTGGTTCAGCGGCGACAAGGAGCTGTGGGAGTGCGTCCACCGTGTCGCCCGGAACCAGGGATGCGACTGGCGGGACCGTGAAAAGCTGCTCCAGACCGTCCGCGCGATCGCCGACCCCGCGCTGCTGGCCCGGTGCGGTCTGCCGTCCACGCTGCCCGAGCTGGACGATCTGCTGGACGACGCGGCGTGGGCCGAACCCGGCCAGGCCGAGCGGCGGGTCGAAGTCTTCGACAAGCTGATCGTGCGCCGCCTGCAGATACTGAGCTGCGCCCTGCAACCCCGGTCGGCGGGCTCGGTCGTCGCGTCCCCCATGGCGCGCAGCGCCCAGTGGCTCGCCGCGGTGCGGCAGGACTTCGCGTCCGCCGGCTTCGTGTCCCCGGGCGCCGTCCGGCAGGCGTGCTGGGACTACGAGGCCACGTGGCGGGCGCTGGGCGAGCAGCTCGACCCCGAAGGGGACAAGCTCGCGATCCCCAGGGCGCTGCGCCGCCTACGGGGGCCGCACGGCACGCGGGGCCCTCTGACCGCGGTCTGACCGGCCGCGGTCACCCGCCCCGGTGACCGTTGCGGGAGGCCAGGAACCGGTCCTCGTAGGCCGCCGCCAGATCGGTCAGCGCCTGGCCGCAGTCGCCCGTGTACGACGGGCCGTGCATCAAACCCATCGTCGTCGGCCGCAGCCCGGCCAGGCGGCGCATGGTCGGGGCCGTGGCGGCCGTCAGGCACGTCGACCTGAAGACGTCCTCGGCCGCCAGGGCGGGGCCGACGAGATCGCTCTCCGTCAGGGGCGGGGCGTCACCGATCCGCGTGAAGAGGTCACCGCACAGGAGAGTGCCGGTCGTCTCCTCGTAGAGCAGCCCGGCGTCCCAGCCGTGCGGCATGTGCGGGGTCTCCAGGCGGCGCACCCGCTTTCCGCCGAGGTCGAGCACCTCCTCGTCCTCCAACGGGCGCGGCTGACGGTCGGCCATGTCGTTCACCGACACCAGGCACCCCATCGCGCCGTGCGCCACCTGGGCCCGCGGAGCCGCCTGGAGCCAGGAGTTCAGCGAGCCGCACTCGTCGGCCTCGACATGACCGAAGGTGATCCAGCGGAGGTTCTCCACCGGGGTCACCCGGGCCACGGCCTCCGACACCAGGGGGAACAGCGCCCGCAGCCCGCAGTGGAAAAGCAGCGGCTCCTCGGCGTCGACGAGGAATTGGTTGAACATGAAGTCCGCGTCGCTGATGTAGGTGGACAGCCGGTAGATGTCCGGCGCGATCTCCGTGACCTGCGTTTCCATCGGCCCAGTCTGGCCGCGGCCGATCGGCCGACGGGAGCGGCCCGCCGTCGGCCGCGCCGGAGCCCGCGGACCGATTCCCTCGAACGGGTCAACCCTGTGGCCCCGGGCCGGGTGGCCCGGTCAGGCCAGGTAGCCGCCGTCGATGTCGAGAACGGCACCGGTGACGAAGGAGGCGCCGGGGCTCGCGAGGAAGACGATGCCCGCCGCGATCTCCTCCGGCCGGCCGTGGCGCCCCATCGCGTTCGCCGCGTGCTGGGCGTCCGCGAACTCGCCGGTCGAGGGGTTCATGTCGGTCGCCACCGCGCCGGGCTGTACGACGTTGACGGTGATCTGCCGGGCGGCCAAATCCCGGGCCGCGCCCTTGCTGTACCCGACGACGGCGGCCTTGGAGGCCGCGTAGTCGGCGACGCCCGGGAACCCGGGGCGGGTGGCCAGCGTCGAGCCGACGGTGACGATGCGCCCGCCGGCGGCCATCACCCGGCTCGCGGCCCGGATGGCGGCCATGACCCCGCCGACGTTGACCGCGAGCTGCCGGTCGAACGCGGCGTGGTCGCCGTCGGGGGAGCCGACGGGCCCGTTCACCGACACACCCGCGTTGTTGACGAGGATGTCGAGCCGCCCGAAGTCGGCCACGACCGCGTCGACCAGGGCGGTGACCTGCCCGGCGTCGCCCTGGTCGGCCCGGTGTGCCGCGCCGCGCACACCGAGGGCCTCCACGGCGCGCACGACCTCCCGGGCCCTGTCGGCCGCCGTGGCGTAGCCGATCACCACATCGCCCCCCGCCTCGGCCAGCGCGCGGGCGGTCGCCGCCCCGATGCCGCGCGACCCGCCGGTCACCAGTGCCACTTTGCCTTCGAGTGTCTTCGTCATGAGTCCCATCCAGAATTGTGTACCGATCGGTACTGAAGAGGGAGAGTACTATATCGATCGGTACGAAATGAATGGAGGCCGCCGCCGTGACCGCTGGACGCCCACGTGAGTTCGACATCGACGAACGCCTGGACCGCGCCCTGCGCGTGTTCTGGCGGCAGGGCTACGAAGGCGCGGCGCTGTCCGATCTGACCCGGGCCATGGGCATCAGCAGGCCGAGCCTCTACGCCGCCTACGGCAACAAGGAAGCGCTGTTCGACAAGGCGATCGACCGCTATCTGGACGCCTACGCCCGTCACGTCCGCGAAGCCCTCGACGCACCCACGGCCCGCGCCGCCGCCGAGCGCTTGCTGCGCGGCGCCGTCGAGGTCACCACCTCGCGGGACAACCCCGGCCGTGGCTGCCTCATCGTCCAAGGGGCCCTCGCCACGGGAGAACAGGCCGGTGTCGTCCGTGACAAGCTCGCCGCCCGCCGTCGCGCCGGCGAAGCGGACCTGTGCGCGCGCTTCGAACGGGCCCGTGCCGAGGGCGACCTGCCGGCCGACGCCGACGCCGCCGGTCTGGCCCGCTACGTCGCCATGGTCTCCTACGGCATCTCCGTCCAGGCGTCGGGCGGCGCCACCACCGACGACCTGCACCGGGTCGTCGACGTCGCCCTCGGCTCCTGGCCGAAGTGACCATCGGGGCATTCACCTGAACGGGGTCGACGATCCGCGCCTCCCGCTACCGGTGGCCCCGCCGCCGGTAGCGTGACGCGCGAGGCGGCCTGGCGGCGGGCCAGGCGGCCATCGAGGCGGAGGCGGCTGTTGATGATCGGTGAAACCCCGCGACTGTACGACGTCCCCGACCTGCCGGCGCTGGACTTCGACCCCTTCCTCAAGGAGTCGCTGCAGGCCGCACCGGTCCGCATCCGGCTGCCGCACGGGAAAGGCGACTGCTGGCTGGTGACCCGGTACGCCGATGTCCGGTTCGTGGCCTCGGACGCGCGGTTCAGCAGGGACATCATCGGTAAGTCCGTGCCCAAGATGACCAAGCACTTCATCCCGCTCGACCGCGCCGTCAGCTTCGTGGACCCGCCCGACCACGCCCGCGTGCGCTCGGTCGTCGCCCCCGCGTTCACCCAGCGCAGCATGGAGCGGCTGCGGCCCCGCGCCCAGGCCGTGCTCGACGGCCTGGTCGACGACCTGCTGGCAGCCGGACAGCCCGCCGACCTCATCCGGTACGTCACCTCGCCGTTCCCCCTGGAGGTGGTCAGCGAGCTGATGGGCGTCCCCGCCGGGGACCGGCCGCAGATCCGCGACTGGGCCCAGACCCTGCTGACGAGGGCGTCCGACGAGGCCGCGGCCGAGCGGGCCAAGAAGGTCAAGGACGCCGCCCACGACTACTTCCGCGAGCTGGCCGCGGAGCGCCGTGCCGCACCGCGGGAAGACCTGATGAGCACGATGGTGGCCGCCGTCGACGCGGGCCGGATCGATGAGGAGGAGCTGCTGGCCCTCGCCACCCTCATGGGCCTCAACGGCTGGCACGCGGTACGCAACAACACCTCGAACATGGTCTACGCCCTGCTCACCCAGGACGGGTTGCTGGACCGGCTGCGGTCCGAGCCCGCGGTGGTGCCGAAGGCCGTCGACGAACTGCTGCGCTGGATCCCGCACAAGCACGGCGTCGGGCAGCCGCGCATCGCCACCGTGGACGTCGAGGTCGGCGGTTCCCACATCCCCGCCGGTGACATCGTCTACGTCTCCTACGTCGCCGCCAACTGGGACGAGGAGGTCTACCCCGACCCCGGCCGGATCGACTTCGAGCGCCAGGGGCCGCCGCACGTCGCCTTCGGGCACGGCCCGCACTTCTGCGTGGGCCCCCTGCTGGCCCGCATGGAATCGGAGGTCCTGCTGTCCACCCTGGCCGGCCGGCTCCCCGGGCTGCGGCTCGCGATTCCGGCGGACCGGGTGCGGTGGCAGACCGAGGTGCTGATCCGGGGCCCGGTCGAGCTGCCGGTCGCGTGGTGAGCCTCCGCCCCCTGGGCATGCGAATGCCCAGGGGCATGCGAGTGACACGATGCCGTCCCCGCGGGGCATTCACCCCGCGGGGAGCGCTTGCATAAGGTGGGGGACATGGCTTCCGACGAGCAGTCCGTACGGATCGACAGCTGGATCTGGTCCGTGCGGCTCACGAAGACCCGTTCGCTGGCGGGCACCGCCTGCCGCGCCGGTCACGTGCGCGTCAACGGCGAGCGCGTCAAGCCCGCCTACGCGGTGCGATGCGGCGACGAGGTCCGGCTGCGCGTGGGCAGCCGGGACCGGATCGTCGTGGTCTCGCGTGTCGTGAAGAAGCGGGTCGGCGCCCCGGTCGCCGCGGAATGCTACGTCGACAACAGTCCGCCGGCCCCGCCGCGCGAGGAGATCGCCCAGGTCGCGCACCGTGACCGGGGCGCGGGCCGCCCGACCAAGCGCGACCGCCGCGACCTGGAGCGCCTGCGCAACGGCTGAGCGCCCGGCGGAGCACGGGCGGCAGGGCCCTGCTCCGCCCCCGGACCGGGCTCGAAAAACAGTTCGGCGCCCGGTCGTATACCCTGGGCATGTGATTCCGCTCGTCAAGCGCCGCCACGTGGACCTCGTCCGCGTTACGAGCATGTCCTGTCGCCACTACGGCTGACCATCACCTGACCGTGCCCCGCTCTCCGGGCAGTGGTCCCCCCTTTTCTTTCTTCTGCCTTTCCTAGCCGTTTCCCGGCCCCGCTCCCTCCGCATACCCTGCGGCGCTTCGCGGGCCGTCCGGCCACCGCCGGGCGTGACCGGGCCCTCACGCTGTGGATAAATTTCATGATCAACGAGCTTCCCGTCATCGACCTCTCCGCCGCCTCGGCCGGCCCCGACGCGCGGGCGCGCTTCCATGACGCGCTGCACACCGCCGCCCGCGACGTGGGGTTCTTCCATCTGACCGGCCACGGCGTCACCGAGGCCGAGACCGCCGAGCTGATGCGCACCATGCGCGCCTTCTTCGCCCTGCCCGAAGCGGAGCGGCTCGCCATCAGCAACCTCAACTCGCCCCATTTCCGTGGCTACACCCGCATAGGCGACGAGCGGACCGGCGGCAGCCGCGACTGGCGCGACCAGATCGACATCGGCGCCGAACGCACGCCGCGCGTGCCCGGCCCGGACGAGCCCGGCTACTGGTGGCTGGAGGGCCCCAACCAGTGGCCCGCCGCCCTGCCCGAGCTGCGCACCGCCGCCCTGAACTGGGTCGACCGGCTGAGCTCGGTGGCCCAGCGACTGCTGCACGAACTGCTCGCCGCGATCGGCGCCCCGCCGGACTTCTACGACGAGGCCTTCGCCGACCGCCCCCACCTGCACCTCAAGCTCGTCCGCTACCCCGGCAGCGCCCCCGACGGCGCCGCGCAGGGGGTCGGCGCGCACAAGGACTACGGCTTCCTGACACTGCTGCTCCAGGACACGGTCGGCGGACTGCAAGTGGAGGGCCCCGACGGGGCGTTCATCGATGTGCCGCCGATGCCCGGCGCCTTCGTGATCAACCTCGGCGAGCTGCTGGAAGTCGCCACCAACGGCTACCTCAAGGCCACCAACCACCGGGTCGTCTCCCCGCCCGGGAACCGGGAGCGCTACTCCGTCCCGTTCTTCTGCAACCCGCGGCTGGACGCCCGGATCGAGCCGGTCCCCTTCCCACACGCCCACCGGGCCCCCGGCGTCACCCAGGACTCGGCCAACCCGCTGTTCGCCGAGTACGGCCGTAACGAGATCAAGGGCTGGCTGCGGGCGCACCCGGGCGTCGCCCGCCGCCATCACGCCGGGCTGCTGGACGCTCCCGTACCGGTGAGCTGACCCGCGACGTCCCTCGGCCGATCACGAATCGCGCCCTTCACCGGCTTCGCCCATCATGCGAAGGGAAGCCGGTGAAAGGGCGCGATGTGCCATGGAGCGAGCCTCTCCCGCCGATGTCCCCGAGGGCCCGGCGGCGGACCACCACCCGGCCCCCGACCCCGGCCGCTGGGCGATGCTCGCGGTGCTCTGCGCCAGCCTTCTGCTGGTCGCCCTGGACGCCACCATCCTCAACGTCGCGCTGCCCTCGCTCATCGACGATCTTCAGCCGGGCGCGCTCGAACAGCTGTGGATCATCGATATCTACGGTCTCGTGCTCGGCGGCCTGCTGGTCACCAGCGGTGCGGTGAGCGACCGGTACGGCCGCAAGCGGCTCTTCCTGAGCGGCTTCGTCCTCTTCGGCCTGGCGTCCGTCGTCGCGGCCACCGCGGGCAGCTCCGCGCAACTGATCTGCGGCCGGGTGCTGCTCGGCCTCGGCGGCGCCATGGTGATGCCGTCGACGCTCTCCCTGATCCGCAACATCTTCACCGACGCCCACGAGCGGGCGCTCGCCATCGGCATCTGGGCCGCCGTCGCCGGCGCCGGAGCGTGCGTGGGACCGCTCGTCGGCGGGGTGCTCGTCGAGCACTTCGGCTGGGCGGCCGCGTTCTGGGTGAACATCCCGGTCGTCGTCGTCACGGTCGTCGCCGGACTCCGGCTGCTGCCGGAGTACCGCAGCCCCCAGCCCGGCGGGCTCGACTGGCCCAGTGCCCTGCTCTCCGTCGTCGGCATCGTGTTCCTGGCCTGGGGCATCAAGCACGTCGCCAAGGGCAGCCTGCTGCCCCAGGACCTGGGCACGCTCGCCCTCGGGGTACTGCTGCTGGCGGTGTTCGCGCGACGCCAACTCCGCTCCGAGGACCCGCTGCTGGACGTACGCCTCTTCAAGCGCCGTCCGTTCCTGGCCGCCGCGCTCGCCACTCTGCTCGCCATGCTGGCCATCGGTGCCGCGCTGTTCCTCATCTCGCTGTGGTTGCAGTACGTCCACGGCTATTCGCCCTCGCAGGCCGGTCTGCGGACCCTGCCCGCGGCCGCCGCCATGCTGGCCGGTTCGCTGTCGACCCCCTGGCTGATGCACCGCGTCGGGGTCCGTTCCGTGCTGGCCGTCGGCCTCGGCGCCCTCGCCGCGGGGTTCCTGCTGCTGGCCCTGTCCCCGGTCCCCACCGGCTATCCGGTCGTCGCGGTGGTGCTGGCCGCGCTCGGCCTCGGCGACGGGCTGGCGATCACCGCCTCGGCCGCCGTGCTGGTCTCGTCCGTACCGGCGGAACGCGCCGGGCAGGCGGGCGCCGTCTCGGAGACCGCCTACGAACTCGGCGTCGGCCTCGGGGTGGCCCTGCTCGGCAGCATCCACGGCGCCGTCTACTACCGGCACATGACCGGCCTGCCCTTGGGCGGCACCGACGCAAAGCGGGCGCGGGAGTCGGTCGGCGGTGCCACGGAGGTCGCAGAGAAGACCGGCGGCACGACGGGCCGGCAGGTGCTCGAAGCCGCCCGGGACGCCTTCGACGACGCCCTCACCACGACGGCGTACGTATCGGCGGCGATCGTCGTCGCCGTGGCCCTGCTCGCTGTGTGGCTGGTGCCCCGCGGGTTCAGAACGACGAGCAGTCACTGAGGGGTCGGCGCGGCTCCCCTCGGCCGCCGGCGGGTGACATCGACCTCGACGCCGGCAGCTCCCCTCAACCGCCGGGCGGCATCGCCGCGATCTCGTCCGCGACCTGGCGGGCCTGACGGGTCACGTTGCGCAGATGGTTGGAGAACGGGATCCGCAGATGGGTGCCCACCCCGGCCACCCAGATGTGCTCGGGCTGTGCCCCGGGCCGAGGGCGCAGCCGCAGATCGGCCTCCAGATCGTCGACGGCCACGGCGGGGCCCGGCGGCCCGTCCAGGTACACGGTCTTGCCGTCGGTGTCCCAACGCAGCTGTGGGGGAAGGAAACCGGTGGCGTTGACGACGTAGTCGAAGCGCGCCCCGGGCCCGCCGGCCCGTGGCCACCGCACCCGCCACGCGCCTGCGTCGAAGGACACGGCGCGGGGGTAGCCGGGAGCCATCCGCAGCGCACCGGTCTCGAAGTGGGCGAGCAGCCGGCGGGCGTTGAGGACGGTCAGTGCCGTCGCGTAGCGGCCGACGAACCAGCCGAAGTGCGCGATCAGCGCGCGGCGCCGCGCGGCGGGCAGGGCGGCGCTCAGGGCGATCACCCCTTCCAGCAGCGGCACGACGACGCCGGGCCACGAGCAGACACCGGCCTCCACCAACGCGGTCTCCTCCCGCAGCCGCCGGACGGGATCGGCGGCTGCGGAGGTCTGCGCGCGCAGCGGGCGGCGGTCGAGCAGCCGGACCGCCTCCACCGCGCAGCGCGTCACCTTCGCTTCGAGGCGGGGGTCGGCGGGGTCGAGCCGGGCGATCCCTTCCAACGGCGGGAAGTCGCGTACCGGCGCGGCCAGCGACTGCCGCACGGCGGGCAGTGATCCCGAGGGCGAGGTCAAGGTCGTCCGGTGGCCGTCGCGGCACAGCAACAGGGCGGCGTCGACGGCCGACTGGTGGGTGCCGAGCACCAGCACCCGGCTGCCCGGGGGAATCCCGTCCCGGATCCGGCCGGCGGGGTAGGGGCTGTCCAGATAGCGGGGGTGGCCGGCGAAGGCCGCGAAGCCGTCGGGGACGCGGGGGCGGTGGACGCCCGTGCAGACGACGACCTCGTCGGCCGTGATCTCCTGCCCGCCGAGGAGCCGCACCCGGTGCCCGCCGGTCCCGGCGCTGACCGACACCGCCGTGTCCCGCACATGCCGGACCTCGATGCCGTGGGCCGTCGCCAGGGCGCGGGCCTCGGTGTGGCGGTCGTGGCAGTACTCGGCCATCCGGGCACGCGGCACACAGTCCTGCGGCCCCGGCGGCACGCCGCGCGCCCAGAGGTAGTCGATGAAGTCGGTGGGCCGGTCCGCCAGCAGGGAGTTGACGTCGGCGGCGCTGTTGCACACCAGCAGCGGGTCGCTGTCACCGAAGGCCAGCCCCCATCCGACGGTGTGGGGGTCCACCACCTGGACCGACCGTACGGGGCGGGCGGCGGAGCCGGTCCGCGTCCGTACGCCCGGGCGCAGCAGCGCGCCCACCAGGTGCAGGAAGACGCTGGTACCGGCGAATCCGGCACCCACGATCACGACGTCGCGCCCGGTGGCGCGGCCGTTCCCGTGCCCGCCGCCGTAGCTTTCGTCGTCGGCGTGCCCGGCCTCCCGGTCGCCACCGGGCGTGGCGGCATGTCCCACGGTCCCCCCTTTCGCAGGCCGCTTGCGCAGGCCACCTCCGTAGGTCACCCTGCCCCGCGCCGACCCCGGGGAACCCGCACGGCCGTGTCATCCCGATGGCCCCATTCCGGCTGCGGGCCGTCCCCGTGGCGGATGGACTGGGAGCGTCCCCGACGCTGCGTTCGTCTCGCCGCCGGGGACCTCGCCAGGAGAGGACGTGACGAGGATGCGTACCCGGCCCGGCAGGACAGCGGTGGTGATGGTCACCGCGGCCTTCGTGGCCGGCGGCTGTGTGCCGGGCGGTGGCGGCAGCGGCGGGGGTGCCGGGACGACAGGGCCGCCGACCCCGTCGGACGGGCCGCGGCGGGCCGCACCTCCCGTGCCGGGGGTGCCCCGGGGGATCGCCCGGCAGCGCCTCGACTGGGCGCCCTGCGAGCCCGAGGACGCCGGGGAGGGCGTGCAGCAGCCGCTGCCGGACGCCGAGTGCTCCTGGCTGACGGTGCCCCTGGACTACGCGGTGCCCCACAAGAGCACCATCAAGGTGCGCGTGGCCCGGGTGCGCGCCCCGGCCGGGTCCCGTCGGCTCGGCTCGCTGGTGTTCAACCCCGGCGGGCCCGGTGAGGCTGGCGCCGCCCTGGTCGCCGACGGTACGTTCGCGGCGACCCCCGAGGTGGGCGACCGCTACGACCTCGTCGGCTTCGATCCGCGCGGTGTCCACCGCTCGGCCCCGCTGATATGCCCCGCGAGCGACGGCGGCAGTGATCTCATCCCACGCACCCGGCAGTTGATGGACGCGGAGTTCAAGATCGCCGCCGAGCGGGCGGCGGACTGCCGGAAGGCCACCGGTGCGCTGATGGCGCACATGGACACCGTCAGTGTCGCCCGCGACCTGGACCTGCTGAGGGCGGCCCTGGGCGAGGACAGGCTCGACTACCTCGGCGTCTCCTACGGCACCTACATCGGCCAGCACTACGCCCGGCTCTTCCCGGACCGGGTCGGGCGCTTCGTCCTCGACGGGGTCGTGGACCCGGGCGCCGACCAGGCGCAGACCGCGCGGGAGGACGTCAAGGCCATCAGCGAGAGCTTCGCGAGCTACGCGCGGACCTGCGCGGCGAACGACTGTTCCCTCGGCACCACCCCCGGCGACGTCACCACCACGACCACCGACTTCGTACGGGGCCTCGACGCCCACCCCGTCCCCGGCCCCGACGGTGCCCGGCTCACCACCGCCATGGCGGCGCAGGCCATCCGTGACTCCCTCTACCAGGACGCGAAGTGGCCGGAGCTGACCCAGGCCCTGGTGGACGCCATGAACGGCGACCCGGAGCCGCTCCTGCGGCTCGGTCCGTACGGGGGTCGGCTCACCCGGCAGGGGGCGGCCGGGGACGGGGAAGCCGCCGCCGATCCCTCCATGGCCAGGAGCGCCATCGACTGCCTGGACCGGCCGGGGCCGAGGAGCCCCGACGACATCCTCAAATACCTCGGGGAGTTCGAGAAGGCGTCGCCGCTGTTCGGCTCCACCGTGGCCACCGCCATGGTCCACTGCGCCGCCTGGCCCATCACCCCCACGGGGAAGGCCGAGCCCCTCAGCGCGCCCGGCGCCCCCGCCATGGTCCTGGTCTCCTACGCCGTCGATCCGGCGACCCCGCTGGTCAACGCCCGGGCCGTACGGACGAACCTGGGCGCGGGCTCCCTCGTCGTCCGGGCCGGCACGGGTCACTCCGCCTACGCGAACGGTTCGGAGTGCACCGACCGCGCGGTGGGCACCTTCCTCGTCTCCGGCAAACTGCCCCCGGCGGAACTGCACTGCGGAGCCTGACCCCCTGCGGCGAACGGAGAACCGGGCGGCGGGAGTTTGCCCCGGACGGGGCAAACGGTTGCGCCCGCCCGTACGGGCAGCGCCGGGTCACTGTTCGCGCCGCACGACCAGCAGGGCGGCGTCGTCGGACAGTTCGCCGCCCGCGTAGGAGAGCAGATCGGCCACCAAGCGGTCCGCCATCGCGTCCGGGGCCAATTCCGGCAGTCGGGCGAGCCGTTCGGTCAGGGGGTAGAAGACGCCGGACGCGTCACGGGCCTCGGTCACGCCGTCGGTGTACAGCACCAGCAGATCGCCCCGCTCGAAGGCGAACGCCCGCCCGTCGTACGGGCCGCCGATCAGTTGGAGCAGGCCCAGCGGCGGCTGCGGAACGGGCGTCAGGACCTCGGTCACCCTTCCCGCGCGCCGCAGCAACGGCGGCAGGTGGCCGCAGTTCACCAGCTCGGCCGGCCCGCCGTCGTCCGGCACACCGACCAGCGCGGCGGTCACGAACTCCTCGCTGGGCGGGCGCCGCCCCAGGGCGGCGTCGAGCCGGCGCGCCACCGTGGCCAGGTCCGCCTCGACCTGGGCGACCTCCCGGAAGGTGCCGAGCACATCGGCCGCGGCGTCCACGGCCGACAGCCCCTTGCCCCGGACGTCGCCGATGATCAGCCGGGTCCCGAAGGGCGTGGCCAGCGCCGCGTAGAGGTCGCCGCCCACCCGGGCCTCGGCCGCGGCCGCCAGATACCGCACCGCCATGCGCAGGGTGCCGATCCGCTCCGGCAGGGGCCGCAACAGGGTGCGCTGCGCCGCCTCCGCCACGGAGCGGGACTGGAGGAGCTCGCGCTCCCGCGTCGCCACGAGGACGACGTTCGCGGTACTGACACAGGTGATCGCCAGGACCGTGAAACCCGACGTCAGGTGCACGGCACGCGACACGTCGGGGTCGGCCCGCGCGAGCAGGGGGACGAGCGCCAGGGCGAGCAGCCCGGCCACCAGGGGGACCCGGGCGCGCCGGGTGCCGATGCTGGCGAGGACGGGCGCCGTGGCGAGCACGGGGGAGAGCGTCCACTGCGGATTCGTGGCCAGGTCCGTCGCGACGGAGGCGGCGAGGAGCACATAGGCGGCCACGACGAGGCGTCGCGCGCGGCGGGGGAGCCGCGAAGCCTCGGGCGGCCTGTCCCGGCCTGGGGCGAGCATCATGATTGTTCTCCACCCTAGGGACTCCGCTCCCGCCCGCAACCGGACCGCCGCCGGACGCCGGGGGCCACGGGGCCCGCCGCCGCCCCACGTGGAAAGTAAGGTTCCGTTTCGGTCCCCGTCGCTTACCGCCCCGGCCCCGTACCGCGATCACGAACTCGCCATACTGGCGTTCGGGTCCGCCCTCGCGCACCGGCGGGCCGACGGCGACGAGAGAAGGAACCCACCGCTCTGATGACCGACAACAAGATCAACAACATCATCCGTCCCCGCCCCGTCCAGGATCCCGAGCTGCGCCTCTTCGCCCTGCACCACGCCGGCGGCTCGCATGTGCCGTTCCGGAGCTGGGCGCGGCTGCTGCCGGCCGAGTGGGAACTGTGCCTGGTCGACGCGCCCGGCCGGGTCGCCCGCCCCGGCCCGCCCTGCCGCAGCGCGGCGGAGCTGGCCGAGCGGTTCCTCGACGACTTCCGGCCCCTGATGGACCGCCCGTACGCCCTCTTCGGACACAGCATGGGCGCGATCGCCGCGTACGAGAGCGCCCTCGCCGTGCACGAGCGCGGCCTTCCCCTGCCGCAGTGGCTGGGTCTCTCGGCAATCAGCGCCCCCGAACACCACCCCCGGGGGACCCGGCGCTTCGCCCTTCCCGACGACGGGCTGCGCGAAGCGGTGCTGCGGTTGGGCGGCACGCCGCGCGAGGTGCTGGAGGACCCCGACCTCTGGGCGTTCTTCTCGCCGATCATGCGGGCAGACTTCGAACTCTCGGAGACCTGGCGGCCGCGCCGCGACGCCCCCGCCCTGCCGATACCCCTGTCGGTGTTCGTCGCGGACGGCGACGCGGGCGTCCCGGTGTCGCGCACGGAGGGCTGGGCGGCCACCAGCACGCGCTTCCTCGGCACCCGGGTCTTCAGCGGGGGCCACTTCTACTTCCAGCCCGATCCGGCCGCCCTCGTCGACGCCGTCGTGGCGGACATCCGGGCCGTGGCCCCCGTCCACTGACCGTCGGCCCGGCTCCCCCCTCCGACGCGCCTCGTCAGGGCGACTGCGGGGGGTTCGGCTCGATCACGGCGAAGGGGGCGCCGAAGGGGTCGGTGAGCCATGCCATCCGGCCGATGTCCGGGGTGTCCATGGCGGGCATGAGCACCGAGCCGCCGTGGTCGACCGTCCTCGCGACGGCAGCGTCCGCGTCCTCGACGGCGAAGTAGGGCAGCCAGCGGGGTTCATTGCCGCCCTCGAGCGGAGCGACACCGCCGAACGTCGTGTCCTGCTGGTCGCCCTCGGCCGACGAGAGCACGGTGTAGGTCATGCCGGGGACCTCCATCCGCTCGCTCCGCCACCCGAACAGCGAGCGGTAGAAGGCCTGGGCCGCCTCCGGGTCCGGGCTGTGCAGCTCCGTCCAGCACAGGGTGTCGGGCTCCGAGGCCGCTTCCAGCCCCGTGACGGCACCGGGCTGCCAGACGGCGGAACTCGGCGCCGCCCGGGTCCGTCAGACAGGCCATCCGCCCGGCGTCCATCACGTCGAACGGCTCGACTCGGACGGTGCCGCCGCCCTGCTCGGTGGCCTTCGCCGTGGCATCGGCGTCCGGGGTCCGGAAATACACCGTCCAGGCGGCGTTCGCACCCTCCTCGGTGAGCGGTCCGAGGGCCGCGACCGTCCGGCCGTCCTTCTGGAAGAAGCCATAACCGCCCGCTTCGGGCCCGGCCGCCCGGAAGTCCCAGCCGAATACCGAGCCGTAGAACGCGGTCGCCGCCACGGTGTCGGGGCTGCCGAGGTCGAGCCAATTGGGTGCGCCGGTCACGAAATCAGTGGTGAGCATGGTGGTGCGCTCCTTCGACGGATCCGCGCCGGGGGCCGTCTCCCGCGGGCGCGGCGATCCGGTGGCTCCCCGACGCTTTTCAGTCTGGCACCGGCCACTGACGGCCGCGCGGGCTCAGAGGGGCTCCCAGGGCGCGGCCACCTGGCTACCGCCCCCGGGGCGGAGGGCGCCGCGTTCGCGGCGGAGGGCGCGGGCGGCGACGATGGAAGAGCCGTGTGCGCCAGCCACGGCGACGTCCGATCGAACCCCCGGCGCGCGCCCGCGCCGCCGGTGGGACGTAAGGAGGCAACCATGACCACTGCCAAGGAGATCATGCACGAGGGCGCGCAGTGGATTCCCCGTACGGAGACGCTGGACCGTGCCGCCCAGCTGATGCGACGGCTGGATGTGGGCGCCCTGCCGGTCAGCGACCAGAACGACCGGCTGTGCGGGATAATCACCGACCGTGACATCGTCGTGAAGTGCGTCGCCGCCGGCCACGACCCGTCCCACATCACCGCCGGCGACCTGGTCGAGGGCACCCCGCGCTGGATAGACGCGAACGCCGACGTCTCCGAGGTGCTGGAGGAGATGGAAAGCCACCGCATCCGCCGGCTGCCCGTCATCGAGAACAAGCGCCTCGTCGGCATGATCAGCGAGGCGGACCTGGCCCGGCACCTCTCCGACGACCAGATCGCCGCGTTCGTCGAGAAGGTCTACGCGGTGCAGTAGCCGCGCGCCGGGGGCGACCGCTGGATCCCGCGGCCGCCCCCGGCCGCGATCAGGCCTCCCGGGAGGAGGCGCGGCCCTCGCCGCCGGGGCGGGTGTCGTCGGTCAGTTCCTCGGCGAGCAGATCCATCAGCAGGGCGTCGTGCCAGGTGCCGTCCGGCCCCCGCTCGTAGCGGCGCATGAGGCCGACCGGACGGAAGCCCACCTTGCCGTAGCAGCGGATGGCCGCGGCGTTGTCGGCCGCCGGGTCGATCACCACCCGGTGATGGCCGTGATCGGTGATCAGATGCCGGACGAGGGTGCGCACGGCGTCGCTCCCGACACCCCGGCCGTGCACCGCGGGGTCCACATAGATGTCGATGTTCGCGTGGCGGTAGTCCGGATCGATCTCGGCGGACCACTGGATCGCACCGGCCACCTCGCCGTCGTACTCGATCACCAGGGTGTGGTCACCGGGGTAGGCGAGGTCCTCGGCGACCGCGGCCGCCAAGTCCTCGCCCCCGCGCCACCGCGCGTACACCTCGGGCTCGGCACGGATGGCGGCGAGCGCGGGAATGTCGGCCGGTGTCGCCGGACGCAACACGACAGCGGTTCCGTACAGACTCTTCTGCATGTACCGGAACGCTAGTCGAACTTGCGTCCGTGCCTGCTGATGCCAACATCACACCGACGCTTCCGCGCCTCCTCGAACGGTCATTCATATGATGCGACAGGGGGCATTCTTCCCCCGGACTGTTTCCCCGCGCGATCGGTATCGCGCGGGAGCACGGGGGCGGGGGACCCATGGGGCACTTGGGCACGGGCATCGGCTGGCGCCCGGAGATCGCCGACGACATCGCGCGACTGCCGGACGTCGACTGGGTGGAGGTCGTGGCGGAGAACCTCTGCCCGGGCCACCTCCCCGAAGCCCTGGAGCGGCTGCTCGCACGCGGCACGCCCGTCGTCCCGCACGGGGTCTCGCTCGGTCTCGGCGGCGCCGAACGACCCGACCTCGCCCGGCTGGTCGCGCTCGCCGAACTGGCTGAGGAACTCGACGCGCCGCTGGTCAGCGAGCACATCGCGTTCGTCCGGGCCGGCGGCCCGCTGACCGCCTCGCCACGGATCGAGGCCGGGCACCTGCTGCCCGTCCCCCGCACCCGCGACGCCCTGGACGTACTGTGCGCGAACGTGCGGATCGCCCAGCAGGTCCTGCCCGTACCGCTCGCGCTGGAGAACATCGCGGCGTATCTGACGTGGCCGGGCGAGGAGTTGACCGAAGGACGCTTCCTCGCCGAGCTGGTCGAGCGGACCGGTGTGCGGCTGCTTGTCGACGTCGCCAACCTGCACACCAATCACGTCAACCGGGGCGAGGACCCGGCCGCGTTCCTCGACGAACTGCCGGTCGAGGCCCTCGCCTACGTCCATGTGGCGGGCGGCTTCGAGAAGGACGGCCTGTGGCACGACAGCCACGCCCACCCGGTGACCCCGCCCGTCCTCGACGTCCTCGCCGAGCTGTGCTCCCGCGTCACCCCGCCCGGTGTGCTGCTGGAGCGCGACGACGACTTCCCCGAGGCGGGTGGGCTCGCCGCCGAACTCACCGCGATCCGCGGCGTGCTCCGGGAGCCCCACCGTGTCTGAACCCCCGCGCCACGTCCCCGACGGGGACGGGCCCGACACCGATGCCGCCCGCCGTCGGCTCGCCCACGCGCAGACCGAGCTGCTGTCCGCGCTCGTCGCGGGCGGCCCGCCGCCCGTCGGCTTCGACCGGGCGCGACTGGAGGTGCAGCGACGGGCGCTGATCGCCAAGCGCGCGAACGTCCTCACCAAAGTGGCACCCGAGCCGGCCAAGCTCCTGGCCGGGGACTTCCGTGACCTGTTCTTCGCCTACGCCCGCACCCGCCCCATGACCGACGGCTACCGCCGGGACGCCACGGACTTCGTCCGCCACCTCCTGGACACCGGCCAACCGCCGGACGCCGAACGGCGGGAGCTGCTGACCGCCTGGTGGGAGGAGCGAACGGCCCCACCGCCCGCCCCCGGCCGCCTGGGTCGCCTGATGACAGCCCTACGCACCTCACGCGCCGCGCGCCCGCTCCGCATCGTGACGAGCGCTGCCCCGAAAGGCAACTGACCTATGATCACCGCCGTGACCGTGGCCCTGATCGGGCTCGCCGTCACCTCCGCGTGGCTCCTGCGCCTCCGCCTCAAGGCCCGTGGCACCCGCGGCCCGCTGACGGAGGGCTGTGAGCCGGGCCTGCTGGAGATGGCCCACTTGAGGGAGGGGGAGGGACGGGTGGCCGATACCGTGATCGCCCGGATGTACGCCGAGGAACGCATCTCCGTGGACTCCGCCGGCAAGGTCAAGGTGATCAGCCCGATCGCCCGGGACGCCTTCGAGCGGGCCGTGTTGAAGGAATGCGCTACCGACTGGAGCAGCGACCTGCGCGCGGTGCGGGACAAGCTGACCGGCTGCCGGGAGATGCGGACCGTGGAAGGCTCGCTGGAGAAGCAGGGCCTGCTGATGGCCGGTTCGACGTACAGCACGTGGCGCTGGGCCGCGGGCATGCAGGTGGCCACGCTGGTGATCGCCGGCATCCTCGCCCTGCCGCCGGCCGTCACGGCGGACTCCTCCCTGGCCCGCTTCGCCCCCCTCGCCCTGGTCGCCCTCGGGATTGTGCTGCGGGTGGTGTGCCGTCCCCGCGTGAGCCGGTTCACCGATCACGGAGAGCGGATGGACAACTACCTCTGGCGGGAGAGCCCCTGGGGAGAGCAGAAGCCGGACCGCCATCCGGCTTCCGTCGCGGGAGTCGTCGCCGTGTGGGGGCCGGGCATACTACGGGACCCCCACAAGGAGTTCGGGAAGCAATTGGAGAAGGCGGGCGAGTGGCGACCGTACGAGCCCTCGTCCTCCCGCTCTTCCGGCAGTGGAGGATCGAGCTCGTCCTCCGGCTACGGCTGCAGCACGGGTTGCTCCAGCAGCTCGTGTTCGAGCAGTTCCTGTTCCAGTAGCTCCTGCTCCAGTTCGAGCTGCGGCGGAAGCAGCTGTTCCTGACCCGGGCTCCCGCGTCACCCGGTCGGCCGAGTCGTCATTTGCGCCGGGATGCGGCCGCTGCCAGCCTGAGGCGGTGATCACCGGCAGCTCGTCCCGTTTCTGTCGTCACCCCCGGCCCGTGACGGCCGCGATCGCCGTGCTGGCGGCGCTGTCGGCCGTGCTCGCGGTCTGCGCGGCCCCCGCGAGCGCGGCGGCGGGCTATGACGCCGAGCGGTGCGGCAATACCTCCGGCCGGGTGCTGCTGACGCTGGACGACTGGTCCGTGGAGGACCCGGACCGGGCCGTACGAGCCGGGGAATTCCTGCGAGGGCGCGGCATCCGCGCCGCGTTCTTCCTCGTCAACTATCACGCCGAGCGCCATCCGCAGATCGCCACCACCCTGCGGCGCCAGGGCCACTGGGTCGGCAATCACTCCTACTCCCACCCCCATCTGCCCGCCCTGAGCGAGAAGGCGGCCCGCGAGGAGATCCGCAGCGGGCTGCGGAGCACCTTGCTGCGACCGCCGTTCGGTGACTACGGGCCGCGTGAGACGGCACTCGCGGCAGAGCTCGGGTACCGGATCTGCACCTGGACCCTGGACACCCGGGACTGGGTGAAGACCGGTGGGCAGTTCCCGGGCCCGGATGTCCTGCGGGCCCGGGTACGACAGGCCCCGGCGGCGGCCAAGCGCAGCGGGGTCGTCCTGGGGCATCTCTTCACCCGCTTCCCCGACGCCCTGCCCGGCATTGTCGACGACCTTCACGACCAGGGCTACGGGCTGTGCCGGAACAGCGGTCCCACCACGGCGAGCATCCCGGACCCCCTGGACTGCTGAGCCTCCCGGCGCCCGGTTCCGCTCAGCCCCGGGGCACCGCCACTGCCGTGGGCGGGCGGAACGGCGTCATGATCCTGGCGGCCGAGGTGCCGAGGCCCGTGGGGGCGCCCCATGTCGGCACCGGCGGGGCGTTGTGGCGGAGCAGGTCGACCTCGGCGTACCGGCGGCAGCCGCGGTGCCAGGTGAGGATGCCGGACAGCCAGTGCTCCAGCTCCTCGGCGGCCCGTCAGGGTGGCGCGGGCCTTGTCGTCCAGGCCGAAGTCGTCGAACATGGCGGGCAGTTGGACGGTGACGATGTGCTGGAACTCGCGCATCCGGGAGGTCATCAGATCACTGACGATGCCGAGCGCCTCCTCCCTCCCGCAGTTGAAGAAGTTCTGCACCACGAGGACGGCGTTGTGGATCTCGCCCTCGAACTGGATCTCCTTCTGGTACGAGAAGACATCGTTCATCAGACAGGCGTAGTCCTGCGCCGCGTTCTCCATCGCCTTGACGGGCCGTGCCTGGTAGACCTCCGGCGGCACGGTGTGTCCGTGGCCGATGCGGGACAGGCTCATGGTGAGGTCCGAGCCGAAGGTCTGGCGGCGCATCTCGATGTAGTCGACGGGCTCGGGGATGCGGTTCTGCTTCTGGTTGGACAGCTCCCACAGCCAGCTCTCCAGCATGACCCGGACGCCGTCCTGGAAGGTGCGGCGGTCGTCGGTGTCCATCGGGCCCGCCGTGCGCGGCCACAGATCGGCGAGTCCGCGCTCCAGTGGGTTCAGCGGGGTCGGCGCCGGGGCGAGGTCCAAGGGCATGAACAGCAGCAGCCGTTCGTGACAGGCCTTCGCGGCTTCCATGTCCGGGGTGCGGCCGAAGACCACCGGGTAGTAGTCGTCGGCGTAGGTGCCCCAGGTGAGCCAGTCCGATGTCAGGTCCAGTGCCTCGGGGGCCGCGTCGGGGTGGATCCCGGCGGCGCACAGGGGCAGGTCGATGTCCTTGAGCTTCTCCTCGTCCCAGATGCCGGATCCGGGGACGCCGGGGACGGCGTCCAGGATTCCCACAGCACGGCTCCACTCGACGTTGTGCCGGCGGGCGGCGTCCAGATGCGGGCTCAGCCGCGTCGTGTAGGGCATGAGGAAATCGGGGTGCGGCAGCGGCCCGACCTGCTGGAAGGGGATGTGTGTGTAGCTCCTGAGCCTCGCGGGGACCGACGCCGCCAGCGAGACCAGGGCCCGCGCCGCCGACGTGCCGAGGCCGGACGGGCCGGCCAGGAGGGCTGCCGCGGTGGCCAGGGGAGCGGGGGCGTCCGCTGGGGTGCCGCCCGAGGCGCCGTTCATGTACCGGCTGGAGCGCATGTGCCACTCGTGCCCGCCGGACTGCCAGTCCTGGAGCCCCTTGACGTAGGCGAAGACGTCGGCGTGCGCCGCCGGGTCGAGTCCGTGCTCCCGCAGCAGCGGAGCCACCTCGGTCAGCGCGGTGTGCTCGAACTGCTGCAGGCGGGCGGTGAGCAGGTCGTTGACGGCGTCCGCCGCCTCCTGGGTGCCGCAGCCCAGGAACTTCTCCAGCACCAGCACCGCGTTGGCCAGCTCGCCCTCGCTCTGCGTCTCGCGCTGGTACGAGAAGAGGTCGTTGCGCAGGTGCACCCCGTCGGCGAAGGTGTCCTTGAGGACCCGCATCGGCCGGCTCGCCGCCACCGCGGCGGGCACCTCGGCGCCGACCGCGTGCTCGACGAGATTGGCGGACCAGGGGGCGCCGCCCACCTTGCGGCGCATCTCGATGTACTCGACGGGGTTGGACACCCGGCCTTCATTGATGTTGGCGAGCTCCCAGAGGGACTCCTCCAGCAGATGCCGGGTGCTCTCGTGGAAGCGGCGGCGCCAGTCCCGCGACATCGTCGGGACCGTACGGGCCCACAGCTCCGCGAGTCCCGCCTCGACCTGGTTGGTCGGTGTCGCGGGGGTGTCCACCGGGTCGACGGGCATGAAGGCGGGCAGCCGGTCGAGATAGGCCTTCGCGCCGGCCATGTCCCGGCTGCGCTTGAAGATGTCCAGGAAGTGGTCGTCGAAGAAGAACACCCAGACGTACCAGTCGGTCACCAGGGACAGCTCCGCGGCCGTGGCGTCCGGATGGGTGTACGCGCACAGCAGGGCGTAGTCGTGCGAGTCGAAGTCCGACTCCTCCCAGATGCCGGATCCCTCGATCATGTTCATGTCGCGGGCCCACGCTTTGGAGTGCTCGCGGGCACTCGCCAGATGAGGGTTCAGACGGGCCGGATACGGCATGTAGAAGGAAGGAAGCCGGAAGGGATCTGACATCGTGCACGGCCTTTCGCGTGGCCCGGACCAAATCGCCCCTCACGCTAGGCGGCAGGTCGCACAAAAAGGCGGGGTAAGTCATCTTTCCCCTCAATAAGGTGAATACGGCGATCACCCCGCTTAACGATCTTGCGACCGGGGTGGGCGTGGTCCCGTGGCCGGAACCGCACCCCGTGGCTACCGTTCGGGACATCCGCCCGGAACGACCGAGGAGCAGCCCGCGATGACCATCGCCCCCCAGAACCTCAGCGACCCCCTGGTGAGATCCTTCGCCCTCGCGATCAACACCGGCGACCGGGAGGGCTTCCTGTCGCTGCTGACCGACGACGCGACCCTGTCCGACGACGGCTCCGACCGCGATCTGCGCCAGTGGATCGACAAGGAGATCTTCAGCTCCGGGGGCCACATCGACGTGCGGTCCGAGTCGGACGGCGGCCTCTCGCTGATCGCCGACTTCCGCAACGACACCTGGGGCGAGATGCGCACCGCCTGGAGGTTCGACACGACGGACGGCAGGATCAGCCGCATCGAGACCGGTCAGGCCTGACCGGCCGGCTCCCCCTGCTCTCCCGGCTCCTGCCCCGGCACCAGGGTGCGGGAGGCGTACATCCGGGCGTAGGTGCCCGCGTTCTGGATCAGTTCCTCGTGCGTGCCCCGCTCGATGATCCGCCCGGCCTCCATGACGACGATGACGTCGGCGTCCCGGATGGTCGACAGCCGGTGCGCGATGACGAAGCTGGTGCGGCCCGCGCGCAGCGAGTTCAGCGCCCGCTGGATGAGGACCTCCGTACGGGTGTCGACCGAACTCGTCGCCTCGTCCAGCACCAGGATCGCCGGCCCGGTCAGGAACGCCCGCGCCACCGTGATCAGTTGCTTCTCACCGGCGCTGACGCTGGAGGTCTCGTCGTCGAGCACGGTGTCGTACGCGTCGGGCAGGGTCCGCACGAACCGGTCCACACAGGTGGCGCGCGCCGCGGCCACGATCTCCTCGCGGGTCGCCTCGGGGCGCCCGTACGCGATGTTCTCGGCGATCGTGCCGCCGAACAGCCAGGCGTCCTGCAGGACCAGACCGATGTTCGCGCGCAGTTCCTCGCGGGTCATCCCGGCGATGTCCGTGCCGTCCAGCAGGATGCGGCCGCCGTCGAGCTCGTAGAAGCGCATGAGGAGATTGCCCAGCGTGGTCTTGCCCGCCCCGGTCGGACCGACGATCGCCACGGTCTGGCCGGGCCGCACGGTGAGCGACAGGTCCTCGATCAGCGGAGTGCCCGGGGTGTAGGCGAACGACACCCGCTCGAACTCCACATGCCCCTCGACCCGTTCGGGCCGCACGGGCCGCCGCGGGTCGGGCCCCTGCTCGTCCGCGTCGAGCAGCGCGAAGACCCGCTCGGCGGACGCCGCGCCCGACTGCAGCCGGCCCGCGACGCTCGCCGCCTCGACGATCGGCCGGCTGAAGCCGCCGGAATACAGGATGAAGGCCTGCACCTCACCGATCGACAGCGACCCGCTCACGACCCGCAGCGCGCCGACGACGGCCACGACGATATAGCTGAGGTTGGCGACGAACATCATCGACGGTTCGATGGTGCCCGAGACGGACTGCGCCTTCGCGCCCGCGCGGTACATCGCCTCGTTGTGCTCGTCGAAGGCCCGCTCCGCGAGCTCCCGCCTGCCGAAGCCCTTCACCAGCGAGTGTCCGCTGTACATCTCCTCGACATGGGCGTTGAGCGTCCCGGTGGCCGCCCACTGCGCGGCGAACTGCGGCTGCGCCCGTTTGACGATCAACGTGGCCAGCAGCGCCGACACGGGCACGCCGATCAGCATGATCAGGGCCAGCAGCGGTGAGATCACGAACATCAGGACCAGCATGCTCAGCGTGGAGAACACCGCGGTGATCAGCTGGCTCAGTGACTGCTGGAGGGTCTGCTGGAGGTTGTCGACGTCGTTGGTGACCCGGCTCAGCACCTCGCCCGGCGGATTGCGGTCGAAGTAGCTGAGCGGCAGACGCGCGAGCTTTGCCTCCACCCTCTCGCGCAGATCGAACACGACCCGCTGGACGACGGCCGTGGCCAGCCACCCCTGCAGAAGCGTGAACAGCGACGCCGCGGCGTACAGCGCGAGGACCACCAACAGCAGTCGTCCGACCCCGTCGAAATCGATGCCCTGACCGGGCACCACATCCACCGTGCTGAAGACATTGGCGAGCGAGTCGTGGCCCTCGGCGCGCAACCGCTCGACGACGGCGGCCTTGGACTCCCCGCTGGACACCTGCTTGCCGACGACACCGGCGAACACCAGGTCCGTGGCATCACCGAGGAGCTTCGGACCGAGGGCGTTGAGCGTGACACCGACGATCCCGAGGCCGAGCAGCACGGCGACCCGGCCGCGCTGCGGGCGGAGCAGCCCCAGCACCCGGCGGACCGTACCGCGCGGGTCGCGTGCCTTCTCCGACGGCTCGGTGCTCTCCGGCGGGGTGCGCTGCTCCCCGTCCGGGACGGCTTCGGGCTCCCGCGGTGGTGTGTCCGGTGCCGCGCCGACCTTGACCGGGGGAGTCATGCCGCCCCGCCTTTCCTGTGGGTTCCGGGGAGTCGGTGCGACGGCCGGCGTACGAGCGCGGCGGCGCTCCCGCCGGGCTCACGGCTGTGTCGTCGCACCGGCGGCCTCCTCGCTGGTGAGCTGGGAGAGCGCGATCTCGCGGTACGTCGCGCTGTCGCGCATCAGCTCCTCGTGGGTGCCGGTGCCCACGACGCGCCCGGCGTCGAGGACCACGATGCGGTCGGCGTGCCGGACCGTGCTGACCCGCTGGGCGACGACGACCACCGTCGCCCCGGAGATCTCGGGGGCGAGGGCCGCCCGCAGCGCCGCGTCCGTGGCGTAGTCGAGCGCGGAGAAACAGTCGTCGAAGAGATAGACGTCGGGCCGGCGCACCAGGGTGCGCGCGATGGACAGCCGCTGTCGCTGCCCGCCCGAGAGGTTGGTGCCGCCCTGGGCGATCCGCGCGCCCAGCCCCCCGGGCATGCGCTCGACGAATTCCCGGGCCTGGACGATCTCCAGGGCGCGCCACAGCTCCTCGTCGGTGGCCCCGGGGTTGCCGAACCGCAGATTGCTCGCCACGGTGCCGGAGAAGAGATAGGGCTTCTGGGGAACGAAGCCGACGGTGCGGGAGAGGGCGTCGGCGTCGTACGCGCGCACGTCGACGCCGCCCACCAGGACCGAACCGCCCGTGCGGTCGAAGAGCCGCAGCAGCACGTTCAGCAGAGTCGTCTTGCCGCTGCCCGTGCTGCCGAGGATCGCCACCGTCTCCCCGGGCCCGGCCGTGAGGTCGATGTCCCGCAGCACCGGCTCCTCCGCACCCGGATAGCGGAACTCCACCGCGCGCAGCTCCAGCCGGCCGGTGTCCGTGCCGGTGTGGACCGGGCTCGCGGGAGCCTTGACGCTGGGCTCGGTGTCGAGCACCTCCTGGATGCGTTCGGCGGACACCTTCGCGCGCGGTGCGGCCAGGAAGACGAACGTCACCATCACGACGGACATGAGGATCAGACCGAGGTAGCTCAGGAAGGCGCTCAGCGAGCCGAGCTGCATCGACCCGGCCTCGATACGGCGGGCGCCGAACCAGATCAGCCCCACCATGAAGGCGTTCATCACCATCATGACGAGGGGGAACATCGCCGCTATCAGCCGGGCGACGCGCAGCGACAGCGCGGTCATCTCGGCGTTCGTCCGGGTGAACCGCTCGCGTTCGTGGGTGTCGCGCACGAAGGCCCGTACCACCCGCACCCCGGTGATCTGCTCGCGCAGCATCCGGTTGACCTGGTCGACGCGCTGTTGCATCAGGTCGTACCACGGGCTCATCCGGGTCAGGATGAGGGTGAAGGTACCGGCGATCACCACGACGATCGCCACCAGGAACATCGACAGCGGCACGTCCTGACGCAGCGCCAGCAGCACACTGCCGACGCACATGATGGGTGCCGACACCGCGATCCCGAAGGCCGACTGGGCGAGTGCCTGGACCTGCTGGACGTCATTGACCGTTCTGGTGATCAGCGAAGGGGTGCCGAACCGGCCCACCTCGCGGGCGGAGAAGTCCAGCACCCGGCGGAAGACCGCGGAGCGCAGATCGCGGCCGAGGGCCATCGAGGTGCGGGAGCCGAGGTGCACCGCGCCGATCGCGCAGGCGATCTGCGCTATGGCCACGACGAGCATGACGGCGCCGGTCCGCCAGATGTAATCGGTATCGGCCTTGACCACGCCGTTGTCGATGACCGCGGCACCGAACATGGGCAGCAGCAACGTGGCCGTGACCTGCACCAGTTGCAGCAGCACGAGAAGGGTGACGGAGCGGCCGTAGGGGCGCAGGCGGGCACGCAGGAGTCTGATCAGCACCGAACTCTCCGGACGGCAGGGCCGGCGGACCGCCGACCCGCCCAGTCCACCGCACAACGCACAGGAGAATCCCTAGTGTTCACGCGGTGGGACGCTCCCGGGCGTCGGCCGACGGGGTGCCCACGGGGCCGAGTCTCGCAAATTCCCTAGTGTGTCGGCATTTTCTTGACACTGCCGTCGGGCGACTGCGAGCGTGCGGTCGCATATATCGGCCGGACAGAAGCGCATTCGGTGCCAGTTCATCGACCGGTCATTCTTCCGGTGCGTTCATCGTCGGACTTTCGCATGTTCCGCTCCCGTGGTGGGACAGCTCTGCGTGGGGGCGGTCTGTCCGGGGGAGAGAAGGGGATGACATGTCCAGGCGCGCGTTGATCACTGGGATCACCGGACAGGACGGTTCTTACCTGGCGGAACACCTGCTGTCGCAGGGTTACCAGGTATGGGGATTGATCAGGGGACAGGCCAATCCGCGGAAATCGCGGGTGAGCCGTCTGGTCTCCGATTTGTCGTTCGTGGACGGCGATCTCATGGATCAGGCAAGTCTCGTTTCGGCCGTGGACACGGTGCAGCCGGACGAGGTGTACAACCTCGGCGCGATTTCCTTTGTGCCGATGTCATGGCAGCAGGCCGAACTCGTCACCGAGATCAACGGCATGGGTGTGCTGCGGATGCTCGAAGCCATCCGCATGGTGAGCGGACTGAACGGCTCCCGCCACGCCGGCGGCGGCCAGATCCGTTTCTACCAGGCGTCGTCCTCGGAGATGTTCGGCAAGGCCGCCGAGACTCCGCAGAGCGAGACCACCAGGTTCCACCCCCGCAGCCCGTACGGCGTCGCGAAGACGTACGGGCACTTCATCACGAAGAACTACCGTGAGTCCTTCGGGATGTACGCGGTGTCCGGGATGCTCTTCAACCACGAGTCCCCGCGCCGTGGCGCGGAGTTCGTGACCCGGAAGATCTCGCTGGCGGCCGCCCGCATCAAGCTGGGCCACCAGAAGAAGCTGGACCTCGGCAACCTCGACGCGGTGCGTGACTGGGGCTTCGCCGGCGACTACGTCCGGGCGATGCACCTCATGCTCCAGCAGGAGGAGCCGACCGACTACGTGGTGGGCACCGGCCAGATGCACACGGTCCGGGACGCGGTGCGCTATGCCTTCGAGCACGTGGACCTCGACTGGAAGGACTACGTCTGCGTCGACCCCGCCCTGGTGCGTCCGGCCGAGGTGGAGGTGCTGTGCGCGGACACCCAGCGGGTCCGCACCGAGCTGGGCTGGGAGCCGACCGTCGACTTCCCGCAGCTGATGCACATGATGGTCGAGTCCGACCTCCAGCAGGTCTCCCGTGAGCACGAGTACGGGGACCTCCTGCTGGCCGGCAGCTGGTAACAGCGGCACATCGCGCCGGCTCGGTACCGGCACGGGCCGGCAGCAGCCCGGCAGCAGACAAGTAACAGACAAGCAACAGACAAGAGGCGTCAAGAATCCGACGCGGCGTGACGCGTACCCGCGTCCCGCCGCGTCGTCGCGGACGAAGCACCGCGCAGAACTAGGGATTTCTTGCCGACGTCCCGACGAGACTCGCCTCATGGCATTCCGCGGACGCGGATGCCGCGAGTCTCGTCGCCCCGGGCCAAGACGTGCCTGCCGGGTGACGTTCGGGCGGCGCGATTCAGGTTCGGCCACTGGCTGTCGAGATTGGTTGAGTTGAGATGGACAACGAACAGAAGCTCCGGGACTACCTCAAGCGAGCGACAGCCGATCTCCGACGGACACGGCAGCGGGTGCAGGACCTCGAGGCGGCCTCCCAGGAGCCCATCGCCATCATCGGCATGACCTGCCGCTACCCGGGCGGTGTGGCCAGCCCGGAGGACCTGTGGCGGATGGTCGAGTCCGGCGGGAACGGCATCACCGACTTCCCCACGGACCGTGGCTGGGACCCCGAGGCCCTCGCCGTCTCCCAGACGAACTCCGGTGGCTTCCTGCACGACGCGGCCGAGTTCGACACCGGCTTCTTCGGGATCTCCCCGCGCGAGGCGGTGGCCATGGACCCGCAGCAGCGCGTGCTGCTGGAGTCGTCCTGGGAGGCCTTCGAGCGGGCCGGCATCGATCCCACCTCCATCCGGGGCACCCGCACCGGTGTCTTCATGGGTGCGATGGCCCAGGACTACCGCGTCGGCCCCGCCGACGGGGTCGAGGGTTTCCAGCTCACCGGCAACACCGGCAGCGTGCTGTCCGGCCGTATCTCCTACGTCTTCGGTGCCGTCGGTCCCGCCGTGACCGTCGACACCGCCTGCTCCTCCTCACTCGTGGCCCTCCACCTCGCCGCCCAGGCGCTGCGCGCGGGCGAGTGCTCGCTGGCGCTGGCCGGCGGTGTCACGGTCATGGCGAGCCCCACGACGTTCGTCGAGTTCAGCCGCCAGGGCGGGCTGTCCGCCGACGGTCGCTGCCGTTCCTTCGCCGACTCCGCCGACGGCACCGGCTGGGCGGAGGGCGTCGGTGTGCTGGTGCTGGAGCGGCTCTCCGACGCCCAGCGCAACGGGCACGAGATCCTCGCCGTGGTGCGCGGCTCGGCCGTCAACCAGGACGGCGCGTCCAACGGTCTGACCGCCCCGAACGGCCCCTCCCAGCAAGCGGTCATCCAGCAGGCACTGGTCAACGCCCGGCTGTCGGCCGACGAGGTCGACGTCGTCGAGGCCCACGGCACGGGCACCACGCTGGGCGACCCCGTCGAGGCCCAGGCGCTGCTCGCCACGTACGGCCGGGGCCGCGACGAGAGCCGACCGCTGCTGCTCGGTTCGGTCAAGTCGAACATCAGCCACACCCAGGCCGCCGCCGGTGTCGCCGGTGTCATCAAGATGGTCATGGCCATGCGCCACGGCGTCCTGCCCAAGACCTTGATGGTCGACGCCCCCTCGTCCCACGTGGACTGGTCCGAGGGCGCCGTCCGGCTCCTCACCGAGAACACCGCCTGGCCCGAGACCGGACGGCCGATGCGGGCCGCCGTCTCCTCCTTCGGTATCAGCGGCACCAACGCCCACACCATCGTCGAGCAGGCACCGGAGCCCGAGCCCGCGCACGAGGCCGAGGGCGCGGCGGCCGTCACCGTCGCCCCGGGCGTCGTGCCCGTGACGGTCTCCGGCCGCACCCGCGAGGCCCTGCGGGCCCAGGCCGGACGACTGCTGTCCGCCCTGACCGCCGACCCCCGGCCCGCCGTCCTCGACACCGCGTACTCGCTGGCCACCTCGCGCGCCGGCCTCGAGCACCGCGCCGTCCTCGTCGCCGCCGGACACGACGACGTCGTCGCCGGTCTGACCGCCCTGGCCGAGGACCGCCCGGCGCCCGGCTGCGTCCAGGGCACCACCCAGGGCGAGGGCAAGCTCGCCTTCCTCTTCTCCGGGCAGGGCAGCCAACGCCTCGGCATGGGACGCGAGTTGTACGAGCGGTTCCCCGTCTTCGCCGCGGCGCTCGACGAGGCCCTCGCCGCACTGGACCCCCACCTGGACGGGTCGCTGCGCGACGTCATGTGGGGCGAGCGGGAGGAGGAGCTGGAGCGCACCGCGTACGCCCAGCCCGCCCTGTTCGCCGTCGAGGTCGCCCTCTTCCGGCTGACCCGGTCGTGGGGTGTCAAGCCCGACTTCCTCGCCGGTCACTCCATCGGCGAGGTCGTCGCCGCCCACGTCGCCGGGGTGCTGTCGCTCAGCGACGCGGCCGCCCTGGTCGCCGCCCGCGGCAAGCTCATGCAGGCACTGCCGGCCGGTGGCGCCATGGTGGCCGTCCAGGCCACCGAGGACGAGGTCCTGCCGCTGCTGGCCGAGCAGTCGGCCGACCGGGTGTCCGTCGCCGCGGTCAACGGCCCGGGCGCCGTCGTCATCGCCGGCGCCGAGGACGCGCTCGCCGACATCGTCGCCCGCCTGGAGGCCGACGGCCGCAAGACCAAACGGCTGCGCGTCTCCCACGCCTTCCACTCGCCGCTCATGGAGCCGATGCTCGACGAGTTCCGCGCGGTGGTGTCCGGGCTGACCCTCCAGGCCCCGCTGATGCCGTTCGTGTCGAACCTGACCGGCGAGCCCGTGACCGTCGCACAGGTCACCTCCACCGACTACTGGGTCGACCACGTCCGCCGGGCCGTCCGCTTCGCCGACGGCGTCGACTGGCTGCGCGACCACGGGGTCACCACCTTCCTGGAGCTCGGCCCCGACGGCGTGCTCGCCGCCATGGCCCAGAGCTGCCTGGACGAGGCCGGCGCCGACGACCGCGCCGCCCTGCCCCTGCTGCGCGCCGGCCGCCCCGAGGTGCAGGCCGCGACCACCGGTCTCGCCGGTCTTCACACCCGAGGCGTTCCCGTGACCTGGGACGCCTACTTCGAGGGCACCGGAGCACGCCGCGTCGACCTGCCGACCTATGCTTTCCAGCGGCGGCGGTACTGGCCCAAGGACAACCCCGGCCAGTCCGGCGACCTGCGCGCCGCGGGACTCGGCGTGGCCCACCACCCGCTGCTGTCCGCGGCGGTCTCCCTCGCCGACTCCGACGGCGCCCTGCTCACCGGCCGGCTGTCGCTGCACTCCCACCCCTGGCTCGCCGACCACGCCGTACGCGGCACGGTGCTGCTGCCCGGCACCGCCTTCCTGGAGCTGGCGATCCGCGCCGGCGACGAGGTCGGCTGCGACCGGATCGAGGAGCTGACCCTCGCCGCCCCGCTGACCCTGCCCGAACAGGGCGGCATCCAGGTGCAGTTGTGGATCGGCAGCCCCGACGAGACCGGCCGCCGCACCCTCAACATCTACTCCCGCCCGGACGGCGCCGACGAGCTGCCGTGGACGCAGCACGCCACCGGTGTGCTCACCGCCGGCGAGCACCACGTGCCCTTCGACGCGGCCGTATGGCCGCCGGCGGGGGCCGAGCCGGTGTCGCTCGACGGTCACTACGACCGCCTCGCGGAGGACGGGTTCGGCTATGGCGCCACGTTCCAGGGCCTGCGGGCCGCCTGGCGGCTCGGCGGCGAGGTGTACGCCGAGGTGAGCCTGCCCGAGGTCGGCGAGGCCGACGCGGGCGCCTTCGGCCTCCACCCCGCGCTGCTGGACTCGGCGCTGCACGCGGCCGGGTTCACCGACCTCGGCGCGCAGGGCCAGGGCGGGCTGCCGTTCTCGTGGGAGGGCGTGTCGCTGCACGCCACCGGCGCCACGGCACTGCGGGTCCGGCTCGCCCCGGCCGGTGAGGGCACGGTCTCGATCGCCGTCGCCGACACCTCCGGCGAGCCGGTCGCCTCCGTCGACTCCCTGGTGCTGCGCCCGGTCTCGGAGCAGCGCCTCGGCGATGCCGGGGCCGCTCGGGACGCGCTCTTCCGCCTGGACTGGGCGCCGGTACGGGCCGAGACGGCCGCGCCGGAGTCGGTGGCCCTGGTGGGCTCCGATGTCTTCGGCCTGGCCGACGCCCTGCCGGACGCGGTGCTCCTCCAGGACCTGGCGTCCTTGACGACCCCCGACACGGCGATACCCGCCGTGGTGCTGATCCCCGCCGCCGGTGAGAGTGGTGACCAGGCCGTCGGCTCCGCGCACACGCTGGTCTCCCGGACCCTCGGCCACCTGCAGGACTGGCTGGCCGACGAGCGGTTCGTCGGCTCGCGCCTGGTGTTCGTCACCCGGGGCGCACTGGGCGGCGCCGACCCCGCCGCGGCAGCGGTATGGGGTCTGGTGCGCTCGGCACAGACGGAGAACCCCGGCTGCTTCGGGCTGCTGGACCTGGACCTGGACCTGGGGACGGAGGCCGGGGGCGACGCCTTCGCCGCCGCGCTCACGCGGGCGCTGGCCTCCGACGAGCCGCAGCTGGCCGTGCGCGCGGGCGAGCTCAAGGCCGCGCGCCTGGCCCGGGTGTCCGTAGCGGACGCTGTCTCCGAGAGGCCCGTCTGGGACGCCGAGGGCCGCGTGCTCGTCACCGGCGGCACCAGCGGCCTGGGCGCGCTTGTGGCACGGCACCTGGTGACCGGACACGGGGTGCGAAGGCTGCTGTTGGTGAGCCGTCGGGGTCTGGCTGCCGAGGGTGTGGACGACCTGGTCGCGGAGCTGGCGGGGCTGGGTGCCGAGGCCGTGGTGGCCGCGTGCGACATCGCCGACCGCGACGGTCTCGCCGGGCTGCTGGATCGGCACCCGGTCACCGCCGTGGTGCACGCGGCGGGGGTCCTCGACGACGGGGTCATCGCGTCCCTGACGCCCGAGCGCGTCGACGCGGTGCTGCGCCCGAAGGTCGACGCGGTGTGGAACCTGCACGAGCTGACGCGCGACGCGGACCTGACCGCCTTCGTGGTGTTCTCCTCCGTCGCCGGCACCTTCGGCGGTGCCGGCCAGGGCAACTACGCGGCCGGCAACGCCTTCCTCGACGCCCTCATGCAGCGGCGCCGTGACGAGGGCCTGCCCGGCATCTCCCTGGTGTGGGGCCCTTGGGACCAGTCCGGCGGCATGACCGGCACGCTCGGCGACGCCGACCTCCAGCGGCTGGCCCGCGCGGGCATGCCGGCGCTGACGGCCGAGCAGGGCGTGGCGCTGTTCGACGCGGCCCTGGCCACCGACGAGCCCGTCGTCCTGCCGGTCCGGCTCGACCTGCCCGCGTTCCGCGCGAGCGGCGACGTGCCGCCCCTGCTGCGCGGCCTCATCCGTACCCGCGCCCGGCGCGCCGCCGTGGCCGGATCGAGCACGGCCACCGGCCTCGTGCAGCGCCTGGGACGGCTGGCGGACGCCGACCGTGACGAGGCCCTGCTGGACCTGGTGCGCGGTCAGGTCGCCCTGGTGCTCGGGCACGCCGACGCCGAGGAGATCGACGTCGCCCGCCCGTTCCGCGACCTCGGCTTCGACTCGCTGACCGCGGTCGAGCTGCGCAACCGACTGAACACCGTGACGGGGCTCCGGCTGCCCGCCACCCTCGTCTTCGACTACCCGAGCGTGCGCACCCTGGCCGGGTACGTCCGGGGCGAGCTGCTCGGCTCACAGGCCGCCGTCACCGCGCCCGCCGCGCGGGCCGTGGACACCGACGACCCGATCGTGATCGTGGGCATGGCCTGCCGCTACCCGGGCGGGGTGACCTCGCCGGAGGACCTGTGGCGGCTCGTCACCGAGGGCACCGACGCGGTCTCCGGTTTCCCCGCCAACCGTGGCTGGGACGTCGACGGCCTCTACCACCCCGACCCCGACCACCCCGGCACCGCCTACACCCGCTCGGGCGGCTTCCTGCACGACGCGGGCGAGTTCGACCCCGCCTTCTTCGGCATGAGCCCGCGTGAGGCGCTCGCCACCGACTCGCAGCAGCGCCTGCTGCTGGAGGCCTCCTGGGAGGCCGTCGAGCGCGCCGGGATCGACCCGGTGAGCCTGCGCGGCAGTCAGACCGGTGTCTTCGCCGGTGTGATGTACAGCGACTACAGCGCCGTACTCGCCGGGGGTGACTTCGAGGGCTTCCAGGGCAGCGGCACCTCCCCGAGCCTGGTCTCGGGCCGTGTCTCCTACACCTTCGGGCTGGAAGGCCCGGCCGTCACCGTCGACACGGCCTGCTCGTCGTCGCTGGTGACCCTGCACCTGGCCGCTCAGGCCCTGCGGGCGGGCGAGTGCTCGCTGGCGCTGGCCGGCGGTGTGACGGTCATGTCGACGCCGTCCGTGTTCGTCGAGTTCTCCAAGCAGCGCGGGCTGTCCGCGGACGGCCGCTGCAAGGCGTTCTCCGACGCGGCCGACGGCGTCGGCTGGTCCGAGGGCGTCGGTGTGCTCGTCGTCGAGCGGCTCTCCGACGCCCGCCGCAACGGCCACCCGGTCCTCGCGGTCGTCCGTGGCAGCGCCATCAACCAGGACGGCGCCTCCAACGGGCTGACCGCCCCCAACGGCCCCTCCCAGCAGCGCGTCATCCGCCAGGCCCTCGCCAGCGGCGGACTCTCGCCCGCCGACGTCGACGCCGTCGAGGCCCACGGCACCGGCACCACCCTCGGCGACCCGATCGAGGCCCAGGCCCTGCTGGCCACGTACGGGCGTGACCGGGACGAGACCCGGCCGCTGCTGCTCGGCTCGGTCAAGTCCAACATCGGCCACACCCAGGCCGCCGCCGGTGTCGCCGGTGTCATCAAGATGATCATGGCGATGCGCCACGGCGTCCTGCCGCGCACCCTGCACGTCGACGCCCCCTCCAGCAAGGTCGACTGGACCGAGGGAGCCGTCGAGCTGCTCACCGAGCAGACCGCGTGGCCCGAGACCGGCCGCCCCCGCCGGGCGGGCATCTCCTCCTTCGGTATCAGCGGCACCAACGTCCACACCATCATCGAGCAGCCCCCGGCCCCCGCTCCCGAGCGGACCGCCCCGGCCGCCCCGAAGGCCACAGCCGTCGTCCCGTGGCTGATCTCCGGCCGTACCCGCGACGCCCTCCGGGCGCAGGCGGCACGGCTGCGGTCCTACGTCGAGGCGCGCCCCGAGCTGGACCCCGCCGACGTCGCGCACTCCCTGCTGACCACCCGCTCCCGCTTCGACCAGCGCGCCGCCGCGGTGGCGGGCGACCGCGACGCGCTGCTGCGCGCGCTCGCCGCCCTGGCCGCCGACCGGCCCGACGCCCACCTCGTCGAGGGCGAGACCGCCCACCCCGGCAGGACGGCGTTCCTCTTCGCCGGCCAGGGCGCGCAGCGCCTCGGCATGGGCCGTGAACTGTACGAGCGCTTCCCCGTCTTCGCCGAGGCCCTCGACGCGGTCCTGACCGAACTGACCCCGCGTCTGGAGGCCCATCTGGACCGCCCGCTGCGCGAGGTGCTCTTCGCCGCCGCGGACTCGGCCGACGGCGCCCTCCTGGACCGTACGGGCTGGACCCAGCCCGCCCTCTTCGCCATCGAGGTGGCGCTGTTCCGCCTCGTGGCGTCCTGGGGCGTCACCCCCGACTACGTCACCGGGCACTCCATCGGCGAACTCACCGCCGCGCACGTCGCGGGCGTCCTGACCCTCACCGACGCCTGCGCGCTGGTCGCCGCCCGGGCCGGACTCATGGAGGCGCTGCCGGCCGGTGGCGCCATGGTGGCCGTCCAGGCCACCGAGGAAGAGATCCTGCCGCATCTGACCGACGGGGTGTCGATCGCCGCCGTCAACGGGCCGACGTCGGTCGTCGTCGCCGGCGACGAGGACGCGGTTCAGGAGATCGCCGACCGTCTCGCGGCGGAGGGACGCAAGACCAAGCGGCTGCGGGTGAGCCATGCCTTCCACTCGCCCCGCATGGACGCGATGCTGGACGACTTCCGGCGCGTCGCCGAGGGCCTGACCTACGCGGCACCCGCCATCCCGCTGGTGTCGAACCTCACCGGGCGGCTCGCCACCGAGGAGGAGCTGCGCTCCCCCGACTACTGGACCCGGCACGTACGCGGCGCCGTCCGCTTCGCCGACGGCGTCCGCACCCTGCGCGACGCGGGCGTGACCACCTATCTGGAACTCGGCCCCGACGGTGTGCTGTCCGCCATGGCACAGGACACCCTCGGCGACGAACACGGCGCCCTGCTCGTCCCCGTGCTGCGCGCCGACCGCTCCGAGGAGCAGACCGTCACGGCGGCGCTGGCGCGCCTGCAGGTGCACGGCGTGAGCGTGGACTGGTCCGCCTTCTTCGCGGGCTTCGACGTCCACCGGGTGGACCTGCCGACGTACGCCTTCCAGCACGAGTTCTACTGGCCGCAAGGCCTGTCCCCGGTGACCGCCGACGCGTCCGCCGATCCCGCGCACCAGCGGCTGTGGGCCGCCGTGGAGCGGGGCGACGCCGATGAACTGGCCACGATCCTGGGCCTCGCGGACGACCAGGTCTCCTCGCTCGGCTCGCTGCTGCCCGCCCTGTCCTCCTGGCGTCAGGGCAACCAGGAGAAGGCCCTCCTCGACACCTGGCGCTACCGCGTCGAGTGGACCCGGCTGCGCGCGGCCGCCGCCCCCGCGGCGGACGGCAGCTGGCTGCTCGTCACCACCGACGGGATGGACGCCGCTCTCCACGACACCCTGCTCGCCGCGCTGAACACCCACGGCACGCGGGCCCGTTCCCTGGTGCTCGACGACGCGTGCGCCGACCGGGGCGTCCTCGCCGAGCGGCTCACCGCCGTCCCGGGCGCCGAGGGCCTCACGGGCGTCCTGTCCCTCCTCCCGCTCGACGAGCGCCCGAGCACGGCCTGCCCGCCGCTCACCACCGGACTCGCCCTGACGGTCGCCCTCACCCAGGCACTCGGCGACACCGGGCTCGGTGCCCGGCTGTGGACCGCCACCCGCGGTGCCGTGTCGACCGGCCCCGCCGACCCCGTCACCCGGCCCGCCCAGGCCGCCGCGTGGGGCCTCGGCCGCGTCGCCGCCCTGGAGTACCCGCGCGGCTGGGGCGGACTCGTCGACCTGCCCGAGGTGCTCGACCAGCACGTCGTACAGCGCCTGCTGGGCGTCCTGGCCGGCCTCGACGGCGAGGACCAGGTGGCGGTCCGTGCCTCCGGCCTCTCCGGCCGCCGCCTCGCCCGCGCCGTTGTCCAGGACCTGCCCGCCGAGACCGCCTTCACCGCCCGCGGCACCGTGCTCATCACCGGCGGCACCGGGGCGCTCGGCGCCGACGTCGCCCGCTGGCTCGCCCGCAGCGGCGCCGAGAACCTGGTGCTCACCAGCCGCCGCGGCCCCGGCGCCCCCGGCGCGGACGGACTCCGCGCCGAACTTCAGGCGCTGGGCTCCCGCGTCGAGATCGTCGCCTGCGACGTCGCCGACCGCGACGCGCTGGCCGCCGTGCTCGCGGACATCCCCGACGAGCTGCCGCTGACCGGTGTCGTACACACCGCGGGCGTCGGCCAGGCCGCGCCCCTGGAGCAGACCCCCGTCACCGCCTTCGCCGAGCTGACGTCGGCCAAGGCCGCGGGTGCGGCCAACCTCCACGCCCTGCTCGGGGACCGCGAACTCGACCTCTTCGTCCTCTTCGGCTCGATCGCCGGTGTGTGGGGCAGCGGCGGCCAGAGCGCCTACGGTGCGGCCAACGCCTACCTCGACGCCCTGGCCGAGCACCGCCGCGCCCACGGACTGGCCGCGACCTGTGTGGCCTGGGGCCCGTGGGCCGAGGCCGGCATGGCCGTCGACGACGCCATCTCCGACAGCCTGGTCCGCCAGGGCCTGGGCTTCCTCACCCCGCGGTCCGCCATGACCGAACTGCGGCGCGCGGTCGTGCAGGGGGACGTCACCGTCACCGTCGCCGACGTCGACTGGAAGCGCTACTTCCCGCTCTTCGCCTCGATGCGCCCCAGCGCGCTGCTCGCCGACCTGCCCGAGATCCGCGCCCTCCAGCTGAGCACCGAGCACGAGAACGGCGCCGCCTCCGAGTACGCCGCACGCGTCCGCGCCCTGGGCGAGGAGGAGCGGGAGCGGCTCCTGGTGGACCTCGTTCGCGACGAGGCCGCCGCGGTCCTCGGCCACGGTTCGGCGGACTCCGTCCCCGAGCAACGAGCCTTCCGCGAGGCCGGTTTCGACTCGCTGACCGCCGTGGAGCTGCGCAAGCGCCTCGGCACGGTCACCGGCCTCACCCTGCCGGCCACCATGGTCTTCGACTACCCCACCCCGCTCGCCCTGGCGCGATACCTGGGCGCCGAGATCCTCGGCGCCGGCATCGACGTGGCCGGCCCGGTCGCCACCTCGGCGGCGGCCGACGACGAACCGATCGCGATCATCGGCATGAGCTGCCGCTACCCGGGCGGGGTCTCCTCGCCCGAACAGCTGTGGCGGCTCGTCGCGGACGGTGTGGACGCCATCTCGGAGTTCCCCGCCAACCGAGGCTGGGACACCACCGGCCTCTACGACCCGGACCCCGACCGGGCCGGCACGACCTACACGACGCAGGGTGGGTTCCTGCACGAGGCGGGCGAGTTCGACCCCGCGTTCTTCGGGATCTCACCGCGCGAGGCGCTGGGCATGGATCCGCAGCAGCGACTGCTGCTGGAGACCACCTGGGAGGCCGTCGAGCGGGCCGGCATCGACCCCGCGTCGCTGCGCTCCAGCCTGACCGGCACCTTCATCGGTTCCAGCTACCAGGAGTACGGGCGCGGTGGCGCCGAGCCCGGCTCCGAGGGCCACATGGTCACCGGCAGCCAGCCGAGCGTCCTCTCCGGCCGGGTGTCCTACGTCTTCGGCCTGGAAGGCCCCGCCGTCACCGTCGACACGGCCTGCTCGTCCTCGCTGGTCGCCCTGCACCTGGCCTGCCAGTCGCTGCGCAACGGCGAGACCACCCTCGCGGTCGCGGGCGGTGTCACGGTCATGACGACCACCGACCCGTTCGTGGCCTTCAGCCGCCAGCGGGCCCTGGCCACCGACGGCCGGTCCAAGGCGTTCGCCGAGGAGGCGGACGGCTTCGCGCTCGCCGAGGGCGTCGGCATCCTGCTCGTCGAGCGGCTCTCCGACGCCCGCCGCAACGGCCACCCCGTGCTCGCGGTCGTCCGTGGCAGCGCCATCAACCAGGACGGCGCCTCCAACGGGCTGACCGCCCCCAACGGCCCCTCCCAGCAGCGCGTCATCCGCCAGGCCCTCGCCAACGCGCGACTGTCCCCCTCGGACGTCGACGCGGTGGAGGCGCACGGCACCGGCACCCCGCTCGGAGACCCCATCGAGGCCCAGGCCCTCCAGGTCACCTACGGCCGCGACCGCGACGCGGACCGGCCGCTGCTGCTCGGCTCGGTCAAGTCCAACATCGGCCACACCCAGTCGGCCTCCGGCGTCGCCGGTGTCATCAAGATGGTCATGGCGATGCGCCACGGCCTGCTGCCGAAGTCGCTGCACAGCGACAACGCCTCCTCCCACGTCGACTGGTCGGCCGGTGCGGTCGAGCTGCTCACCGAGCCCGTCGAATGGCCGGCGGGGGAGCGGCCGCGCCGCTGCGCGGTGTCGTCCTTCGGCATCAGCGGCACGAACGCCCACGCGGTGCTGGAGGAAGCGCCGCGCACCGAGGAGCCGGCGGCCGATGAGCCCGCCGCCCCGGCGGGCGAGCGCGACGTGCTGCTCCCCTGGGTGGTGTCCGCGCGCAGCGCGCCCGCCGTACGGGACCAGGCGGCGCGCCTGGTGTCGGCCGTGGAGGCCGAACCGGGCCGGCGCCCGGCCGACATCGCCTTCTCCCTGACGTCGGCCCGCTCGCTGTTCGAACACCGCGCGGTCGTCGTCGGCACGGACCGCGAGGAACTGCTGACCGGCCTGCGGGCCGTCGCCGCCGACGCGTCGTCGCCCGCCGTCGTGCGCGGTGCCGCGGACGTCGACGGCAAGACGGTGTTCGTGTTCCCCGGTCAGGGTTCGCAGTGGGTGGGCATGGGTGCCCACCTGCTGGAGGAGTCGCCCGTCTTCGCCGAGCGCATCGCCCAGTGCGCCGACGCGCTCAGCCCGTTCGTCGACTGGTCGCTGACCGACGTCCTGCGCCAGGCACCCGACGCCCCCTCCCTGGAGCGGGTCGACGTCGTCCAGCCGGCGTCGTTCGCGATGATGGTGTCGTTGGCGGCGTTGTGGCAGGCGCACGGTGTGCGTCCGGACGCGGTGGTGGGTCACTCGCAGGGTGAGATCGCCGCTGCGGTGGTGTCGGGTGCGCTGTCGTTGGAGGACAGCGCGCGGGTGGTGGCGTTGCGGAGTCAGGCGATCGGTCGTCGGCTGGCGGGTCGTGGTGGGATGATGTCCGTCGCGCTGCCGGTGGCCGAGGTCGAGGAGCGGTTGGGGGCGTTCGCGGGCCGGGTGTCCGTCGCCGCTGTCAACGGGCCCCGTTCCGTGGTGGTCTCCGGTGATCCGGAGGGTCTGGACGATCTGGCCGCGCGGCTCACGGACGAGGGTGTCCGGGTGCGGCGGATCGCGGTGGACTACGCCTCGCACTCCGCGCAGGTCGAGGACCTCCACGAAGAGCTGCTGTCCGAACTGGGACCCATCCGGCCCCGCGAATCCGACGTGCCGTTCCTGTCCACCGTCACCGGCGCGTGGCTGGACACCAGCGGCATGGACGCCGAGTACTGGCACCGCAACCTGCGCAACACCGTCGAGTTCGAAGCGGCCGTGCAGTCGCTCCTCGACACGAACCACCGGGTGTTCGTGGAGGTCAGCTCCCACCCGGTGCTGACCGTCGGCGTCCAGGACATGCTCGACGACGCCACCGGCCAGGGACTGGTGACCGGCACGCTGCGGCGTGACGAGGGCGGTCTGCGCCGCTTCCTGACCTCGCTGGCCGAGGTGTTCGTCCGGGGCACGGCCGTCGCATGGCCGGTGGACTTCACCGCCGCCGGTGCCCGCCGGGTGGACCTGCCCACCTACGCCTTCCAGCACGAGCACCTGTGGATCGTGCCCTCCGAAACCGACCGGGCGGCCACGACGGACCCCGCCGACGACGCCTTCTGGGCGGCCGTCGAGCAGCAGGACGTCTCCGCCCTCACCTCGAGCCTGCACATCGACGAGAAGTCCCTCGCCGCCGTGCTGCCCGGGCTGTCGTCGTGGCGTCGCCAGCGGCGTGAGCAGTCCGCGTTGGACGCGTGGCGTTACCGCGTCGCCTGGTCGCCGCTCAGCGGTGTGCCGCAGGTTTCGCTGTCGGGCACGTGGCTGGTGGTCACGGCCGAGGGCATCGCGGACGACGACGTGGTGGCCGCGCTGAGCGGCCAGGGCGCCGAGGTGCGCCGACTGACACTGGACGACTCCTGCGTCGACCGCGCGGTGCTCGCGGCCCGGCTGCGGGACGCCGCCGACGTGGCGGCCATCGTCTCGGTGCTGGCGGCGGCGGAACAGCCCAGCACCGCGTACCCGGCGCTGGCCTCCGGCCTCGCGCTGACCGTCGCGCTCGTCCAGGCGCTGGGTGACGCGGGTATCGACGCGCCGCTGTGGTGCGTGACCCGTGGCGCGGTATCGACCGGTCGCTCGGACCTGGTGACCAACCCGGTGCAGGCGCAGGTGCAGGGCGTGGGCTGGACGGCCGCGCTGGAGCACCCGCAGCGCTGGGGCGGCATGATCGACCTGCCCGGCACGCTCGACGAGCGCGCCGGACAGCGCCTGGCCGCCGCCCTCGCCGGCGCCACCGGCGAGGACCAGCTCGCGATCCGCGCCTCCGGCGTCTTCACCCGGCGGGTGCTCCCCGCCCCGGCCGGTGAACCGAACCCGGACCGTGCCTGGTCGCCCCGGGGCACCACACTGATCACCGGCGGAACGGGCACCCTCGGCCCCCACATCGCGCGGTGGCTCGCGGGCCAGGGCGCCGAGCGCCTCGTCCTCGTCAGCCGCAGCGGCATGAACGCCCCCGGCGCCGCCGAGCTGGTGGCCGAACTCGCCGAACAGGGCGCCGAGGCCTCCGTCGTCGCCTGCGACATCACCGACCGCGACGCGCTCGCCGAACTGATCGCCACCCTGAAGGCCGACGGCCACACCATCCGCACGGCCATCCACACCGCTGCCGTCATCGAGCTGCACTCGCTGGCGGAGACCACCATGGAGGCCTTCGCCAAGGTCGTCCACGCCAAGGTCGCCGGCGCGCAGAACCTCGACGAGCTCCTGGACGACGCCGAGCTCGACGCCTTCGTCCTCTTCTCGTCCGCCGCCGGCATGTGGGGCAGCGGACAGCACGCCGCCTATGTGGCGGGCAACGCCTTCGTCAGCGCGCTCGCGGAGAACCGCCGTGCCCGCGGGGTGACCGCCACGTCCCTGCACTGGGGCATCTGGGCCGACGACCTCGGCCTCGGCCGGGTCGACCCCGACCAGATCCGCGGCAGCGGCCTGGAGTTCATGGACGCCCGGCTGGCACTGGCCGGCATGCGGCGCGCCCTGGACGACGACGAGACGGTGCTCGCCATCGCGGGCGTCGCCTGGGACACCTACCACCCGGTGTTCACCTCCGGCCGTCCCACCACGCTGTTCGACGAGGTGCCCGAGGTCCGCCGACTGGCCGAGGCCGCCGAGCAGAGCACGCGCAAGGGCGGCGAAGGGGAGTTCGCGGCCCGGCTGCGGGCCCTCCCGGCCGTCGAGCAGGAACGCCAACTGCTGGAGCTCGTCCGCTCCGAGGCCGCGGGCGTCCTCGGCTACACCTCTTCCGAGGCACTGTCCGACCAGCGTGCCTTCCGCGACGTCGGCTTCGACTCGCTGACCGCCGTGGGCCTGCGCAACCGCCTCCGGGAGATCACCGGGCTGCGGCTGCCGACGACCATGGTCTTCGACTACCCCACCCCCCTCGCGCTCGTGGAGTTCCTGCGCGCCGAGATCGCGGGCACGGGCATCGCCGCGGCCGCCCCGGCGGCCTCCGCCGCACTCACCGACGAGCCGATCGCGATCGTCGGGATGAGCTGCCGCTACCCCGGCGGGGTCGGCTCGGCGCAGGCGCTGTGGGACCTCGTCATGAACGGCACCGACGCCGTCTCCGGCTTCCCCGCCGACCGCGGCTGGGACGCCGAGGGGCTCTACGACCCGGACCCCGACAGCCACGGCAAGACGTACTCCGTCCAGGGCGGATTCCTGCGGGACGTCGCGGACTTCGACGCCTCCTTCTTCGGGATCTCCCCCCGTGAGGCGCTCGCCATGGACCCCCAGCAGCGGCTGCTGCTGGAAACCGCCTGGGAGGCACTCGAGGGCGCCGGCATCGACCCCGACTCGCTGCGGGGCAGCTCGACCGGCACCTTCATCGGCGCGAGCTACCAGGACTACGGCACCGGCGCCGCCAACGCCACCGAGGGCTCCGAGGGCCACATGGTCACCGGCACCCTCTCCAGCATCCTCTCCGGCCGGGTCTCCTACCTCTTCGGCTTCGAGGGCCCCGCGGTCACGCTCGACACCGCCTGCTCCTCCTCGCTGGTCGCCATGCACCTCGCGTGCCAATCGCTGCGCAACGGCGAGAGCTCCCTCGCGCTCGCCGGCGGCGTCAGCATCATGGCCACCCCGAACGCCTTCATCGGCTTCAGCCGCCAGCGCGCCCTCGCCGTCGACGGCCGCTGCAAGGCGTACTCCGACGACGCGGACGGCATGACCCTCGCCGAGGGCGTCGGCCTCGTCCTGCTGGAGCGGCTCTCCGACGCCCGCCGCAACGGCCACGACATCCTCGCCGTGGTGCGCGCCAGCGCCATCAACCAGGACGGGGCCTCCAACGGTCTGACCGCCCCCAACGGCCCCTCCCAGCAGCGCGTGATCCGCCAGGCCCTCGCCAACGGCGGCCTCACGCCCGCCGACGTCGACGCGGTCGACGGGCACGGCACCGGCACCGCGCTCGGCGACCCGATCGAGGCCCAGGCCCTGCTGGCCACCTACGGCCAGGACCGCGAGCGGCCGCTGCTGCTCGGGTCGGTCAAGACCAACATCGGCCACACCCAGATGGCCTCCGGCGTCGCGAGCGTCATCAAGATGGTGATGGCGCTGCGCGAGGGCGTCCTGCCGAGGACGCTGCACGCCGAGACCCCCTCGTCCCACGTGGACTGGTCGGCGGGCGCCATCGAGCTGCTGACCGAGCCGGCCGAGTGGCCCGAGACCGGGCGCGCCCGCCGGGCCGGCGTGTCCTCCTTCGGACTCAGCGGCACCAACGTGCACACCATCCTCGAACAGGCACCGCCCGCCGAGGCACCCCCTGCCGAGGAACCGACGGCTCCCGCGCCCGGCATCGTGCCCCTGACGCTGTCCGCCAAGAGCGACAGCGCCCTGCGCGCCCAGGCCGACCGTCTGCTGTCCCTGCTCGCCGAGCGGCCCGGGCTCCACCTCACCGACCTGGCCTTCTCCCTGGCCACGTCCCGGACCGGCTTCGACCGCCGGGCGGGCGTCGTGGCGGGGGAGCGGGAGGAACTGCTGCGCGGCCTTGAGGCCCTGCGCGACGGCACCCCCGCCCCGGGCGTCCTCCAGGGCACCGCGGGCCGTGGTCGGCTGGCCTTCCTGTTCACCGGACAGGGCAGCCAGCGACCCGGCATGGGCCGCGAACTCTACGAGCGCTACCCGGTGTTCGCCGACGCGCTGGACTCCGTGATCGCCCGGATGGACACCGCCCTCGACCGCCCCCTGCGCGAGGTGATCTTCGCCGAGGACGGCACACCCGAAGCGGAGCTGCTCGACGCGACCGGCTACGCCCAGCCCGCCCTGTTCGCCGTCGAGGTGGCACTGTTCCGCCTCGTCGAGTCCTGGGGCATCAGGCCCGACTACCTCGCCGGGCACTCCATCGGCGAACTCGCCGCCGCGCACGTCGCCGGGGTGCTGTCCCTGGAGGACGCCTGCGCCCTCGTGGCCGCGCGCGGCCGGCTGATGCAGGCCCTCCCGGCCGGTGGCGCCATGGCGGCGATCCAGGCCACCGAGGACGAGGTCCTCCCGCTGCTGGCCGACCACGTCGACCGGGTGTCCGTCGCGGCCGTCAACGGCCCCTCCTCGCTGGTCGTCTCCGGCGACGAGGACATCGTGGTGGACATCGCCGCCCGCTTCGAGGCCGACGGGCGCAAGACCCGGCTCCTGCGGGTGAGCCATGCCTTCCACTCGCCGCTGATGGACGCGATGCTCGACGACTTCCGCCGCGTCGCCGACGACGTCACCTACCACGCGCCCACCATCCCCTTCGTGTCCAACCTCACCGGCCGGCTCGCCACCGCCGAGCAGGTGTGCTCCCCGGCCTACTGGGTGCGCCACGTCCGCGACGCGGTCCGCTTCGCCGACGGGGTGAACTGGCTGGCCGAGCACGGCGTACGCGCCTTCCTGGAGCTCGGCCCCGACGGCGTGCTCTGCGGAATGGCCCGTGAGAGCCTCGCCGACGACGTGCACACCGTGCTGGTCCCCCTGTTGCGCCGGGGCCGCCCCGAGGAGTCGGCGATCACCGCCGCGCTCGTCGACGCCCACGTGCACGGGGTGTCGGTCGACTGGTCCGGATTCTTCGCGGGTTCGGGTGCGCGGCGGGTGGAGTTGCCGACGTACGCGTTCCAGCGGGAGCGGTTCTGGCCGGAGGTGGTCGCGGCGCCGGTGGCCGGGTCGGTGGATCCGGTGGATGCCGAGTTCTGGTCGGCGGTGGAGCGCGAGGACCTGGGGTCGCTCGCGGACACGCTGGAGTTGGACGGGGAGACGGTGACGGCGATGGTGCCGGCGCTGTCGTCCTGGCGCCGCCGCCGTCGCGAGCAGTCCGTGGCCGACGCCTGGCGCTACCGGGTCACCTGGAAGCCCCTCACCGCGCCCGCCACCGCCGCCCCGCGCGGCACCTGGCTCGTCCTCGTCCCGGTCGGCTCCGAGCAGGACCCCTGGACACGCGCCTTGACCGACGGCCTCGGCGTGGAGACCGTCCGCGTCGAGGTGTCCGCACCCGACCGCGCCGCCCTCACCGGGCGTCTGCGCGAACTGCAGGACGGGGGCGTCCGCTTCGAGGGCGTCCTGTCGCTGCTCGCCCTCACCGACGACGAGCGGGCCGGACACCCCGGCGTGCCCGCCGGACTCGCCCTGACGGCCGCGGCCGTCCAGGCCGCGGGCGACGCCGGACTCGACGCGCCCCTGTGGTGCGTCACCCGCGGCGCCGTCGCCGTCGGCCGCTCCGAGCACGTCCAGGACCTGGCACAGGCGGCGGTCTGGGGACTCGGCCGCGTCGCCGCCCTGGAGAATCCGCAGCGCTGGGGCGGTCTCCTCGACCTGCCCGAGCAGCTCGACGCCCACACCGCCCGCCGTATCGCGGGCGTCCTCGCCCGGACCGACGGCGAGGACCAGGTGGCCGTCCGCGCCTCCGGCGTCTTCGTCCGCCGACTCGCCCACAGCCCCGCCGCGGACCGGCCCGTACGCCGCGTGTTCGCCCCGACCGGCACCGTGCTGATCACCGGCGGAACCGGCGGACTCGGCGGCCACGTCGCCCGCTGGCTGGCCCGCAGCGGTGCACAGCACCTGCTGCTCACCAGCCGCCGCGGCCCGGACGCCCCCGGCGCCGACGCGCTGCGCGAGGAACTCCAGCAGCTGGGCGCCGACGTCACCGTCACCGCCTGCGACGCCGCCGACCGCGACGCGCTCGCCGCCGTACTCGCCGCCGTCCCCGCCGACCGGCCGCTCACCGCGGTCATCCACACGGCGGGCGTCGTCGAGGACGGCGTCCTGGCCGACCTGACACCGGAGAACTTCTCCGCCGTCATGAACGCCAAGGCCGTCTCGGCCCGCAACCTGCACGAGCTGACCCAGGACACCGCCCTGTCGGCGTTCGTCCTGTTCTCCTCCACGGCCGGCACCCTCGGCGCCGCCGGACAGGGCAACTACGCCGCCGCCAACGCCTACCTGGACGCCCTCGCCGAACACCGCCGTGCCACCGGCCTGACCGCGACCTCCCTCGCCTGGGGCCCCTGGGCCCAGTCCGGCATGGTCGCCGTCGACGCCGACGTCGAGAGCCGCGTACGCCGCGGCGGCTTCGCACCGCTCGCCCCCGAGCGGGCCGTCGCCGCGCTGAAGCAGGCCATCGAGCACGACGACACCGTCCTCGCCCTCGCCGACATCGACTGGAGCCGCTACGCCGCCACCGTCGCGGCCGTCCGGCCCGCGCCGTTCGTCGCCGACCTTCCCGAGATGCGCCGGGCCGGCACGACCGGCACCGCGGCGGACACCGCCACCGGCGGCGAACCCGCGCTGCGCCGCCGCCTCGCGGAGCTGCCCGAGGCCGACCGCGGCCGGTTCCTGGTGGACCTGCTGCGCACCCAGGTGGCCGCGGTCCTCGGCCACACCGACGCCTCACGGGTGGAGGCCGACCGGGCCTTCAAGGACCTGGGCTTCGACTCGCTGACCGCGCTCGAACTGCGCAACGGGCTCGCCGCGGCCACCGGCCTGAGCCTGCCCGCCTCCCTGGTCTACGACCACCCGACCCTGCTGGAGCTGTCGGAGTTCCTGCTGGCCGAGATCGCGGGCACACTGCCCGGCGCCGTGGTGACGACACCCGCCGCCCGCCCCGCCGACGACGACCCGATCGCGATCGTCGGCATCGGCTGCCGCTTCCCCGGCGGCGTCTCCTCCCCGGAGGACCTCTGGCGCCTGCTCGCCGACGGCCGTGACGGCATCTCCGCCTTCCCGGCCGACCGGGGCTGGGACCTCAGCGCCCTCGCCGCCGGGGCCTCCGCCACCGCCGAAGGCGGATTCCTCACCGGTGTCGCCGACTTCGACGCCGCCTTCTTCGGGATCTCCCCGCGCGAGGCCCTGGCCATGGACCCCCAGCAGCGGCTGCTGCTGGAGACCACCTGGGAGGCCCTGGAACGGGCCGGCATCGACCCCGCGTCGCTGCGCGGCTCCCGCACCGGCGTCTTCGTCGGCACCAACGGCCAGGACTACCCCACCCTGCTGCGCCGCTCGGCCTCCGACGTCCAGGGCTATGTGGCGACCGGCAACACCGCCAGCGTCATGTCCGGCCGGCTCTCCTACACGCTCGGCCTGGAAGGCCCGGCGGTCACCGTCGACACCGCCTGCTCGGCGTCGCTCGTCGCCACCCACTGGGCGGCCGGGGCACTGCGCTCCGGCGAGTGCGAACTGGCACTCGTCGGCGGGGCGTCGGTGATGTCCGGCCCGGACTCCTTCGTCGAGTTCAGCACCCAGGGCGGCCTGGCCCCCGACGGCCGCTGCAAGGCCTTCGCCGACGGCGCGGACGGCACCGCCTGGTCCGAGGGCGTCGGCATCCTCGTCCTGGAGCGCCTCTCCGACGCCGTGCGCAACGGACACGAGGTCCGCGCCATCGTGCGCGGCACCGCCGTCAACCAGGACGGCGCGTCCAACGGCCTGACCGCGCCCAACGGCCCGGCACAGCAGCAGGTCATCCGTCAGGCCCTGGCCGACGCGGGCCTGACCGCCGCCGACGTCGACGCCGTCGAGGCGCACGGCACCGGCACCACGCTCGGCGACCCGATCGAGGCCCAGGCGCTGCTCGCCACGTACGGGCAGGACCGGGAGCGGCCGCTGCTGCTCGGCGCGGTCAAGTCGAACATCGGTCACACCCAGGCCGCCGCCGGCATGGCGGGCGTCATCAAGATGGTCCTGGCCATGCGCCACGGCACCCTGCCGAAGACCCTGCACGTCGACGCGCCCTCGTCGCACGTCGACTGGTCGACGGGCGCCGTCGAGCTGCTGACCGAGCCGGCCGAGTGGCCCGAGACCGGGCACCCGCGCCGGGCGGGCGTCTCCGCCTTCGGCGTCAGCGGCACGAACGCCCACGTCATCGTCGAGCAGGCACCGTCGGCCGAGGCGGCGCCCGAAGCCGGGCCCGTGGACACGACCGCACCCGCCGTCGTGCCGTGGGTCGTCTCCGGCCGGACCCGCGAGGCGCTCGGCGAGCAGATCGAGCGGCTCACCTCCTTCGCCGCGGACCACCCCGAACTGTCCCCGGTGGACGTGGGGTACTCGCTCGCGAGCGGCCGCTCCGTCTTCGGGCACCGCGCGGTGCTGCTGGCCGGCGCCGACGGGGTGACGGAGGCCGCGCGCGGCCTGCGCGGCACGTCGGGCTCGTCCGCGTTCCTGTTCTCCGGACAGGGCAGCCAGCGACCCGGCATGGGCCGCGAACTGTACGGGCGTTTCCCCGTCTTCGCCGAGGCCCTGGACGCCGTCCTCGCCCACCTGGACCTGGAACTGGACCGCCCGCTGCGCCAGGTGCTGTTCGCCGAGGCGGACACCGCCGAGGCGGACCTGCTGGACCGTACCGGCTTCACCCAGCCCGCGCTGTTCGCGATCGAGGTCGCGCTGTACCGCCTGGTCGAGTCGTGGGGCATCACCCCGGACTTCGTCGGCGGCCACTCCATCGGCGAGATCACGGCCGCCCATGTGGCCGGCGTGCTCTCCCTGGAGGACGCCTGCCGGCTGGTCGCCGCCCGCGCCACGCTGATGCAGGCGCTGCCGGCGGGCGGGGCGATGCTCGCGGTGGAGGCCACCGAGGACGAGGTCACCCCGCTCCTGACCGACGGCGTCGAGATCGCCGCGGTCAACGGCCCGAACGCCGTCGTCGTCTCCGGCGCCGAGGAAGCCGTCCTGGCGACCGCCGAGCGGTTCGCCGCCGACGGCCGGCGCACGACACGGCTACGGGTGAGCCACGCGTTCCACTCGCCGCTGATGGACCCGATGCTGGACGCGTTCCGCGCCGTCGCGGACGGTCTGACGTTCACGGCACCGCGCATCCCCGTCGTCTCCAACCTCACCGGCGCTCTCGCCGACCCCGAGCAACTGTGCACGGCCGAGTACTGGGTGCGGCACGTCCGTGAGGCCGTGCGCTTCGCCGACGGCGTCCACACCCTGCGCGCCGCCGGTGTGGCGACCTTCCTCGAACTCGGCCCCGACGGAGTGCTCTCCGCGCTGGTCCGGCGCGCCCTCGACGGGCAGGAGCCCGAGCCGGCCGTCGTGCCGGTGCTGCGCGGCGACCGGGGCGAGGAGCGGGCCGTGGTCACCGCGGCCGCCCGACTGCACGTGCACGGGGTGCCCGTCGACTGGCCGGCCCTGTTCGAAGGTTCGGGTGCGCGGCGGGTGGAGTTGCCGACGTACGCGTTCCAGCGGGAGCGGTTCTGGCCGGAGGTGGTCGCGGCGCCGGTGGCCGGGTCGGTGGATCCGGTGGACGCGGAGTTCTGGTCGGCGGTGGAGCGCGAGGACCTGGGGTCGCTCGCGGACACGCTGGAGTTGGACGGGGAGACGGTGACGGCGATGGTGCCGGCGCTGTCGTCCTGGCGCCGCCGCCGTCGCGAGCAGTCCGTCGCGGATGCCTGGCGCTACCGGGTCACCTGGAAGCCCCTCACCGCGCCCGCCACCGCCGTCCCGCAGGGCCGCCGACTGGTGATCGTGCCGGCCGGGTACACCGACGACGCGTGGCTCAGCACCGCCGTCACCGCGCTCGGCGAGGACACCGTCCGCGTCGAGGCCGACGTCACCGACCGCGCCGCTCTGGCCGATCTGACGCGGGCACAGGGCGACGACGGCGCGTACACCGCCGTCGTGTCCCTGCTCGCCGCCACCGCCGGGGACACCGCGCTCCCCGCGGCCGCCGCATGGCCGGCCGATCTGCTGGAGGCGCTCGACGCCGCCGGGATCGAGGCGCCCCTGTGGTGCGTCACCCGTGGCGCGGTCTCCGTGGGCCGCTCGGACCCCCTGGCCAACACCGGCCAAGCCGCCGTATGGGGCCAGGGCCGGGTGGCCGCGCTGGAGCACCCGGACCGCTGGGGCGGTCTGGCCGACCTGCCCGAGACCCTCGACGCGCGCACGGCGGACCGCTTCGCCACCGCGCTGGGCGGCCACGACGGTGAGGACCAGCTCGCGATCCGCCCCTCGGGGGTGTTCGCGCGGCGTCTGGTGCGCGCCGGCCGTTCCTCCTCCGCCGCGTGGACCCCGTCCGGCACGGTGCTCGTCACCGGCGGCACGGGAGTGATGGGCGGCCACGTCGCCCGCTGGCTGGCCCACCGCGGTGCCGAGCACCTGGTGCTCACCGGCCGGGACGGCGCGCACGCTCCCGGCGCCGCCGACCTCGAGGCCGAGCTGACCGGGCTGGGCGTCACGGTCACGATCGCCGCCTGCGACCTCACCGGCGCCCCCGGCTCCGCCGCCCTGACGGACCTGCTGGACGCCCTCCCGGAGGGGGCCCCGCTGACCGCGGTCGTCCACGCCGACGAGGAGACCGGCACCGACGCCACGGCCGCGCTCACCGCTGTGACCACCCTCGACGCCGCACTGGGCGACCGGCCCCTGGACGCGTTCGTCCTCTTCAGCACCATCGCCGGGGTCTGGGGCGTCCGCGGGCAGGGCGAAGTGGCCGCGGCCTGTGCCCTCCTGGACGCGTTCGCCACCCGGCGCCGCGCCCGGGGCGCCGCCGCCCTCACCGTCTCCTGGGGCGCCTGGGCCGAGACGACGGACCCGGGCATGACCGGGCACCTGCGACTGAGCGGCCTGCCCGTCATGGACACCGAGGCGGCGCTCACCGCACTCGCCCACGCCGTCACCGACGACGACAGCGGTCTCACCCTCGCCGACGTGCGCTGGGAGACCTTCGCACCCGCCACCACCGCCACCCGCCGCACCGCGCTCTTCGCGGAGCTGCCGGAGGCCCGTACGGCCGTCGAAGCCCTCGCTCGCGGGAGCCTGGACGGGCAGTCCGCCGCGGACACGCTGCGGCAGCGGCTGCGCGCCCTGCCGGAGTCCGAGCGGTCCGCCGAACTCCTCGACGTGGTCCGCGACAAGGTCGCCGTGGTCCTCGGGCACGCGAGCGCCGACGCCGTCGACGCCGACCTGCCCTTCCGGGGCCTCGGCTTCGACTCCCTGACCGCCGTCGACCTGCGCGGCCAGCTCACCACCGCGACCGGACTGACCCTGCCCGCGACCCTCGCGTTCGACCACCCCACGCCCGCCGTGCTGGCCGACCACCTCAAGGCCGAACTGCTCGGCGAGCTGACCGAGGCCCACGGGACCACGGCCGACGCCGTACCCACCGGGCACTTGGCCGACGACCCCGTCGTCATCGTCGGCATGGCCTGCCGCTACCCCGGCGGGGTGCGCTCCCCCGAGGACCTGTGGCGGCTCGTCATGGACGGGACCGACGCGGTCGGCGAACTGCCCACCGACCGCGGCTGGGACCTCGACGACCTGCTCTCCGGCGGACCGGGCGGCCGCGGCCGCAGCGCCACCGGCCACGGCGGATTCCTCTACGACGCCGCCGAGTTCGACCCCGGCTTCTTCGGGATCTCCCCGCGCGAGGCCCTGGTCATGGACCCCCAGCAGCGCATCGTGCTGGAGGCCGCCTGGGAGGCGCTGGAGCGGGCGGGCATCGACCCCGTCACCCTGCGCGGCACCGACGCCGGCGTCTTCGTCGGCGGCGGCAGCGGCGACTACCGCCCGCCGGTGGAGTTCGGGGAGTGGCAGACCGCCCAGTCGGCGAGCCTCCTCTCCGGCCGGCTGGCCTACAGTTTCGGGCTGAACGGGCCCACCGTCTCGGTGGACACCGCCTGCTCCTCGTCGCTGGTGGCCCTGCACCTGGCCGCCCAGGCCCTGCGCAACGGCGAGTGCTCCCTCGCGGTGGCCGGCGGTGTGACCGTCATGGCCACCCCGACCGGGTTCATCGAGTTCAGCGCCCAGGGCGCGCTGTCCGCCGACGGCCGCTGCAAGGCGTTCTCCGACGCCGCCGACGGCACCGGCTGGTCCGAGGGCGTGGGCATGCTCGTCATCGAGCGCCTCTCGGACGCGCGGCGCAACGGCCACCAGGTCCTCGCGGTCCTGCGCGGCTCGGCCATCAACCAGGACGGCGCCTCCAACGGCCTCACCGCCCCCAGCGGCCCCGCCCAGCAGCGCGTCATCCGCCGCGCCCTGGCCGCCGCCGGACTGTCCACCACCGACGTCGACGCCGCCGAGGCGCACGGCACCGGCACCAAGCTCGGCGACCCGATCGAGGCCCAGGCACTCCTGGCGACCTACGGCCAGGACCGGGAACGGCCCCTGCTGCTCGGCTCGCTGAAGTCCAACATCGGCCACACCCAGGCCGCGGCGGGCGTGGCGGGCGTCATCAAGATGATCCTCGCGATGCGCCACGGCACGCTGCCGAAGACCCTGCACGTCGACACCCCCACCACCCATGTGGACTGGACGGCCGGCGCGGTCCGGCTGCTCACCGAGACGACGGACTGGCCCGACGCCGGGCGCCCGCGCCGCGCCGCCGTCTCGGCGTTCGGCGCCAGTGGCACCAACGCCCACGTGATCCTGGAGCAGGCACCCGGCGCCGAGCCCGCCGCGGCACCGGCCGGACCCGCCCGGGACACCGGCACCCTGCCGGTCCTGGTGTCCGGCAAGACGCCCGGCGCGCTGCGCGCCCAGGCCCGCAGGCTCCTCGACCACGCGACCGCGCACCCCGACGCGACCGTCGGCGACCTCGCGTACGCCCTGGCGACCACCCGGACCGCCTTCGAGCACCGGGCCGCCGTCCTGGCCACCGGCCGGGACACCCTCCTCGACGGCCTCACCGCGCTGGCCGCCGGGGACCTCGCCCCGCACGTCCTGGAGGGCGAGGCCGGCCGCGCCGGCCGGACCGCGTTCCTGTTCTCCGGGCAGGGCAGCCAGCGTCTCGGCATGGGCCGCGAGCTGTACGAGCGGTTCCCCGTCTTCGCCGACGCCCTCGACGAGGTGCTGGCCCATCTCGATGTCAGCCTCGACCGCCCGCTGCGGGAGGTGATGTGGGGCGAGGACGCGCGGGCCCTCGACAACACCGGCTACGCCCAGCCCGCCCTGTTCGCCGTCGAGGTGGCCCTGTTCCGCCTCCTGACGTCCTGGGGCGTCAGGCCGCAGTTCCTGGGCGGCCACTCCATCGGCGAAGTCGCCGCGGCGCACGCCGCGGGCGTCTTCTCACTGGCGGACGCGTGCCGCCTGGTGACAGCCAGGGCGGGCCTGATGCGGGCCCTGCCCACCGGTGGCGCCATGGTCTCCCTGCGGGCCACCGAGGACGAGGTCACCCCGCTCCTGACCGACGAGGTCGCGATCGCCGCGGTCAACGGCTCGAACGCCGTCGTCGTCTCCGGCACCGAGGAGGCGGTCCTCGTGATCGCCGCTCACTTCACGGACCAGGGGCGCAAGACGACGCGACTGCCCGTCAGCCACGCCTTCCACTCGCCGCTGATGGACCCCATGCTGGCCGACTTCCGGCGGGTCGCCGAGGAACTGACGTACCACCGGCCCACCGTGCCCGTCGTGTCGAACCTGACCGGCGACATCAGCACCGGCGAGGAACTGTGCACACCCGAGTACTGGGTGCGGCACGTCCGCGAGGCCGTCCGCTTCGCCGACGGCGTCCGCGCCCTCACCGGCCGGGGCGTGACCACCCTGCTGGAGCTGGGCCCCGACGGGGTGCTGTCCGCCCTGGCCCGGGAGTCCGCACCGGAGGCGACACGCGCCGTACCCCTCCTGCGCAAGGGCCACGGCGAGGAGACCACCCTCGTCACCGCGCTGGCCCGGCTGCACCTCGGCGGCGTCGTACCCGACTGGTCCGCCTTCTACGCGGGCACCGGCGCCCGCCGGGCCCAGCTGCCGACGTACGCCTTCGAACACGCCCGCTTCTGGCCCGACGACCGGCCGGCGGCCCCGGTGGCGTCCCAAGTGGCAGCAGACGCCACCGACCGTGAGTTCTGGGACGCGGTCGAGCGCGAGGACTTCGCCTCCCTGGAGTCCGTCCTGAGCGTCGGGGGAGACACCCTCTCCAAGGTGCTCCCGGCGCTGCTCGACTGGCGTCGCGCCCGGCAGGAGCAGTCCGTCGTCGACGGCTGGCGGCACCGGATCGTCTGGAAGCCGCTGACCGAGACCCGCGGCGCACGGCCCGCCGGCACCTGGCTCGCCGTGGTCCCCGCCGGACCGGACGACGACGCCTGGACGACCGAGGTGCTCGCCGCACTCGGCACCGACGTGGCGCGGCTGGACGTGGCGGACACCGCCGACCGCGCCACCCTCGCCGGACAGCTGCGTGAACTCGCCGCGGGCGGCACGCCGTTCGCCGGGGTCGTCTCGCTGCTGGCCCTTCGGGAGACCGCGGACGGGAGCGCGCCCACCGGGCTCGCCCTCACCACCGCGCTGCTCCAGGCCCTGGGCGACGCCACGATCGGCGCCCCGCTGTGGTGCGTCACCCGCGGCGCGGTGTCCGTGGGCCGGGCCGAGGCCCTGCGCAGCCCCCTCCAGGCCGCAGTCTGGGGCCTGGGCCGGGTCGCCGCCCTGGAGCACCCGGAGCGCTGGGGCGGACTCGTCGACCTCCCCGAGGTCCTCGACGAGCGCTCGGCCACCGGCTTCGCCGCGGTCCTCGCCGGCCCGGACGGGGAGGACCAGGTGGCCGTACGGCCCGCCGCGGTCTTCGGCCGACGGCTGGTGCAGGCACCCGGAAAGCAGTCCGGCCCGCAGTGGGACCCCAGCGGCACGGTGCTCATCACCGGCGGCACCGGCGCCCTCGGCGGCCACGTCGCCCGCAGGCTGGCCCACGACGGCGTCCGGCACCTGGTGCTCACCAGCCGCCGCGGCGAGGACGCGCCCGGCGCGATCGCGCTGCGGGACGAACTCCTCGCCCTGGGCGTCCGCGTCACCGTCGCCGCCTGCGACGTCGCCGACCGCACCGCACTGGAGGCCGTCCTCGCGGACATCCCGGCCGAGCACCCGCTGACCGGTGTGGTGCACGCGGCCGGCGTCCTCGACGACGGCGTCCTCGACCGGCTGACCCCGGAGCGCTTCGAAGCGGTCTTCCGCGCCAAGGTCACCTCCGCGTTCCTGCTGGACGAGCTGACCCGCGAGCTGGACCTGTCGGTGTTCGTCCTGTTCTCCTCCGCCTCGGCGGCCGTCGGCAACCCCGGCCAGGCCAACTACGCGGCGGCGAACGCGGTACTCGACGCGCTGGCCGAACACCGCCGGGACCGGGGCTTGTCGGCCACCTCGATCGCCTGGGGCGCCTGGGGCGGCGGCGGCATGGCCGACGGCGCCGCGGCCGACGCGGCGGCCCAGCGGGCCGGCATCGGCGCGATGGACCCGGAGCTGGCCCTGGAGGCCATGCGCCGACTGGTCATGGAGACCGAACCGACGGCGGTCGTCGCCGACGTCGCACCGGAGAGGTTCGCGCTGGCCTTCAGCGCCGCCCGCCCGGCAGCGCTCCTGCGGGAACTCCCCGGCTACCAGGCCGCGATCGCGGCCACCACACCGCAGGACGGCGGCGGCACGGCCGACGGCGGCCTCCGCGACCGGCTCACGGGCCTGCCGCACAGCAGGCGCCACGAGGCGGTGCTCGACCTGGTCCGCACCCGGGCCGCCCACGTCCTCGGCCACCCCGACCGGGACGCCGTCGGCGCCGAACGGTCCTTCCGGGACCTCGGAGTCGACTCCCTGGGCGCCGTGGAACTGCGCAACCAACTCAACGCGGCCAGCGGTCTGAGCCTGTCCGCCACCCTCGTGTTCGACCACCCGACCCCCGCCGCCCTCGCCGAGCACATGCTGCGGCAGCTCGTACCCGACGAGGACGGCACCACCGACACCACCGACGACGAGGAAGCGGAGATCCGGTCCCTGCTGTCCACGGTGTCACTCGCCCAGCTGCGCGACATCGGCGTACTGGAACCCCTGCTGCAACTGGCCGGACGGGGCACGGCAGACCCCGCACCGGAGGACGGGCCCGAGGAGTCCATCGACTCCATGGCCCTGGACGACCTGGTCCGTGCCGCCCTCGACAACCAGTCCGACGCGTCGCGCGATTGACGGAGTAGAGACATGAACAGCACCAACGAGAAGGTTGTCGAAGCACTCCGTGCCGCGATGAAGGAAGCCGAGCGGCTGCGGCGGCAGAACCGGCAACTGGTCACCGCCGCCACCGAACCGATCGCCATCGTCGGCATGAGCTGCCGGTACCCCGGCGAGGTGTCCTCCCCCGAGGACCTGTGGCAGCTCGTCGCCTCCGGCACGGACGCCATCTCCGGCTTCCCCACCGACCGCGGCTGGGACCTTCAGGCCCTGCACACCAGCGGCGTCGACGACCGGGGCACCAGCGTCAGCCAGCGCGGCGGCTTCCTCGGCTCCGTCGCCGACTTCGACCCCGGCTTCTTCGGCATCTCCCCCCGGGAGGCGGTCACCATCGACCCCCAGCAGCGCCTGCTGCTGGAGACCGGATGGGAGGCCTTCGAACGGGCCGGCATCGACGCGACCGGGCTGCGCGGCAGCAGGACCGGCGTGTTCGTCGGCACCAACGGCCAGGACTACGCCTATCTGACCGTCAGGTCGCTGGACGACGCGACCGGCGACGTCGGCACCGGCATCGCCGCGAGCGCCGTCTCCGGCCGGCTCTCCTACGCGCTCGGCCTGGAAGGCCCCGCCGTCACCGTCGACACCGCCTGCTCGTCGTCGCTGGTCGCCCTGCACCTGGCCGTGCAGTCGCTGCGCAACGCCGACTGCTCGCTGGCGCTCGTGGGCGGCGTCAACGTGATGTCCACCCCCGGCTCGCTCGTCGAGTTCAGCCGCCAGGGCGGCCTCGCCCGCGACGGCCGCTGCAAGGCGTTCGCCGACTCGGCCGACGGCACCGGCTGGTCCGAGGGCGTCGGCGTGCTGCTCCTGGAACGGCTCTCCGACGCCCAGCGCAACGGCCACCCCGTACTCGCCGTGGTGCGCGGCTCCGCCGTCAACCAGGACGGCGCCTCCAACGGCTTCACCGCGCCCAACGGCCCCGCGCAGCAGCGGGTCATCCGGCAGGCCCTGGAGCGCGCCGGGCTGTCCCCGGCGGACGTCGACGCGGTCGAGGCCCACGGCACGGGCACCCCGCTCGGCGACCCCATCGAGGCGCAGAGCCTGCTCGCCACCTACGGCCAGGGCCGCGAACGGCCCCTGCTGCTGGGGACGATCAAGTCGAACATCGGCCACTCCCAGGCCGCCGCCGGCGTCGCCGGTGTCATCAAGATGGTCATGGCGATGCGGCACGGCGTCCTGCCGAAGACGCTGCACGCCGACACGCCCTCGTCGCACGTGGACTGGTCGGCGGGCGACGTCTCGCTGTTGACCGAGGCCCGGGACTGGCCCGAGGCGGACCACCCCCGGCGGGCCGGTGTGTCGTCCTTCGGCGTCAGCGGCACCAACGCACACGTGATCATCGAGCAGGCGCCGGCGGACACCGCCGCCGCGGCGCCGGAGGAGCCCGTCCGACGGCCGGGCGCCGTGCCGTGGGTGCTGTCCGGCCGGACCGCCGAGGCGCTGCGCGACCAGGCGGCCGCCCTGCTCTCCCGCCTGGAGCCGGAAACCCGCCCCGCCGCGCTGGACGTGGCCCTGACCCTCGCCACCTCCAGGGCCGGCTTCGAACACCGCCTGGCCGTCGTGGCGGACGACGGCGACGGCCTGCGCGCCGCCCTGACCGCCTGGGTCGCCAACGGCACGGCTCCCGGTGCCGTGGAGGGCCTCGCCACGAGCCGGGCGAAGTCCGCGGTGCTCTTCTCGGGCCAGGGCTCGCAGCGGCTCGGCATGGGCCGTGAGCTGTACGGCTCCTTCCCCGTGTTCGCCGAGGCGTTGGACGCGGTGCTGGCGGAGCTGGACCCGCTCCTGGACCGCCCGCTGCGTGAGGTGATGTGGGGCGACGACGCGGACGAGTTGAACCGGACCGGTTACACGCAGCCCGCGTTGTTCGCGATCGAGGTCGCGCTGTTCCGCCTGGTCGAGTCGTGGGGCGTCACCCCGGACTTCGTGGCCGGTCACTCCATCGGTGAGATCGCCGCGGCCCATGTGGCCGGGGTGTTCCCGCTCGCGGACGCCTGCCGTCTGGTCGCCGCACGGGGCCGGTTGATGCAGGCGCTGCCCGCTGGCGGTGCGATGGTCGCCGTTCAGGCGACCGAGGCCGAGGTGCTGCCGCTGCTGACCGGGGCGGTGTCGATCGCGGCGGTCAACGGTCCGTCGTCGGTGGTGGTCGCGGGGGAGGAGGCGGCGGTCCTCGACCTCGCCGGTCGTCTCGCCGCCGACGGTCGCAAGACGTCACGGCTGTCGGTGTCGCACGCCTTCCATTCGCCGCTCATGGAGCCGATGCTGGACGACTTCCGCGCGGTCGTCTCCGGTCTGTCCTTCACCGAGCCGTCGATCCCCGTCGTCTCCACCCTCACCGGCGCCCTCGCCGGCATCGGGGAACTGTGCGACCCCGATTACTGGGTGCGTCACGCCCGGGAAGCCGTGCGCTTCGCCGACGGGGTACGAGCCCTCGCCGCCGAGGGCGTGGGCACCCTCCTGGAGCTGGGACCCGACGGCGTCCTGTCCGCCATGGCCCAGGAGTCGGTCCCCGCCGGCACCCTGACCGTGCCGGTCCTGCGCAAGGACCGCCCCGAGGAGACCGCCGCCGTCACCGCTCTGGCCCGGCTCCACACGGCCGGCGTGCGCGTGGACTGGGAGGCGTTCTTCGCCGGTACCGGTGCCCGCCGGGTGGACCTGCCCACGTACGCCTTCCAGCACGAACGGTTCTGGCCGCAGGTGTCCATGAGCGCCGGCGACGCCGCCGGGCTCGGCCTGACCCCCGCCAAGCACCCGCTGCTGGGCGCCACGATGGTGATGGCGGGCTCCGACGAGCTGGTGCTCACCGGCACCCTGTCGCTGCGCACCCACCCCTGGCTGGCCGACCACGTCGTCAGCGGCATGGTCTTCTTCCCCGGCACCGGCTTCCTGGAGCTCGCGATCCGCGCCGCCGACGAGGTCGGTTGCGCGTCCGTCGAGGACCTCACCATCGTGGCCCCGCTGATCCTGCCCGAGCGTGGCACCACCCAGGTGCAGATCCACGTGGGCGGCGCGGACGAGGACGGCCGCCGGGAGGTGCGCTTCCACTCGCGCCCCGCCGACGCCCCCGACCAGGACTGGTCCCTGCACGCCACCGGCATGCTCGCCACGGACGAGCGGACGCTGCGCTTCGACGGCGCGCAGTGGCCGCCGCGCGGCGCCGACACCGTCGACCTGGACGGCCTGTACGAGCGCTACGCCGAGACGGGACTGGACTACGGCCCGGTCTTCCGGGGCCTGCGCGCGGTCTGGCGACGCGGCGAGGAACTCTTCGCCGAGGTCGCCCTCGACCAGCGGGTCAAGGACGCCGACGCCTTCGGCGTCCACCCGGCCCTGCTCGACGCGGTGCTGCACTCGACCGTCTTCGCCAGCGCCGACGGCGACCAGCGGGGCCTGCTGCCCTTCTCCTGGAGCGGCGTCTGTCTGCACGCCTCCGGCGCCTCCGTGCTGCGGGTCAGGATCACCAACTGCGGCCCCGACGCCGTCGAACTGATCGCAGTCGACGCCGAGGGCGCCCCCGTCATCTCGGTGACCTCCCTGACCCTGCGGTCCGCATCACCCCAGGCCGCGGCCGCGCACACCCGCCGCGACGAGATGAACTCGCTGTTCCGCCTCGACTGGGTGCCCCAGGCTGTGGCTGCCGACACCGACCACACCAGGTGGGCGGTCCTCGGCGCCGACACGCTCGACCTGGCCGACGCCCTGGAGTCCGCGGGCGTCACCCCGCTCCACGCCGCCACCCTCACCGAGCTGGACGCGACGGCGGAGACCGTCGTCGTCCCCGTCACCGGTGACCCCACCCGCGTCCCCGAGTCGGCGCACGAGGTGACCCACCGCGTGCTGTGCCTCCTCCAGGAGTGGCAGGCCGACGAGCGGTTCGCCCGCTCCCGGCTGCTGATCGTGACCCGGGGGGCCGTCGCGACCGATGACGAGAGCGTCACCGACGTCGCCGCCGCGCCCGTATGGGGCCTGGTGCGGTCCGCGCAGGCGGAGAACCCCGGCCGTTTCCTCCTCGCCGACCTCGACGACTCGGCGGACTCGACCGCCCGACTCACCGCCCTCCCGGGCCTGCTGGAGGCCGACGAGCCGCAGGCCGTCGTCCGCGCCGGCACCGTACGGGTCGGCCGCCTCGCGCGCCTCGCGTCGGCCGGCGCCCTGGTGCCCCCGGCGGGCACGCCGTGGCGGCTGGGCAGCGCCGCCAAGGGCAGCCTCGACGGGCTGGCCCTCCTTCCCTGCCCGGAGGTCCTCGAGCCGCTGACCGGGCGTCAGGTGCGTGTCGACGTGCGGGCCGCCGGCGTCAACTTCCGTGACGTCCTCAACGCGCTCGGCATGTACCCCGGCGAGGCCGGGCTCTTCGGCTCCGAAGCCGCCGGCGTCGTGACCGAAATCGGACCCGACGTCACCGGACTGCGCCCCGGCGACCGCGTCATGGGCATGCTGTTCGGTGGCTTCGGCCCCCTGGGCGTCGTCGACGAACGGCTCCTCACGCCCGTCCCCGACGCCTGGTCGTGGGAGACCGCCGCCTCGGTGCCGCTGGTGTTCCTCACCGCCTACTACGCCATGGTCGACCTGGCCGGGCTGCGCCCCGGCGAGAAGGTCCTCGTCCACGCGGGCGCGGGCGGCGTGGGCATGGCCACCGTCCAACTGGCCCGCCACCTGGGCGCGGAGGTCTTCGCCACCGCCAGCGAGGGCAAGTGGGACGTCCTGCGCTCGCTCGGCGTCGCCGACGACCACATCGCCTCCTCGCGCACCACCGACTTCGAGCACGCCTTCGCCACCGTCACCGACGGCAGCGGCGTCGACGTCGTCCTCAACGCCCTGTCGGGCGAGTTCGTGGACGCGTCGCTGCGTCTGCTGGCGCCCGGCGGCCGCTTCCTGGAGATGGGCAAGACCGACATCCGCGACGCCGACACCCTCCCGGGCGTCGACTACCGGTCCTTCGACCTCGGATTCGCCGACCCCGACCGGATCCGGCAGATGCTGACGGAACTGGTCGACCTGTTCGACCGGGGTGCTCTGCGGCCGCTGCCCATGAAGACCTGGGACGTGCGCCGCGCCAAGGACGCGTTCCGCTACATGAGTCTCGCCAAGCACGTCGGCAAGATCGTGCTGAGCCTGCCCCGCGCCTGGGACCCGGACGGCACGGTGCTGATCACCGGTGGTACCGGTGGTCTGGCGGCCGAACTGGCCCGCCATCTGGTCACCGAGCGTTCGGTTCGTCATCTGCTGTTGGTCAGCCGTCGGGGCCCGGACGCGCCGGGCGCGGCGGAACTGTGTGAGGAGCTGACGGCCCACGGCGCCGAGGTGACGGTCGTGGCGAGTGACATCGCCGACCGTGCCGCTGTGGCCGGTCTGCTCGCCGGGGTCCCGGCCGAGCACCCGCTCACCGCTGTCGTGCACACCGCGGGCGTCCTCGACGACGGAGTCATCGCCTCGCTCACCCCCGAGCGACTCGCCACCGTGCTCCGCCCGAAGGTCGACGCCGCCTGGCACCTCCACGAACTGACCCGCGATCTGGACCTCGCGGCCTTCGTCCTCTACTCCTCCACGGCCGGTGTCATGGGCAGCCCCGGGCAGGGCAACTACGCGGCCGGCAACACCTTCCTCGACGCCCTGGCCCACCACCGGCACAGCCAGGGCCTGCCCGCGACGTCCCTCGCGTGGGGCGCGTGGGAGCAGGGCGCCGGCATGACCAGCACCCTCGACGACCGCGACGTACGCCGCATCAGCGGCGGCGGTATGCCGCCCCTGTCGGTGGAGCTCGGCCTTGCGCTCTTCGACGCCGCCACCACGACCGACGAGGCACTGGTCGTCCCGCTCCCCATCGGCTCCGGCTCCGGCGCGCTGCCCTCGGCGGACGGCCTGCCGGCCGTCCTGCGCGGCCTCGTCACGACCGGCCGCCGCTCGGTGGCGAGCAGCGCCGCGCGCGCCTCCCGCAAGGACCTGGCCCAGCAGCTCGCCGGGCTCGGTGACGAGGAGCGCCTGCGGTTCCTGGTCGACCTCGTCCGCGCCGAGGCCGCCGTCGTCCTCGCGCACCCCTCACCCGAGGCCATCGCCGCCGAACGGGAGTTCCGCCGGCTCGGATTCGACTCGCTGACCGCGATCGAGCTCCGCAACCGGCTGTCGACCACCACCGGCATCGCCCTGTCCGCCACCCTCGTCTTCGACTACCCCACCCCCAGAAGGCTCGCGGAGTACCTGCGCGACGAACTGGTGGGCGCGGACACCGAAGCGACGGGCGGCACCCCCGCGCCGAAGGCCGCGGCGACGGACGAGCCGATCGCCATCGTCGGCATGAGCTGCCGGTTCCCCGGCGGCGTGGACTCCCCGGAGGCCCTGTGGAACCTCATCGCCTCCGGCGGTGACGCGATCTCGGGATTCCCCGACGACCGCGACTGGGACCAGCACGCCATCGGCGGCGGCGACCTCACCGGCGCCGGCGGCTTCCTGCGCGGCGCGGCCGACTTCGACGCCGGATTCTTCGGCATCTCCCCGCGCGAGGCCCTGGCCATGGACCCCCAGCAGCGCCTGCTGCTGGAGGTGTCGTGGGAGGCCGTCGAGCGCTCCGGGCTCGACCCGGCGGCGCTGCGCGGCAGCCGCACCGGTGTCTTCGTCGGCGTGAGCGGCCAGGACTACTCGACGCTCATCATGCGGTCCAAGGACGACGTGGAAGGCCACGCGACCACGGGCCTCGCGGTCAGCGTCGCCTCCGGCCGACTGTCCTACACCCTCGGCCTCGAAGGCCCGGCCGTCTCGGTCGACACGGCCTGTTCCTCGTCGCTGGTGTCCCTGCACCTCGCCGCGCAGGCACTGCGCAGCGGCGAGTGCTCACTGGCCCTGGCGGGCGGTGTGACGGTGATGTCCACCGCGATGGGATTCGCCGGGTTCTCCCGCATGGGCGGGCTGGCCAACGACGGCCGGTGCCGGGCGTTCTCGGACGACGCCAACGGCACCGGCTGGTCCGAAGGCGTCGGCATGCTGGTCGTCGAGCGACTGTCGGACGCGCAAGCCAACGGCCACCGCATTCTCGCGGTGGTGCGCGGCTCGGCCGTCAACCAGGACGGCGCGTCGAACGGTCTGACGGCCCCGAACGGACCCTCACAGCAGCGGGTCATCCGCCAGGCACTGGAGAACAGCGGTCTGTCCCCGGCCGACGTCGACGCCGTCGAGGCCCACGGCACGGGCACCCCGCTCGGTGACCCGATCGAAGCCCAGGCGCTGCTGGCGACGTACGGGCGTGACCGTGAGGCGGACAGCCCGCTGTGGCTCGGCTCGGTGAAGTCGAACCTCGGTCACACGCAGGCCGCGGCCGGTGTCGCCGGTGTCATCAAGATGGTGATGGCGATGCGGCACGGTGTGCTGCCGCGCACGCTGCACGTCAGCGAGCCGTCCTCGCACGTCGAGTGGTCGGCGGGGTCGGTGGAGCTGCTGACCGAGCAGACGGCCTGGCCCGAGGGCCGGGTGCGCCGGGCGGGTGTCTCGTCGTTCGGCATCAGCGGGACGAACGCGCACGTCATCGTCGAGCAGGCGCCGCAGGTCACGGCACCGGCGGAGCGTCCCGACGTGGTGCCCGGTGTGGTGCCGTGGGTGGTGTCGGCCAAGTCCGAGGCCGCGCTGGACGCGCAGCTGGACCGGATGCGGTCGTTCGCGGCCGACGGCACGAACGACACCGGCTCGGTGGACGTCGGCTTCTCGCTGGCGACGGCACGCTCGGCGTTCGACCATCGTGCGGTGTTGCTGTCCTCGGCCGATGGTGTGGTCGAGGTGGCGCGTGGTGTGGCGGTCGATCGTCCGTTGGCGGTGTTGTTCTCGGGTCAGGGTTCGCAGCGGCTGGGGATGGGCCGGGAGCTGTACGGGTGTTTCCCGGTGTTCGCGGCGGCGTTGGACGAGGTTCTGGCGGAGCTGGATCCGTTGCTGGAGCGGCCGTTGCGTGAGGTGATGTGGGGTGACGACGCCGAGGCGTTGAACGAGACGGGTTGCACGCAGCCTGCGTTGTTCGCGGTCGAGGTGGCGTTGTTCCGTTTGGTGCGTTCGTGGGGTGTGAAGCCGGAGTTCCTGGCAGGTCATTCGATCGGTGAGGTGACGGCCGCGTATACGGCGGGCGTGTTCTCGCTGCCGGACGCCTGCCGACTGGTCGCGGCACGCGCCGGGTTGATGCAGGCGCTGCCCGCGGGCGGTGCGATGGTGGCCGTGCAGGCATCTGAGGCGGAGACGCTGCCGTTCCTCACCGACGAGGTGTCGATCGCCGCGGTCAATGGCCCTTCGTCCGTGGTGATCGCGGGCGAGGAATCTGCCGTGCTGGAGATCGCCGGCCGTCTGTCGGCGGAGGGGCGTAAGACGTCGCGGTTGTCGGTGTCGCACGCGTTCCACTCGCCGCTGATGGAGCCGATGCTGGAGGACTTCCGGGCGGTGGTCGAGGGCTTGACGTTCAACGCGCCGTCGGTTCCGGTGGTCTCCAACCTCACCGGCCGACTGGCTGCCCCCGACGAGCTGTGCTCGCCGGAGTACTGGGTGCGGCACGTCCGGGAGGCCGTGCGTTTCGCCGACGGGATACAGACCCTGATCGGTGAGGGCGTGGGCACGCTCCTCGAACTGGGGCCGGACGGTGTGCTCTCCGCGATGGCCGCCGAGTCGGTGTCCGAGGACACCGTGCTGGTTCCGGTCCTGCGCAAGGACCGGCCGGAGGAGACGGCCGCTGTCACCGCTCTGGCGAGACTGCACACCCGCGGTGTGTCGGTGGACTGGGAGGCGTTCTTCGCCGGTACCGCCGCCCGCCGGGTCGACCTGCCCACGTACGCCTTCCAGCGTGAGCGGTACTGGCCGCGACTGGCCGACGCCGCCGCCGTCGCGACCGGCACGGACGCCGTGGACGCGGAGTTCTGGGCCGCGGTGGAGCGCGAGGACATCGCGTCCCTCGCGTCGAGCCTGGAGATCGACGGGGATTCACTCGAAGCCGTGCTGCCCGCGTTGACGTCATGGCGCACCCGACGTCGTGTGCAGTCGGCGGTGGACTCCTGGCGCTACCACGAGGTGTGGCGCCCGCTCACAGGTGTGTCCTCCGCCGCGCCGTCCGGGACATGGCTGGTGATCACCTCCGCCGGCGTCACCGACGAGGCGTGGGTCGCCTCGGCCGTCGCCGCGCTCGGCCCCGACACGGTCCGCCTCGACGTCGAAGGCCAGGACCGCGCGCGACTGGCCGGGCGGCTCGCCGAACTGGCCGCTAAGGGAGCGGAGTTCACGGGCGTCGTGTCCCTGCTGGCGCTCGACGAGACGTGCGGCGCCACGGATGTTCCCGCCGGTCTGATCAGTACCACCGTCCTCATCCAGGCGCTGAACGACGCCCGGATCGCGGCTCCGCTGTGGGCCGTCACGCGGGGCGCGGTGTCCGTCGGCCGCTCCGACGGGCTGCCCAGCCTCGTGCAGTCCGCGGTCTGGGGCCTCGGCCGGGTCGCCGCGCTGGAGTACCCGGGACACTGGGGCGGGCTGGTCGACCTGCCGGAGACGCTCGACGAGCGGTCCGCACGGCGCTTCGCCGCCGTCCTGGCGGGCGTGGGCGGAGAGGACCAGGTCGCCGTCCGGGCGTCGGGTGCCTTCGGCCGCCGACTGGTGCCCGCGCCGAGCGGTGACCAGGAGAAGCGCTGGGAGCCCTCGGGCACCGTACTGATCACCGGCGGCACCGGTGCGCTGGGCGCGCACGTGGCCCGCTGGCTGGCCCGGCACGGCGCGCGGCATCTGCTGCTGCTGAGCCGCCGTGGCCTCGCGGCGCCCGGTGCACCGGAGCTGCGGGACGAACTGACCGCGCTCGGTGCCCAGGTCACCATCACCGCCTGCGACGCCTCCGACCGGGCCGGCCTCACGGCCGTCCTCGCGGCCGTACCGGAGGAGTTCCCGCTGACCGGGGTGGTGCTCGCGTCCGGCACGCTGGACGACGGTGTGCTGGACGGGCTGACCGAGGACCGGTTCGAGGCGGTGTTCCGGTCGAAGGTCGCCCCGGCGTTCCTGCTGGACGAGCTGACCCGTGAGATGGACCTGTCGGTGTTCGCGCTCTTCTCGTCGGTCTCGGGAGCCGTCGGCAACCCCGGCCAGGCGAACTACGCGGCGGCCAACGCCACACTCGACGCGCTCGCCGAGCGGCGGCGCGCGGCCGGACTCCCGGCGACGTCGATCGCCTGGGGCAGCTGGACCGGTGACGGCATGGCCGACCGCGCGGACGCCGAGGACGTCCGGACCGGTGCCGCCGTCCTCGACCCCGAGTCCGCGCTCTCGGCGCTGTCCCAGGTGGTGGTGGAGCCGGCCGCGACGGTCGTCCTCGCCGACCTGCGCAAGCCGCGCGCCCTGGAGGCGCTGCTGACCGTCCGGCCGAGCCCGCTGCTCGATGAACTGCCCGAGGCGCTCCGGGTGGCCGAAGCCGTCCGTGAGGCGCGCCGGGACGGCGAGTCGGCGGCGTCCGGGCTGCGTGAGCGGCTGCGGGGCGCGACCGGGCCCGAGCGGCTGACCCTGGTGCTCCGGGTCGTCCGCGAGCAGGCCGCCACCGTCCTCGGCCACTCCGGAGCCGAGGCGATCAGCGGCGACAAGGCGTTCCGGGACTTCGGCTTCGACTCGCTGACGGCCGTGGAGCTGCGCAACCAGCTCACGGGCGCGACCGGACTGCCCCTGCCCACCAGCCTCGTCTTCGACTACCCCACCCCGCGCGCCCTCGCCGAGCACCTCGTGACCGAGCTGGTGGGCGAGCCGGCCGACGCCGCCGCGCCCGTCCCCACCGCCCCCGTGGCGTTCACGGACGACCCGATCGCGATCGTGGGCATGGCGTGCCGCTTCCCCGGCGGGGTGTACTCGCCGCGGGACCTGTGGGAGATGCTGGCCGAGGGCCGCGACGGGATCGCGGAGTTCCCCACGGACCGCGGCTGGGACCTCGACCTCCTCGCCGGCGGCGGGCAGGGCGCCAGCGCGACCGGCAAGGGCGGTTTCCTGTACGACGCGGCCGACTTCGACGCCGGGTTCTTCGGGATCTCACCGCGTGAGGCGGTGGCGATGGACCCGCAGCAGCGCCTGCTGCTGGAGGTGTCCTGGGAGGCGTTCGAGCGCGTCGGGATCGACCCGGCGGCGCTGCGCGGCAGCCAGACCGGTGTCTTCGTCGGAACCAACGGGCAGGACTACGCGAATCTCGTCCTCAAGGCGCGCGACGACGTGGAGGGCCATGCCGGTACCGGGCTCGCGGCCAGCGTCATCTCGGGCAGGCTCTCGTACACGTTCGGTTTCGAGGGCCCCGCGGTGACCGTGGACACCGCGTGCTCGTCCTCCCTGGTGTCCCTGCACTGGGCCGCGCAGGCCCTGCGGTCCGGCGAGTGCTCGCTGGCGCTGGCCGGTGGCGTCACCCTGATGACGACCTCGACGAGCTTCGCCGGCTTCAGCCGCCAGGGCGGTCTGTCACCGGACGGGCACATCAAGGCGTTCTCCGACGACGCGGACGGCACCGCCTGGTCGGAAGGCATCGGCATGCTCGTCGTCGAGCGGCTCTCCGACGCGCGGGCCAACGGGCATCCGGTGCTGGCCGTCGTCCGCGGCTCCGCGATCAACCAGGACGGCGCGTCGAACGGTCTGACCGCGCCCAACGGCCCCTCCCAGCAGCGGGTGATCCGCCAGGCCCTCGCGAGCGGTGGTCTCTCGCCCGCCGACGTGGACGCGGTCGAGGCGCACGGCACCGGCACCAAACTGGGCGACCCGATCGAGGCCCAGGCGCTGCTCGCCACGTACGGGCAGGACCGCGACGCCGAACGTCCGCTGCTGCTCGGTTCCGTGAAGCCGAACCTCGGTCACGCGCAGGCCGCGGCGGGCGTCGCCGGAGTCATCAAGATGGTCATGGCGATGCGTCATGGTGTGCTGCCGCGCTCCCTGCGGGTGGGAACCCCGTCGTCGCAGGTCGACTGGTCGGCGGGGGCCGTGGAGCTGCTGACCGAGGCGGCGAAGTGGCCGGAGTCGGGACGCGTCCGCCGGGCCGGTGTGTCCTCGTTCGGCATGAGCGGTACGAACGCGCACGTGATCCTCGAGCAGGCCCCGGCCACCGAGCCGGTACCGGCCGAGGAGCCGGCGGTTTCGCCGGGTGTGGTGCCGTGGGTGGTGTCGGGCAGGACCGAGGCGGCGTTGGACGCCCAGGTGGCCAGGCTGCGGTCCTTCGTGGCCGACGACGACACCACCGCTTCCTCGCTCGACATCGGGTTCTCGCTGGCGGCGGGCCGGTCGGTGTTCGAGCACCGGGCGGTCCTGCTGTCCTCCGAGGGCGGCGTCGTCCAGGCGGCCCGCGGTGCCCTGGCCGACCGCCGACCGGCGGTGCTGTTCTCGGGACAGGGTGCGCAGCGGCTGGGCATGGGCCGGGAGCTCTACGAGCGTTTCCCGGTGTTCGCCGAGGCCCTGGACGCGGTTTTCGCCGAGCTGGACCTGTCGCTGGACCGGCCGTTGCGTGAGGTGATGTGGGGTGACGACGCCGAGGCGTTGAACGAGACCGGCTTCACCCAGCCCGCGTTGTTCGCGGTCGAGGTGGCGCTGTTCCGGCTGGCGGAGTCCTGGGGGATCACCCCGGAGTTCGTGGCCGGTCACTCCATCGGTGAGGTGGCGGCCGCGCATGTGGCGGGTGTGTTCTCGCTGACGGACGCCTGCCGTCTGGTGGCCGCGCGCGGTCGGCTGATGCAGGCCCTGCCCGCCGGCGGTGCGATGGTGGCCGTGCGGGCCACCGAGGCCGAGGTGCTGCCGCTGCTCACCGACGAGGTGTCGATCGCGGCGGTCAACGGTCCGTCGTCGGTGGTCGTCTCCGGCACCGAGGACGCCGTACGGGAGATCGCGGACAAGCTGGCGGCCGAGGGCCGTAAGACGTCGCGGTTGTCGGTGTCGCACGCGTTCCACTCGCCGCTGATGGAGCCGATGCTGGAGGACTTCCGCGCGGTGGTCGGCGGCCTGACGTTCCACGCGCCGAGGGTGCCGGTGGTCTCCAACCTCACCGGTCAGGTGGCTTCCTCCGACGAGCTGTGCTCGCCCGGGTACTGGGTGCGGCACGTCCGCGAGACCGTGCGCTTCGCCGACGGGGTACGGACCCTGGTCGGGGAAGGCGTGAACACGCTCCTGGAGCTGGGGCCGGACGGTGTGCTGTCCGCGATGGCCGCCGAGTCGGTACCGGACGTCACTGCCCTCGTGCCGGTCCTGCGCAAGGACCGCCCGGAGGAGACCGCCGCCGTCACCGCCCTGGCCAAGTTGCACGTCCAGGGCGTCCCCGTCGACTGGGCGGCGTACTTCGCCGGGACCGGCGCCCGCCGGGTCGACCTGCCCACGTACGCCTTCCAGCACGAACGCTACTGGCCGCGGGTGTCGGCCGGCGTGGGTGACGTGTCCGGCCTGGGGCTGACGTCCGCCGAGCACCCGATGCTGGGTGCCGCGGTGGCCATGGCCGGGTCGGACGAGGTGGTGCTGACCGGCAGGCTGTCGCTCGCCACCCACCCGTGGCTGGCGGACCACCGGGTCGGCGGTGCCGTGGCACTGCCGGGTGCCGGCTTCGCGGAACTCGCCGTCCGGGCGGGGGACCAGGTCGGCTGCGACCGGGTGGACGCCCTGACGCTCCTGGCCCCGCTGACGCTGCCCGAACAGGGCGCCGTGCAGCTCCAGGTGCGCATCGGTACCGCCGACGACCAGGGCGGGCGCCCGCTCGGCGTGTACTCCTGCCCCGAAGGCGTACCGGGTGCGCCGTGGACGCGGCACGCCGACGGCACACTCACCGACGGTGCCGAGGACGCCGCCGCCGGATTCGACGCGACCACCTGGCCGCCCAAGGGCGCCGAGTCGGTGGACCTGGAGGGCTACTACGACGACTCGGCCGAGGACGGTGTCGCCTACGGGCCACAGTTCCAGGGGCTGAACGCGGTATGGCGGCGCGGCACCGAGGTATTCGCCGAGGTCGCACTGGCCGAGCAGACGGAGGACGCGACGGCCTACGCCGTGCACCCCGCACTGCTCGAAGCCGTCGTCCAGGCCGCGGGTTTCGCGATGCCGGAGGAAGCGGCGGACGGGCTGGTGGCCGCCTCGTTCAGCGGCCTGTCCCTGCACGCCGGGGCCGCGTCGAGCGCCCGGGTACGCCTGGCCGCCACCGGCGCGGACTCGGTGGCGCTCGCCGCGGTCGACATCGAGGGCGCCCCGGTGTTCTCGGTGGAGTCGCTCGTCCTGCGCCCCGCCGAGGCGGGGGAGGCGACCACCGTCGGCGCCACCGAGCGGGTGGCGACCCTGCGCGTCGAGTGGCCGGCCGCGCCGACCGCCCACACCCCAGCGCGCGACGGCGGCCGGTGGGCCGTCGTCGGCGCTGACCCGTTCGGCCTCGGTGACGCCCTGGAGTCGGACAGCGGACGGTCCGTGCGGCGGGTCGACTCGCTGACGGCCCTGTTCGACGGCGAAGGAGCCGTCCCCGGCACGGTCGTGGTTCCCGTCGTCGGCGTTCCCGCCGGTGCCACGGAGCCGCTGCCCGCGTCGGTGCGAGCCGTCTCGGCCCGGGTGCTGGGGCTGCTGCAGGAGTGGCTGGCCGACCGGCGACTGTCCGCCTCACGGCTGGTGTTCGTCACCCGCGGCGCCGTCGCCGTGGGCGACGAGGACGTGCGCGACCTGGCCGCCGCCGCGGTGTGGGGCCTGGTGCGGACCGCCCAGGTGGAGAGCCCCGGCAGCTTCCTGCTGGCCGACCTCGACGACACCCTTCCGCAATCCGCGGTCCCCGCTCTGCTGGCCGCCGACGAGGACCAGTTGGCGGTGCGGGAGGGCACCGTCCGCGTCGCGCGGCTGGCCCGCGTGGACCGGGAGGACGTGCCGGGCGTACGGGCCTGGGACCCCGACGGCACGGTGCTCATCACCGGTGGCACGGGTGGCCTGGGCGGAGAACTGGCCCGGCACCTGGTCGCCGAGAAGGGCGTGCGGCACCTGCTGCTGGCCAGCCGCCGGGGGCCGGACGCGCCCGGGGTGACGGAGCTGGAGGCGGACCTGACGGCCGCCGGGGCCGAGGTCACCGTCGCCGCCTGTGACATCGCGGACCGCGCCGAGGTGACCGCGCTGCTCGCGTCGGTCCCCGCCGGGCACCCGCTGACGGCGGTCGTGCACACGGCCGGTGTGCTCGACGACGGTGTGCTCGCCTCGCTGACGCCCGAACGGCTGGCCGGGGTCTTCCGGCCGAAGGTGGACGCGGCGTGGAACCTGCACGAGGCGACGCGCGAGCTGGACCTGTCGGCGTTCGTCCTGTACTCCTCCGTCTCCGGTGTGCTGGGCAGCCCCGGCCAGGCCAACTACTCGGCGGGCAACGCGTTCCTGGACGCGCTGGCCCACCACCGCCGCGGCCTGGGGCTCGCGGCGATGTCGGTGGCCTGGGGCCCCTGGGGCCAGGGCAGCGGCATGACCAGCGCCCTGAGCGCCGCGGACATGGAGCGCATGACGCGTTCCGGGATGCCGCCGCTGACCCTCGAACAGGGCATGACGCTCTTCGACGAGGCCTTCGACCTGAACGAGGCTCTGGTGGTCTCCCTAGGGCTGACGGCTGAGGGCTCCTCTCGATCGGCCGGTGAGATACCGTCGATTCTGCGCGGGCTGGTACGGACCCGCCGCCGCACAGCGGCATCCGGGATGCGGGCCACCGGCCTGCTCCAGCGCTTGGAGGGGGTGCGCGAGAACGAGCGGGTGCGGCTTCTCGTGGACCTGGTACGGGCCGAGAGCGCCGGTGTGCTCGGCCACGCCGCACCGGACGCCGTCGCCGGCGACCAGGACTTCAGCCGGTCGGGCTTCGACTCCCTGACCGCGGTGGAGCTGCGCTCCCGGCTGACCGCCAGGACGGGGGTGTGGCTGCCGGCCACCCTGGTCTTCGACTACCCCACGCCCGTCGCCGTCGCCGAACACCTCGCGGCGGCCCTGACGGGCGCCGAGGACCCCGCGGACAACCCCTCACCGCTGGCCGAACTCGACCGGCTCGAGGCGGCCTTGGCGGCCGGCGACCACGACGAGGCCACCAGGTCCGGAGTCGCGGTGCGGCTGCGGCAGTTGCTGGCGCGGTGGAGCGGATCCGACGCCGAGACCGGCGCGCTCGAGGTGACGGAACGGATCGAGGCGGCGAGCGCCGACGAAATCCTTGCCTTTATTGACAACGAGCTCGGCCGGTCGACGGACCTCTGACTCCCGGTCGAACTCCCTTTGCGGTTGGTCTTGAAGAGAAGGGCTCCATCAGATGCCGGACGAAAAGAAGATCGTCGATTACCTGAAATGGGTGACCGCGGATCTGCACCAGACCCGTCAGCGCCTTCAGGAGGTCGAATCCGGTAGGCAGGAACCGGTGGCGATCGTCGGAATGGCGTGCCGGTACCCGGGTGGGGTCTCCTCTCCCGAGGATCTGTGGGATCTGGTCGCCTCCGGTGGGGACGCGATGTCCGGGTTCCCGGCCGACCGGGGCTGGGACCTCGGTGTCCTGACCGGCGACGGGCAGGGCCACAGCACCGCGCACGAAGGCGGGTTCCTCTACGAGGCACCCGAGTTCGACCCCGCGTTCTTCGGGATATCGCCGCGTGAGGCCCTCGCCATGGACCCCCAGCAGCGTCTGCTGCTGGAGGTCGCCTGGGAAGCCCTGGAGCGCACCGGCACGGACCCGGCCCGCCTGCGCGGCAGCAGGACGGGCGTGTTCGTCGGAACCAACTCCCAGGACTACGCCCACCTGGTCCTGGCCTCGCAGGAGGACATGGGCGGCTTCGCGGGCAACGGCCTGGCGGCCAGCGTCATGTCGGGCCGGCTCTCCTTCGCGCTCGGACTCGAGGGTCCCGCCGTCACGGTCGACACCGCCTGTTCCTCGTCGCTGGTCACCCTGCACCTCGCGGCGCAGGCGGTGCGCGGCGGCGAGTGCTCGCTGGCCCTCGCGGGCGGCGTCACCGTGATGACGACGTCGGCGAGCTTCGCCGGGTTCAGCCTGCAGGGCGGCCTGGCCGCCGACGGCCGTTGCAAGAGCTTCTCCGACGACGCGGACGGCACCGGCTGGTCCGAGGGCGTCGGCATGGTCGTCGTCGAGCGGCTCTCCGACGCCCGCAAGAACGGCCACCGGGTGCTGGCCGTCCTGCGCGGCAGCGCGGTCAACCAGGACGGCGCCTCCAACGGCCTGTCGGCCCCCAACGGCCCCGCGCAGCAGCGGGTCATCCGGCAGGCGCTCGCCAGCGGCGGACTCTCGCCCGCCGACGTCGACGCCGTCGAGGCGCACGGCACCGGCACCACCCTCGGCGACCCCATCGAGGCCCAGGCCCTGCTCGCCACCTACGGCAAGGACCGCGACGCGGACCGCCCGCTGTGGCTCGGCGCGGTGAAGTCCAACATCGGCCACACGCAGGCCGCGGCGGGCGTCGCCGGCGTCATCAAGATGGTCATGGCCCTGCGGAACGACACCCTGCCCCGCACCCTGCACGTGAGCGAGCGCACCTCGCACGTGGACTGGTCCGCCGGAGCGGTGGAACTCCTCACGGAGCCCGTGAAGTGGGACGGCACCGATCGGGTGCGGCGTGCGGGCGTGTCGTCGTTCGGCATCAGCGGAACCAACGCCCACGTCATCATCGAGCAGGCCCCGGTGGCCGAGGACACCGACGCCGAAGGCGCCGTGGAGCCCGGGGTGGTGCCCTGGGCCCTGTCGGGCAAGTCCCCCGAGGCGCTGCGCGCCCAGGCCGGGCGGCTGCTGTCGTGGCTGGGCGCGAACCCCGGGGTGCGGCCGGCGGACGTCGGCTTCTCGCTCGCGACCAGCCGAACGGCCTTCGAGCACCGGGCCGTCGTACCGGTCGCCGACCCGGCGGAAGCAGTCGATGCCCTGACGGCACTGGCCGCCGGTGAGCCGACGGCCGCGGTGGTCAACGGCTCGGTCGCGGGCGGCAAGCTCGCGTTCCTCTTCTCCGGTCAGGGCAGCCAGCGGATCGGCATGGGCCAAGAGCTCTATGAGCGCTTCCCCGTCTTCGCCGAGGCCCTGGACGCCGTCCTGGCCGAGCTGGACCCGGCGCTGGACCGCCCGCTGCGGGACGTGATGTGGGCCGAGGACCCGGAGCCGCTGAACCGGACGGGCTTCACCCAGCCCGCGCTGTTCGCGGTGGAGGTGGCGCTGTTCCGGCTGCTGGAGTCGTGGGGCGTCACCCCCGACTTCGTGGCGGGCCACTCCATCGGCGAGGTCACGGCCGCGCATGTGGCCGGGGTGTTCTCGCTCGAGGACGCCTGCCGGCTGGTGACGGCCCGCGCGGGACTGATGCAGGCCCTGCCGCCGGGCGGCGCGATGGTGGCACTGCAGGCCACCGAGGAGGAGGTGCTGCCGCTGCTGTCCGACCGGCTGTCGCTCGCCGCGGTCAACGGCCTCTCGTCCGTGGTGATCTCCGGCGACGAGGACGCGGCCCTGGAGGTCGCCGCCCGTCTGTCGGCCCAGGGCCGCAAGACGTCCCGGCTGTCGGTCAGCCACGCGGCCCACTCACCCCTGATGGACGCCGTGCTGGACGACTTCCGCACCGTCATGAAGGGGCTGTCGCCACAGAAGCCGGCCATCGCCGTCGTCTCCCACCTCACCGGTGAGGTGGGAGACGACGAGGAGCTGTGCTCGGTCGAATACTGGGTGCGGCACGTGCGCGAGGCGGTGCGGTTCGCCGACGGCACGCGGACGCTCCTCGCGCAGGGCGTGAGAACCTTCCTCGAACTGGGCCCGGACGCCGTGCTGTCGGCCCTGGCCCAGGAGACCCTCGCCGACGAGGCCGTGGCGGTCGTCCCCGTCCTCCGCAGGAACCGGCCCGAGGAACTCACCGCCGTCACCGCCCTGGCCGAGCTCCACACCGGCGGGGCCACCGTGGACTGGGACGCGTTCTTCCGCGGCACGGGCGCGCGCCGCGTGGACCTGCCGACGTACGCGTTCCAGCACGAGCGGTTCTGGCCGACGGTCTCGGCGCGCCCCGGCGACGCCGCCGGTCTCGGGCTGATCCCCGCCGAGCACCCGCTGCTGGGCGCGGCGATGTCCGTGGCCGGCTCCGACGAGCTGCTCCTGACCGGCACGCTGTCGCCCGCCACACACCCCTGGCTGGCCGACCACCGGGTCGCGGGCCGGATCACCCTGCCGGGCACCGCGTTCGTCGAACTGGCCGTCCGGGCCGGGGACCAGGCGGGCTGCGGCCGGGTGGCCGAGCTGGCCCTGGACGCCCCGCTGGTCCTCGCCGAGCAGGGCACCGTCTCGGTCCAGGTGCGCGTCGGCGGGGCGGACGAGTCCGGCCGCCGCGCGGTCACCGTCCATTCCCGGCCCACGGACGCCGTGGAAGGGGACTGGACACCGCACGCCCACGGTGTGCTCGTCGCGGCCGGGGCCGAGGGGCCCGACAGCCCCGACGACGGTGTGTGGCCGCCCGAGGGCGCGCAGCCCGTCGACCTCACCGACCTGTACCCGCGACTCGAGCGGGCCGGGCTGGCCTTCGGGCCCGCCTTCCGCGGACTGCGGGCCGCGTGGCGTCGTGAGGGCGAGGTGTTCGCCGAGGTGACCCGCACTCAAGAGGCCGCCGGTGCAGGTTCGTTCGCGATCCACCCGGCGCTGCTCGACGGAGTCGTCCGGGCCGCGGGGCTGCTGGACGCCGGCGACACCGGCGGCGGCGTGGTGCCCGCCTCGTGGGGCGGTCTGACCCTGCACGCCACCGGTGCCTCGACGCTCCGCGTCAGGGTGACCACCACGGGCGCCGATTCCCTGACGTTCACGGCCGTGGACACGACGGGCGCGCCGGTGGTCTCGGCGGAGTCGCTCACCCTGCGCCCGCCGACCGGCGAAGCGCGGGTGACGGTCGGCGGCGCCGGCCAGGCCGGGCTGTTCTCTCTCGCCTGGGTTCCCGTCCCGGCGGGCACGCCCGCGACCGGCACCCGGTGGGCCATCGTCGGCGCCGACGAGCTCGACCTCGCCTACGCGATGCACCGCGCGGACGAGTCCATCACCGGCTACGGGGAGACCCTGGCCGGGGCGGTCGGTGACAGCGGCGTCGCACCGGACGTCTTCCTGGTCCCCGTCGTGGGCGACGCGGACGAGGCCGGACCCGCGTCGGCACGGGAGCTCGCGACCTGGGCGCTGGGCCTGCTGCGGGAGTGGCTGGCGGACGAGCGGCTGGCCGCGTCCAAGCTGGTCTTCGTGACCCGCGGCGCGGTCGCCCTCGACGACGAGGACGTCCGGGACCCGGCCGCCGCCTCCGTGTGGGGCCTGGTGCGCTCCGCCCAGACGGAGAACCCCGGCAGTTTCCTGCTGGTGGACCTGGACGAGGCGTTCGTCTCCGCCGCGGAACTGCCCGGTCTGATCACCCTGGACGAGCAGCAGGTGGCGGTGCGCGCCCACACCGTCCGCGTCGCCCGGATGGCACGGTTGCCCGAGCGCACCGAGAGCGCTTCCCCCCGGTGGTCCGGCGACGGAACAGTGCTGATCACCGGTGGTACGGGTGCCCTGGGCGGTGAACTGGCACGCCATCTGGCGGCCGAGCACGGCGTGCGGCACCTGCTGCTGGCCGGCCGGCGCGGCGCGTCGGCGCCGGGCGCCGCCGAACTGCGGGCGGAGCTCGCCGCCCTGGGCGCCGAAGCCACGGTCGTCGCCTGCGACGTCACCGACCGGGAAGCGGTGTCCGCACTCGTGGCGGGCGTCCCGGCCGAGCACCCGCTGACGGCCGTGGTGCACACCGCCGGCGTCGTGGACGACGCGATGCTGGGCTCGCTCACGCCCGAGCTGATGGAGAAGGTGATGCGGCCGAAGGCGGACGCCGCCTGGTACCTGCACGAGGCGACGCGCGAGCTGGACCTGTCGGCCTTCGTGCTGTACTCGTCGGTCTCCGGTGTGCTCGGCAGCCCCGGACAGGGCAACTACGCCGCCGCCAACGCGTTCCTGGACGCCCTGGCCCGGCACCGCAGGGCCCTGGGGCTGCCGGGTGTGTCCCTGGCGTGGGGCCCGTGGTCCCCGGACAGCGGCATGACCAGTGAGCTCAGCGCGGCGGACAAGGACCGGCTGTCCCGCTCGGGCATGCCGCCGATGGCCACCGAGGTGGGCCTCGCCCTGTTCGACGCCGCGATCGACCGCGACGAGACCCTGGTCGTTCCCGCCCGGGTCAACGTCGCCGGGCTCCAGGTGCAGCAGGCGCTGCCGGCCCTCTGGCGGGACCTGGTGCCCCGCGCCCGCCGCACGGCGGCCGCCGGCGACAGGTCCCCCGCCACGCTGCGGGAACGGCTGCGGACCCTCGGCACGGCGGAGCGCGAAAGCCTCCTGCTGGAGCTGGTGGTGGGCTACGCCGCCGGTCTGCTCGGCCACCGCGACGCGGGTGCGGTGAGCGCCGACAAGCGCTTCCTGGAGCTGGGCTTCGACTCGCTGGCCTCCGTCGGGCTCCGCAACCAGCTCGCCGACGTCCTCGGTATCCGGCTGCCGTCCTCGGTGGTGTTCGACAACGAGACACCCGCGAAGCTCGCCGGGTGGCTGCTCACCGAGATCGCGGGCCATCTCGACCCGACCGCCGCACCCGCCACCGGCGGCGGCGCGCGTACCTCGCACCACGCGGACGAGACCCTGGAGGGGCTGTTCTTCAACGCCGCGAAGGCGGGCAAGCTCGTCGAGGGCATGCGCATGCTCAAGGCGGTCGCCAACACCAGGCCCACCTTCGAGAGCCCCGCCGAGCTGGAGGAACTGTCCACCCCGGTCACCCTCGCCGACGGCCCGAGCAGCCCCCGGCTGGTCTTCGTCAGCGCACCGGGAGCCACCGGCGGTGTCCATCAGTACGCCCGCATCGCCGCGCACTTCCGCGGCAAGCGGCACGTCTCCGCGCTCCCGCTGATGGGCTTCGGGCCGGGTGAACTCCTGCCCGCCACCAGCGAGGCCGCGGGCAGGATCGTCGCGGAGAGCGCCCTGCACGCCAGCGACGGCGAACCGTTCGTGCTGGTGGGCCACTCGACGGGCGGCTCGCTCGCCTACCAGGCCGCCGGCGTGCTGGAGGAGACGTGGGGCGTCCGCCCCGAGGGGGTCGTCCTGCTGGACACCCCGAGCATCCGCTACGGCCAGGACGAGGGCAACGACCTCGACCAGACCATGCGCTTCTACCTGGCCGACATCGACTCCCCGTCGGTCAACCTCAGCGCCGCGCGGATGTCCGCCATGGCCCACTGGTTCATGGCCATGACCAGCATCGAGGCACCGCCCACCAGCGCCCCGAAACTCCTGGTCAAGTGCACGCTGCCGTGCAACGGTCTCCTCTTCGACACCTCGTCGGCGCCCGTGGACGAGGTGCGTGCCATCGAGGCCGACCACCTGTCCCTCGCCAAGGAGCACTCGGCACTGACGGCGCGGGCGATCGAGGAGTGGGTCCAGGCCCTGCCGACCGCCGGGGCCTGATCCCCGCGGCCGGTCGCCGGGGATCGCGCACCCAGCCAGGCAGCCGGACGGCCCGGCCGCCCGGACACCGGGCGGCCGGGCCGCCCACCCCGCGTGCGCCCCGGCCCCCTGGCCCCCCTCGTCCATCACCGTCAGAAGGAGGCTCCATGACCACGTCCTACGAACTGCCCGAGATCACCGCCGACCCGCCCGCCGTGCTGCGGCTGAGCCCGCTGCTGCGCGGGCTGCAGGCCCACAGCCCGGTCTGCCGGGTCAGAACCCCGGCCGGCGACGAGGCGTGGCTGGTGACCCGGCACGCCGAGCTCAAGGTCCTGCTGCTCGACGAGCGGCTCGGGCGTTCCCACCCCGACCCGGCGAACGCCCCCCGGTACGTCCGGAACCCGTTCCTGGACATGCTCATCACCGACGCCGACCCCGAGAGCGCGCGCAAGCTGCACGCCGAGACCCGCACGCTGCTCACACCCAACTTCTCGGCCAAGCGGGTCCGCGATCTGAAGCCGAAGGTGGAAGCCATCGCGGAAGGCGTGCTGGAGGGCTTCATCGCCCAGGGACCGCCCGCCGACCTGCACGGACAGCTGTCCCTGCCGTTCTCCCTCATGGTGCTCTGCGAGCTCATCGGCGTGCCGCCGGAGGACCGGGGACACCTGGTGGAGCTGCTGTCCGGCATGGCCGGCGTGGACGACCCGCAGCGGGTCGTGGACGGCCAGCAGGCGCTGTTCGCCTACCTGGTGGAGCTGGCGGCCCGCAAGCAGACCGACCCCGGTGACGACGTGATGTCCCGGCTGTGCGAGACCGGGGCGCCCCCCGAGCGCGTCGGACCCATGGCCGCGGGCCTGCTCTTCGCCGGGCTGGACGCCGTCGCGAGCCATGTCGACCTCGGTGTGGTGCTGCTCGCCACCAACCCCGACGCACGGCACGCCGCGCTGGGGGACCCACGCGTCATGGCCGGTGCCGTCGAGGAGATCCTGCGGACGGCCAAGGCCGGTGGTTCGGTGCTGCCGCGGTACGCCAGCGCCGACGTCGAGATCGGCGAGGTGACCATCAAGGCGGGCGACCTCGTCCTGCTCGACTTCACCCTTCCCAATTTCGACGAGCAGGTCTTCGAGGAGCCGGAGCGCTTCGACATCACCCGCTCGCCCAACCCGCATCTGACGTTCGGCCACGGCATGTGGCACTGCGTCGGCGCCCCGCTGGCCCGGCTGCAGCTGCGGACGATGTACACCCTGCTCTTCACCCGGCTGCCCGGTTTGCGGCTCGACCTGCCGGTGGAGGACCTCCAGGTACTGGGCGGACGCCTCTCGGGCGGACTGACCGAACTGCCCATGCGGTGGTGACCGCCGCCCGGACCAGGGCGTGAAACGGGCCCCGCCCCCACTCGACCGTGGGGGCGGGGCCCGTTCCGTGCCACCGGGGAGCGCAGGGCGGCTCAGTCCTCGTGCACGGTGATCGCCTGGGACGGGCAGATCCTGCCCGCCAGCCGCACGTCCTCCACGACCGGCCCCGCCGGCTCCCCGTCGAGGACCATGACGATCCCGTCGTCGTCCTGGTCGAAGACCTCCGGCGTCGACAGCACACACTGCCCGGCTCCGATACAACTGTCGATGTCCACGCTGATACGAACCATCATTTCCTCCATCGGCGAATCGGCGAATCGATACCTTCTCGCGTGCCCGGCCGCACAGCGGGCCGGGCGGGGGAGTCCGAGCCCCCCGCCCGACCCGCCGCAGAGCGCCGCTACCAGCGCACGGGCAGCGCGTGCAGCCCGAACAGCACGCCGTCGTACTTCAGCGGCAGCTCCTCGACCGGCACCGCGAGCTCAAGCGTCGGGATCCGCTCGAACAGCGACCGGTAGGCGAGCTCCATCTCGACCCGGACCAGGTTCTGCCCCAGGCACTGGTGCACCCCGTAGCCGAACGCCACATGGTGACGCGCGGACCGGCTGGGATCGAACTGGTGCGGGCACTCGAAGACGTTCTCGTCGTGGTTGGCCGCGGCGACGAGCGGGACGATGCCCTCGCCCGCCTTGATGAGCTGCCCGCCGATCTCCACGTCCTCGACGGCCACCCGGAAGGCCACCAGGTCGGCGACGGAGTAGTAGCGCAGCAGCTCCTCCACCGCCCGGTCGTCGCCGATCCACTGCGGGTTCATCAGCAGGGTCACCGCGCCGAGCCCGATGTTGTTCGCCGTCGTCTCGTGGCCGGCGATCAGCAGCAGCATCGCGACACCCGACAGCTCCTGCGGGGTCAGCGTGCCGTCCGCCAGCAGCCTGCTGAGCAGATCGTCGCCCGGCCGCTTCACCTTGATGGTGATCAGCCGGTTGATGTACCGGAGCAGCGCCTTGGTGGCCTCCTGGCGTTCCTCGTCGGTCGACGTGAGGGTGACCAGGATCCGGGTCTTCGCCTCGAAGAAACCGCAGTCGGCCTTCGGCACGCCCAGCAGCCGGGAGATGACCAGCGACGGTACGGGCAGCGCGAAGTCCGCGATGAGATCGGCCGAGTCGCCGGCCGCGAGCATGGCGTCGATCCGCTCGTCGACGATGGCCTGGATCGCCGGCCGCATCTCCCGGATGCGCCGCACGGTGAACTCGGGGATCAGCGTCTTGCGGAACCGGGTGTGCTCCGGCGGGTCCAGGGCCACGAACCAGCCCGGAACCTCGTCCTGCGCGGGCACCCCACCGGTCTTCTGGGCCCGGGGGAAGCCCGGATGTGAGGGGTTGGAGCTGATCCGGGGGTCGGTGAGCACGGCCCGGACCTCTTCGTGCCGGGTCACCAGCCAGACCGACGCGCCGGTGGGCAGCGTCGAGCGGACGAGCCCCTCGCGCTTGCGCAGGCCCGCGTACTCCTCCGGCGGGTAGGGCCGGCCGGGCTGCCGCAGCGGGAAGCCGACCAGGTTCGAATCGGTGGTAGTCATGTGTGCAATTCCCTGAGGGTCGAAAGTCCCCGTCGTTGGCAGTTGTCGCCGTGGGGGCGGCCGCCGGCCACCCCCACGGGCCGGGTCAGCGCGCGTCGTAGAACTCGCGGATCTTCCCGATGATGTAGTTCTGGTCGTCCTCGGTCAGGCCCGTGTGGGTCGGCAGATAGAAGCCGTCCTCGCTGAACCGGGTCGCGTTCAGCGTCGGCCAGACCGGGTCGAGATAGCCGGGCTGCATGCTCATCGGCTTGAAGAACACCCGGGTCTCGATGGAGGCGTCGGCCAGGAACGCGCGCAGCTCCTCGCGGCGCTCGGCGCGCAGGTCGTACATCCACAGCACGTCCCGCGGGGGCATCAGGGTGATCCCCTCGATGTCCCGCAGGCCCTCGTCGTAGCGCTTCTCGATCTCCCGGCGGGTGGCCAGGATCTCATCGAGCTGCTCCACCTGGGCCAGCGCGACGGCGGCCTGGAGGTTCGTCATACGGAAGTTGTAGGCGAGCTTCTTGTGCAGGAAGTTGTGTGCCTTGTTGAAGGCCATGCCCCGCAGATGGGCCATCTGCTCGGCCAGCCGGGGGTCGTTCGTGAGGCAGATGCCGCCCTCGCCGGAGGTGATGATCTTGTTGGCGAAGAGCGAGAAACAGGCGATGTCGCCGACCGGCCGTACGCCGTGCGCCTCCGCCGAGTCCTCCACGACCCGCAGGTTGTAGTCGTGGGCCAGCTCCATGATCGCGTCCATGTCGCACCGGCGCCCGTAGACGTGCACCGGCATGATGACCTTCGTGCGCTCGGTGATCTTCTCCTCGATGCGGGAGACATCGATATTGAGGTCGTCCCCGCAGTCCACGAACACCGGGGTCGCGCCCAGATACGTCGCCGACCACGCGGACGCGATCATCGTGAATTCGGGGATCAGCACCTCGTCGCCCGGACCGACCCCGAGCGCCCGCAGGGCGAGGGTCAGCGCCGTGGTACCGGAGGAACAGGCGACACCGTGCGCGACACCGTTGTACCGCGCGAATGCGCTCTCGAATTCCTTGACCTTCGGGCCCTGCGACGAGATCCAGCCGTCGTTGATCGCCTCGGTCACATAAGAGAGTTCCCGCCCCTTGAGCCAGGGCTGCGAAACCGGATGCGTGAATGCCATGGAAACCTCGCTCAGTCCTTTGCCAGTGCGGGGAGTCCAAGGATCAGATCGGCCGCGGCGCCCCGCCCGCCGGCCGCCCGCAGAATCTGTCCGAAGTGCTCGGCGCGCTCGCGGAACGAACGGTCGCTGAGCACCTTGGCCAGCTTGTCGACCACGTCGTCCGCGTCGACGGTCTCGGGGCGGTCGAGCTTCAGGCTCACCCCGAAGTCCTGGCCGCGCCGGGCCTGGTCGTCGCAGTCCACCCACAACGGCCGTACGACCAGGGGCTTGCCGAAATACAGGCCCTCGTGGAAACCGTTGCCGCCCGCGTGGGTGAAGAAGACCTTCACGCTCGGATGGGCCAGCACATCGAGCTGGGAGGGAACCCAGTCCACGATCCGCAGATTGTCCGGCAGCAGCTCCGCCGCGGGCAGCAGCTTCTGCTGTTCCTGGGGCAGCTTCCACAGGAACTGGTGCCGGTCGCTCATCCGCCGTGCGACCTCCACCAACGACGCGACGTGTGCCCGCGTCAGCCTGGTGATCGTGCCGAACCCCATGTAGACCACGGAGTCGTTGTGCGCGAGCCAGTCCGAGAGGCCGTCGTCCTCGGGCGCCTGGGGCAGCGGCGGGACCATCGTGCCGACCAGCCGCATCTTGGGGGGAACGGGGAACGGGTAGTCCAGCTCGGGCACCGAATAGCACAGGACCAGCTCGGACTTGTCGATCCGGACCATCATCCCGCGCGCCTCGGGGGAGATGCCCAGCTCCTCGCGGACCTGATTGTCCTCCTCCACCACCTTGCGCATGTCGGACGTCAGGAACAGCCCCAGCGTGCGCAGACGGAACAGCTGGTTGGCCGCCCGCTGCACGGGCGTCATGTCCAACGGCAGACCGGTGTGCGGCACGGGGAAGTGGGCCGGCGTGTACGACTTGGCGAAGGGCACGTGCGAGGTCAGCACATTGCTGGGCAGGAACGGCACGCCCAGCACGAACGGGATCTTCTTGGTGACCGCGAGCTCGTACGCGTACTGGCACATGCTCTCGATGACCATCAGCGCCGGCTTGACCTCGTCCACCACGGCCTCGAGCGCCCGGTACTTCTCCACCCGTGAGCGGGGGGCGAACGAGTGCTTGATGACCGCACGGTGCGCCTTGAACCTCGACCGCTGCGTCACTTCCCGGTACGTCTTGTCGTCCCAGGTGACGGCCGACATCTCGGAGACCACCTCGCCCAGGGAGGCGAACTCCACCGGGGTGTCCACCTTCAGCGCCTCGATCTCCGAGCGCCGGTTCTCGTCCGTCGCGAACCACAGGTCCTCGACTCCCCGGCGGGACAGCTCCTCGGCCAGGACGAGCAGCGGATTCAACAGTCCGCTTTCGGGATAACTGACAAACAGAATCGGCCGCCGAGTCGAGCCCATGACAATAACCCTCCAGAAGTGGCGGCCCGGCAGCTCGGCGCCAGGTGTGCGCACGGCCGGTCGCCGAGTGGCCGCGTCTCCATCGATGCCCGCGTCCACGGCCGGCGTCGTCCGCCCGGGACGTCAAGGGACAAGAGTGCGGGAAGAAGCGTGACAGTTACGTGGTCTCACGCGAGGTCGAAGAGAATCCCTAGTCTTACGCGGCCGACGGATCGGCCGGAGCACCGGACGTGGCCGTCCGTACCGGATATGACACGGCGTCAGCGATGGGATCACGTTCTTCTTGTAGGGAAATCTACAGCGTTCCCGCCCATACGATCCGGCTCGAAGTGAAGTATCCGAGCCGACATTCCTCATGGGTGGTGCAGCGTCATGACGAGCGGAGCAGACAGCGCGTCCTGCGGCGCGGGCGATCAGGGGGCCGGAGCGCACTCCGACGACCCGGTGGTGATCGTCGGCATGGCGTGCCGGTACCCCGGCGGCGTGCGGTCGGCCGCGGACCTGTGGGACGTGGTCGCCTCCGGCCAGGACGTGATCTCCGCGTTCCCCACCGACCGGGGCTGGGACCTGGCGGCCCTCGCCGGCACCGGCCGGGGCACCAGCGCCGCCCGCGAGGGCGGTTTCCTCTACGACGCGGCCGACTTCGACGCCGGCTTCTTCGGGATCTCCCCGCGTGAGGCGCTGGGCATGGACCCGCAGCAGCGGCTGACGCTGGAGGTGTCCTGGGAGGCCGTCGAGCACGCCGGGATCGACCCGGTGAGCCTGCGCGGCAGCCGCACCGGGGTCTTCGTCGGCACGAACGGCCAGGACTACGCGCTCGTCACCCAGCTGTCGGCCCAGGACCTGGAGGGGCACTCCCTGACGGGACTGTCCCCTGCCGTGGCCTCCGGCCGGGTGGCCTACACCCTCGGGCTGGAGGGCCCGGCGATCACCGTGGACACGGCCGCCTCCTCCTCCCTGGTCGCCCTGCACTGGGCGGCCCGGTCGCTGCGCGCGGGGGAGTGCTCGCTCGCCCTGGCGGGCGGGGTCACGGTCATGTCCACCCCGACCTCCTTCGTCGGGCACTCCCGGCAGGGCGGCCTGGCCCCCGACGGGCGGTGCAGGGTGTTCTCCGACGACGCGGACGGCACGGCCTGGGCCGAGGGCGTCGGCATGGTGCTGCTGGAACGGCTGTCGGACGCGCGGCGCAACGGTCATCCGGTGCTGGCGGTGCTGCGCGGTAGTGCGGTGAATCAGGATGGTGCGTCGAATGGTCTGACGGCGCCGAACGGTCCGTCGCAGCAGCGGGTGATCCGGCAGGCGTTGGCCAATGCGGGTCTGTCGGTGGCCGATGTGGATGCGGTGGAGGCGCACGGTACGGGTACCCGGCTGGGTGATCCGATCGAGGCGCAGGCGTTGCTGGCCACGTACGGCCAGGGTCGTGAGGTGCCGTTGCGGCTGGGTTCGTTGAAGTCGAACATCGGTCACACGCAGGCCGCGGCGGGTGTCGCGGGCGTGATCAAGATGGTCATGGCCATGCGCCACGGCATCCTCCCCAAGACCCTGCACGTCGGTACGCCGACAGCACGGGTGGACTGGTCGGCGGGCGCCGTGGAACTGCTCACCGACTCGGTGCCGTGGCCGGAGACGGGGCGCGCCCGGCGGGCCGGGGTGTCGTCGTTCGGCATCAGCGGCACCAACGCGCACGCGGTGCTGGAGCAGGCCCCGCCGGTCGACGAACCGGTACGGGAGCCGGGCTCCGGCACGGAACCCACCGTGGTGCCGTGGGTGGTCTCCGCCCGCACCGAGGAGGCGCTCGACGCCCAACTGAACCGCGTCGGCCCGCTCGCGGCCGCCGATGCCGGGCTCTCCCCGGTGGACGTCGGCTTCTCACTGGCGGCCGGCCGGTCGGTGTTCGAGCACCGAGCGGTGCTGCTCGCCGCACAGGGCGAGACCGCTCTCGCGGCACGCGGCACGGCGGGCGGTTCGGGAGCCCTGGCGGTGCTGTTCCCCGGGCAGGGGAGCCAGCGCCTCGGCATGGGCCGTGAGTTGTACGGCCGGTTCCCCGTGTTCGCCGACGCCCTGGACAAGGCGCTGTCCGTCCTCGACCGCTATCTGCCGCGCCCGCTCCGGGACGTGATGTGGGGCGACGACCCGGAGGAGCTGAACCTCACCGGTTACACCCAGACCGCCCTGTTCGCGGTGGAGGTGGCGCTGTTCCGCCTGATGGAGTCCTTCGGTGTCACACCGGAGTTCGTGGCGGGTCACTCCATCGGCGAGGTGGCGGCCGCCCATGTGGCCGGCGTGTTCTCACTGGAGGACGCCTGCCGTCTGGTGGCCGAGCGCGGCCGGCTGATGCAGGAGGTCGCGGACCGCGGCGCGATGGTGGCCGTCCAGGCGACCGAGGACGAGGTGCTGCCGCTGCTGACCGAGAAGGTGTCGATCGCCGCGGTCAACGGCCCGTCGTCGGTGGTCGTCTCCGGAGACCGGGACGCGGTCCTGGAGATCGCGGGACGTCTGGCGGCCGAGGGGCGCAAGACCTCACGGCTGCGGGTGACGGTGGCCGCCCACTCACCGCTGATGGAACCGATGCTGGACGAGTTCCGCGCGGTGCTCGAAGGCCTGACGTTCTCCGCACCGGACCTGCCTGTTGTCTCCAACCTCACCGGCCGCGTCGCCGAGCCCGAGGAACTGTGCGCACCGGAGTACTGGGTGCGGCACGTACGCCGGGCTGTCCGGTTCGCCGACGGCATCACGACACTGCACACGGCCGGCGTGGGCGTCACCCTCGAACTGGGCCCCGGCGGTGTGCTCTCCGCCATGGCCAGGGACTGCCTGGGCGCGGCGGACCTCACGGTGGTGCCCGCGCTGCGCGACGACCGCGGCGAGGAGATCGCCCTGCTGACCGCGCTGAGCCGACTGCACGTCATGGGCGCGCCGGTGGACTGGTTGCGGATGTTCGAGGGCACGGCCGCCCACCGGGTGGACCTGCCGACATACGCCTTCCAGCACGAGCGCTTCTGGCCGATCGGGGCGGACACCACCCTGCGGCACACGGCGGTCGACGCCGACCGGTCCGAGGCGCGGCCCGCGCCCGCACCGGCCGGCCGGGCGCTGCCGCTCGGCGAGCGGCTGGCGTCGATGCCCGCCGACCGGCGCGCCGCGTACCTGCTCGACCTCGTGCGCTCCGAGGCCGCCGCCGTGCTCGGGCACAGCGGTGCGGTGCGCGTCGGCGCCCACCACATCTTCAAGGAACTGGGCTTCGACTCGCTGACCGCGGTCGAACTCTGTGACCGGCTGAGCGCCGTCACCGGGCTGCGGCTGCCCAGCTCGCTCGTCTTCGACTGCCCGACACCGGCGTCGGTCGCCGACCATCTGCTGGCGCACCTCGTGGACGGCTCCCCGGAGTCGGCTCTCCGTGAACTCGACACGCTGGAGGCCGTGGTGCGGGCCGCGGCGGCGGACGGTACGGACGCCGAGCGCGCGGCGATCGCCGCACGCCTGGACCAACTCGTCGTATGTCTCAAGGAATTGACGGAGGCGACGGAGCCCTCCGACGGCTCCGAAGAGGACATCAAGACAGCGTCGGTCGACAGACTGCTCGACATCATCGACGAAGAATTCGAAATCGCTTAAAGATCGACAGCTTTCGTTCATAACGGGATGAGGACGGACCGGTGCAGGAAGACCAGCAGGACAAAGTTGTCGACTACTTGAGGCGAGTCGCCGCGGACCTCCGACGTGCGCGTCAGCGCATCGACGAACTGGAGTCCAAGAGCCGTGAGCCCATCGCGATCGTGGGCATGGGCTGCCGGTTCCCCGGCCGGGTCAGCTCGCCGGAGGGGCTGTGGGACCTGGTCGCGTCCGAGGGCGACGCCATCTCCGCCTTCCCGGCCGACCGCGGCTGGGACCTGGCCGCGCTGACCGGCGACGGCGAGGGCCACAGCACGACCCACGAGGGCGGCTTCCTCTACGAGGCGGGCGATTTCGACGCCGGCTTCTTCGGGATCTCGCCGCGTGAGGCGCTGGGCATGGACCCGCAGCAGCGGCTCCTGCTGGAGGTGTCCTGGGAGGCCCTGGAGCGGGCCGGCATCGACCCGCTGTCGCTGCGCGGCAGCCAGGCGGGCGTCTTCGTCGGCTCGTACCACTGGAACCCGGGCACGGCCCGGGCGACGGGCGAACTGGACGGCCACGCGCTGACCGGCACCGCGGCCAGCGTCCTGTCGGGACGGCTCGCCTACACCCTGGGCCTCGAAGGCCCGGCGCTCACCGTCGACACCGCCTGCTCGTCCTCGCTGGTGGCCCTGCACGTGGCGATGCGGTCGCTGCGGGACGACGAGTGCTCGCTCGCCGTCGTCGGCGGCGTCACCGTCCTGTCCGACCCCGCCGTGTTCGTCGAGTTCAGCAAGCAGGGCGGCCTGGCCCCCGACGGCCGCTGCAAGGCGTTCTCCGACGCGGCCGACGGCACGGGCTGGTCCGAGGGCGTCGGCGCGCTCGTCGTCGAGCGGCTGTCGGACGCGCGGCGCAATGGTCATCCGGTGCTGGCGGTGCTGCGCGGTAGTGCGGTGAATCAGGATGGTGCGTCGAATGGTCTGACGGCGCCGAATGGTCCGTCGCAGCAGCGGGTGATCCGGCAGGCGTTGGCGAACGCGGGTCTGTCGGTGGCCGATGTGGATGCGGTGGAGGCGCACGGTACGGGTACCCGGCTGGGTGATCCGATCGAGGCGCAGGCGTTGCTGGCCACGTACGGCCAGGGTCGTGAGGTGCCGTTGCGGCTGGGTTCGTTGAAGTCGAACATCGGTCACACGCAGGCCGCGGCGGGTGTCGCGGGTGTCATCAAGATGGTCATGGCCATGCGCCACGGCATCCTCCCCAAGACCCTGCACAGCGACACCGCCTCGTCCCACGTGGACTGGTCGGCCGGCGCCGTGGAACTGCTCACCGACTCGGTGCCGTGGCCGGCGGGAGACCGCCCGCGTCGCTGCGCCGTGTCGTCCTTCGGCGTCAGCGGCACCAACGCCCACGCGGTCCTGGAGGAAGCGCCGCAGGACGGGGAGCCCGACGAGGAGCAGCCGGCCACGGACAACACCGCCACGGTGGTCCCCTGGGTGCTCTCCGGCCGGGCCCCGGCCGCCGTGCGCGACCAGGCCGCGAACCTCCTCTCCCGGCTGGACGCCGACCCCGGCCTGCGCCCGGTCGACGTGGGGTATTCCCTCGCCTCCCGGTCGCTGTTCGAGCACCGCGCCGTGATGGTGGGCACCGGCATGGACGACCTGCGGGAGGGACTCGGCGCCCTGGCGGCCGAGGAGAACGCCGCCGCCGTCGTCCAGGGCTTCGCCGACATCGACGGCAAGACGGTGTTCGTGTTCCCCGGTCAGGGTTCGCAGTGGGTGGGCATGGGTGCCCACCTGCTGGAGGAGTCGCCCGTCTTCGCCGAGCGGCTGGCGGAGTGCGCCGAGGCGCTGGGCGCCTTCGTGGACTGGTCCTTGACGGACGTCCTGCGCCAGATGCCCGGTGCGCCGTCCCTGGAGCGGGTCGACGTCATTCAGCCGGCGTCGTTCGCGGTGATGGTGTCGTTGGCGGCGTTGTGGCAGGCGCATGGTGTGTCTCCGGATGCGGTGGTGGGTCACTCGCAGGGTGAGATCGCGGCTGCGGTGGTGTCGGGTGCGTTGTCGTTGGAGGACGGCGCGCGGGTGGTGGCGTTGCGGAGTCAGGCGATCGGTCGTCGGCTGGCGGGTCGTGGTGGGATGATGTCCGTCGCGCTGCCGGTGGCCGAGGTCGAGGAGCGGTTGGGGGCGTTCGCGGGCCGGGTGTCCGTCGCCGCTGTCAACGGTCCGCGTTCGGTGGTGGTCTCCGGTGATCCGGAGGGTCTGGACGATCTGGCCGCGCGGCTCACGGACGAGGGTGTCCGGGTGCGGCGGATCGCGGTGGACTACGCCTCGCACTCCGCGCAGGTCGAGGACCTCCACGAAGAGCTGCTGTCCGAGCTGGGGCCGATCCGGCCCCGCGAGTCCGAGGTGCCCTTCGTCTCGACGGTGTCGGGGGAGTGGCTGGACACCAGCGGCATGGACGCCGAGTACTGGTACGGCAATCTGCGCAACACCGTCGAGTTCGAAGCGGGCATACGGACGCTGCTCGACGCCGACCACGGCGTGTTCGTGGAGGTCAGCTCGCACCCGGTGCTGGCGATGGCCGTACAGGACGTCATCGAGGACGCCGGCGGTCACGCCGTAGCGGTCGGGACCCTGCGGCGCTACGAGGGTGACCTGTACCGCTTCCTGACCTCGCTGGCCGAGGTGTACGTCCGGGGCGTGCCGGTCGACTGGCGGTCCGTCTACGCGGGCACCGGCGCCCGCCGGGTGGACCTGCCCACCTACGCCTTCCAGCACGAGCGCCTCTGGGCCATGCCGCACGAGGTCGAACTCCTCGCGGCGACGGACCCCGCCGACGCCGAGTTCTGGGCCGCCGTCGAGCGGGAGGACCTGGGCTCGCTCACCGCCCGGCTGCACATCGACGAGGACTCCCTCGCCGCCGTGCTGCCCGCCCTTTCGTCGTGGCGCCGTGAGCGCCGTGAGCAGTCCGCGTTGGACGCGTGGCGTTACCGCGTCGCCTGGTCGCCGCTCAGCGGTGTGCCGCAGGTTTCGCTGTCGGGCACGTGGCTGGTGGTCACGGCCGAGGGCATCGCGGACGACGACGTGGTGGCCGCGCTGAGCGGCCAGGGCGCCGAGGTGCGCCGACTGACACTGGACGACTCCTGCGTCGACCGCGCCGTCCTCGCGGCCCGGCTCGATGACGCCCACGACGTGGCGGGCATCGTCTCGGTGCTGGCGGCGGCGGAACAGCCCAGCACCGCGTACCCGGGGCTCGCCTCCGGCCTCGCGCTGACCGTGGCGCTCGTCCAGGCGCTGGGTGACGCGGGTATCGACGCGCCGCTGTGGTGCGTGACCCGTGGCGCGGTGTCCACCGGCCGTTCGGACCTCGTCACCAACCCGGTGCAGGCGCAGGTGCTCGGTGTCGGCTGGACGGCCGCGCTGGAGCACCCGCAGCGCTGGGGCGGCCTGATCGACCTGCCCGGCACGCTCGACGAGCGCGCCGGCCGACGGCTCGCGGCCCTCCTCACCGGCACCACCGGTGAGGACCAGCTCGCGATCCGGTCCTCCGGTGTCTTCACCCGGCGCGTGGTCCGGGCCGCCGCCGGTGGCCAGGGCGCGGGACGCGGCTGGCAGCCGCACGGGACGACGCTGATCACCGGCGGTTCCGGGGCGCTGGCCCCGGACCTCGCGCGGTGGCTCGCGGGCCAGGGCGCCGAACACCTCGTGCTGGTCAGCCGCCGGGGCCCGGACGCGCCCGGCGCCACCGAGCTGATCGCCGAACTCGCCGAGCTCGGCACCGAGGCCGAAGCGGTCGCCTGCGACATCAGCGACCGTGACGCGGTCGCCGGGCTGCTGTCGGGGCTCAAGTCCGACGGCCGCGCCGTGCGGACCGTCGTGCACGCCGCGGCGGTCATCGAGCTGGAGTCGCTGGCCGAGACCACCATGGAGGAGTTCGCCAGGGTCGTGCACGCCAAGGTCGCCGGCGCCCGGCACCTGGACGAACTGCTGGACGACGAGGAACTCGACGCGTTCGTCCTCTTCTCCTCCATCACCGGCATGTGGGGCAGCGGCCGGCACGCCGCGTACGGCGCGGGCAACGCCTACCTGAGCGCGCTGGCCGACCACCGCCGCGCCCGTGGCCTGACCGCCACGTCCCTGCACTGGGGGAAGTGGCCCGACGACGCCGAGGCCGCGCAGCTCGACCCGCACCAGATCCGCCGCAGCGGCCTCGGCTTCATCGACGCGGGCCCGGCGCTGGTCGGCATGCGGCGCGCCCTGGACGACGACGAGACGGTCCTCGCCATCGCCGACGTCAACTGGGACGTCTACCACCCGATCTTCACGTCCGGCCGGCCCACGACCCTGTTCGACGAGGTGCCCGAGGTACAGCGGCTGACCGCGCCCGTGGCGGCGACCGTCAGCGCCGGCGCCGAAGGGGAGTTCGCGGCCCGGCTGCGCGCCCTGCCCGCCGCCGAGCGGGACCGTCTGCTGCTGGACCTGGTCCGCGGCCAGGCCGCGACCGTCCTCGGCCACGCCTCCGGCGAGGCCTTCCCCGAACGGCGTGCCTTCCGAGACGTCGGCTTCGACTCCGTCACCTCCGTCGACCTGCGCAACCGGCTGGTGACCGCCACCGGGCTGCGGCTGCCGAGCACCCTGGTCTTCGACTACCCGACCCCCCTCGCCCTGGCGGAGTTCCTCCGCGACGAGATCGCCGGCACCGCCACCACCGCTCCCGTGGTGTCCGCCGCCGCGACCGACGAGCCGATCGCGATCGTCGGGATGAGCTGCCGCTACCCCGGTGGTGCGCACACCCCCGAGGACCTGTGGCGGCTGCTCGTCGACGGCGCGGACGTCATCTCCGAGTTCCCCGCGGACCGCGGCTGGGACGCCGACGCCCTGTTCGACCCGGACCCCGACCGGCACGGCCGGACGTACTCCGTCCAGGGCGGGTTCCTGCACGAGGCCGCCGAGTTCGACGCCTCCTTCTTCGGCATCTCCCCCCGTGAGGCGGTGGCGATGGACCCCCAGCAGCGGCTGCTGCTGGAGACCGCGCACGAGGCGCTCGAACGCGCCGGGATCGACCCCGACTCGCTGCGGGGCAGCTCGACCGGCACGTTCATCGGCGCGACCTACCAGGACTACACCTCCGGGGTCCCGAACGCCGCCGAGTCCGAGACGTACATGGCCACCGGCACCGCGTCCAGCGTGCTGTCCGGCCGCGTCTCGTACCTCTTCGGCCTGGAGGGCCCGGCCGTCACCGTCGACACGGCCTGCTCCTCGTCGCTCGTCGCCCTGCACCTGGCCTGCCAGTCGCTGCGCAGCGGCGAGAGCACGCTCGCGCTCGCGGGCGGTGTCGCCGTCATGTCGACCCCGAGCCCCTTCATCGGTTTCAGCCGCCAGCGGGCCCTGGCCGTCGACGGCCACTGCAAGCCGTTCTCCGACGACGCGGACGGCATGACCCTCGCCGAGGGCGTCGGCCTCGTCCTGCTGGAGCGGCTCTCCGACGCCCGCCGCAACGGCCACCGGGTCCTCGCGGTCGTCCGCGGCTCGGCCATCAACCAGGACGGCGCGTCCAACGGTCTGACGGCCCCCAACGGCCCCTCCCAGCAGCGCGTGATCCGCCAGGCCCTCGCCAACGCGGGTGTCTCACCCGCCGACGTCGACGTGGTCGAGGCACACGGCACCGGCACCAAGCTGGGTGACCCGATCGAGGCCCAGGCCCTGCTGGCCACCTACGGCCAGGACCGGGAGACACCGCTGCGGCTGGGCTCCCTCAAGGCCAACATCGGCCACACCCAGGCCGCCGCCGGTGTCGCGAGCGTCATCAAGATGGTCATGGCCCTGCGCGAGGGCGTCCTGCCCAGGACGGTCAACGTGAGCGAGCCCTCCTCGCGGGTGGACTGGTCCTCCGGGGCGGTGGAGCTGCTGACCGAGACCGAGAAATGGCAGGCGGAGGGACGCACCCGCCGGGCGGGCGTGTCGTCGTTCGGCATCAGCGGCACCAACGCCCACCTGATCCTCGAACAGGCACCGGACACCGAGGCCGACGGCGCCGAACCCACCGCCGACCACACGGGCGTCGTGCCCTGGCCGGTCTCCGCGAAGTCCGACGCCGCGCTGCGCGACCAGGCCGCCCGGCTGCTCGCCCGCGTGGGCGACAGCCCGGAACTGCCGCCCGTGAGCGTCGGCTGGTCGCTGGCCACCACCCGGCCCCGCCTGGGGCACCGCGCGGTCCTGCTCGGTGAGACGCACGAGGACTTCACCCGCTGCCTGGAGGCGCTCGCGACGGCCGGCACCACCCCGGGAGTCGTCCGCGGCGTCGCCGCCGCCGGCGACGCCGGTCCGGTGTTCGTCTTCCCCGGCCAGGGCTCGCAGTGGTGGGGCATGGGCCGTGAACTGCTGGAGACCTCCGAGGTGTTCCGGTCCGCCGTGGACGACTGCGCCGAGGCCCTCGCCCCGCACATCGACTGGTCGCTGCGCGATGTCCTGGCGGGCGCCGGTGACCCCGCGATGCTGGAGCGCGTCGACGTGGTCCAGCCCGCGCTGTTCTCGATGATGGTGGCGCTGTCCGCGCTCTGGCGCTCCCACGGTGTCGAACCCGCCGCCGTGATGGGCCACTCGCAGGGCGAGATCGCCGCGGCGTGCGTCGCGGGCGCCCTGTCCCTGCCGGACGCCGCGGCCGTCGTGGCACTGCGGAGCAAGGCCCTGCTGGTCCTGTCCGGCAAGGGCGGCATGATGTCCGTGGCCGCCTCCGCCCGGCAGGTGACCGCGCTCCTGGCACCCTGGGGCGACCGGCTCTCCCTGGCCGCCGTGAACGGCCCGTCCTCCGTCGTCGTCTCCGGTGACCCCGAAGCCCTCGCCGAGCTCAAGGAGCAGTGCGCGACCGAGAAGATCCGCGCCCGCACGGTCGCGGTCGACTACGCCTCGCACGGCTCGCAAGTGGAGCTCATCCAGGACGAGTTGGCGCGCCTGCTGGCCTCGATCACCCCCCGGGCGCCGAAGGTGCCCTTCTACTCGACCGTCACCGGCGAGCGGCTCGACACGCCCACCATGGACGGCACCTACTGGTACACCAACCTGCGGCAGACCGTACAACTGGAGCGGGCGACGCGAGCGCTGCTCGCCGACGGGCACCGGCTCTTCGTCGAGACCAGCCCGCACCCCGTCCTGACCGGGGCCGTGCAGGAGACCGCGGAGGCCGCCGAGGTCGAATCCGCGGTGGCGCTGGGATCGCTGCGCCGCGACGAGGGCGACACCAAGCGCTTCCTGACCTCCCTCGCCGAGGCGCACGTACAGGGCGCGCCCGTCGACTGGCGCGCGGCGTTCCCCGAGTCTCCTTCCCGGGCCCCCGTCGACCTGCCCACCTACGCCTTCCAGCGCCGCCGGTACTGGCCGGAGGCGGAGCCGACCGCCCCGGGCACCGGTACCGGCACGGAAGCGGACACCGCCTTCTGGGGGCTCGTGGAGAACGGCGACCTGGACACCCTGGCCGGTGAACTCGGCGTCGCCGAGAACGCCGAACTCTCCTCCCTGGGCGCGCTGCTGCCCGCCCTCTCGGCGTGGCGGACCAAGTCCCGGCAGGCCTCCGCGGCCAACGCCCTGCGGTACAAGGTGGACTGGACCCGGCTCCGCGAGCCCGGTGGCACGACCCCGGCCGGCACCTGGCTGGTGGTCGCACCGGCACAGAGCGCCGACGACCCGTGGACCACGGCCGTCGTCGACGCCCTGGGCCCCGACGCCGTCCGCCTCGACGTCCAGGACACCGACCGTGACGTCCTGACCGCACTGCTGGCCGCCACCGCCGAGGGCACCCCCGGCCTCACGGGCGTGGTGTCGCTGCTGGGCCTGGTCGAGGAGCGGCACCCCGGCCTCACGTCGGTGCCCGACGGGCTGGCCCTGACGCTGGCCCTGGTACAGGCACTGGGCGACGCGGGAATCCAGGCACCGCTGTGGTGCCTCACCCGGGACGCCGTCGCGGTCGGCCGCGACGACAAGGTCACCCACCCCGTTCAGGGCGCCCTGTGGGGCCTCGGCCTCGTCACCGCCCTGGAACAGCCCGGCCGCTGGGGCGGTCTGATCGACCTTCCCGACACCGTCGACCCGCGCAGCGCCGCCCGCCTGCGCGCCGTCCTGGCCGCACCGGACGGCGAGGACCAGATGGCCGTCCGCGCCTCGGGCGTCTTCGGCCGCAGGCTCATCCACGCCGCCCCCGGCGGCAACCGCCCCGAGCGGCGCTGGTGGGAGCGGGGAACCGTGCTCATCACCGGCGGCACGGGCGGTCTCGGCGGCCGCGTCGCCCGGTGGATCATCGAGCGCGGCGCCCGGCACGTCGTCCTCACCAGCCGCCGCGGGCCCCAGGCCCCCGGCGCCGCCGAACTGCGTGCCGAACTCGAGGACCTGGGCGCCATGGTCACCATCGCGGCCTGCGACGCCGCGGACCGCGACGCGCTGCACGCACTGCTGGCGGGCCTGCCCGCCGAACTCCCCCTGACCGCCGTGGTCCACGCCGCCGGTGTCGCCGACGGCGACGCCGACGCGCAGTCCCTCACCCTGGAACAGCTCGACGCGCTGCTGCGCTCGAAGCTGACCGCCGCCCTCCACCTGCACGAGGCCACCTTGGACCTCGACCTCGACGCCTTCGTCCTGTTCTCCTCGGGCGCCGGCATCTGGGGCAGCGGCGGACAGGCGGGCTACGCCGCCGCGAACGCCTTCCTCGACACCCTCGCCGAGCACCGCCGGGCCCGGGGCCTGACCGCCACGGCCGTCTCCTGGGGAGCGTGGGCCGAGGCCGGCATGGCCACCGTCGCCGAGGTGCACGACCGGCTGAGCCGACGCGGCGTCATGTCGATGGAGCCGTCCCTGGCCATCGCCGCCCTCCAGCAGAGCCTCACCGACGACGACACCCAGGTCACGGTGACGGACATGGACTGGGACCTGTTCACCCCGAGCTTCACCGCCACCCGCCCCAGCCCCCTGCTGTCCGGCATCCCCGAAGCCCGCGCGGTGCTGTCCGCCCAGGAAGCCCCGGCCGACGACGACGGCGACGAGTCGGCGCTGCGCCGACGGCTCGAAGCGCTGTCCGACGCCGAACGAGGGCGCGCCCTGCTCGACGTCGTCCGCGTCGAGGCGTCCGCCACCCTCGGCCACGAAACGGCCGATGCCATCCCCGCCGACCGGGCCTTCCGCGACATCGGCTTCGATTCCGTGACCGCCATCGAGCTGCGCAACCGGCTCCGGACGGCGACCGGGCTGGCCCTGCCGGCCGCCCTGGTGTTCGACTACCCGACGCCGACCGCGCTCGCCCAGTGCCTGCGCTCGTACCTCTTCCCGGACACCGCCCCGGCACAGAAGACGGACGACCCGGAAGCGCACATCCGCGAGGCCCTCACCACCGTCCCCATCAGCCGGCTCCGCAAGGCGGGCCTGCTCGACATGGTGTTGCGGCTCGCCGACGAAGAAGCCGAGACCGCCACCGCCGCGCCCGACGCCGCGTCACCGATCGACTCGATCGACGACATGGACGCCGAGAGCCTGCTGCGACTGGCGACCGAGAGCACGACGAACTGAAAGCGACCTGGAGTAGAACGATGAACACCTCCACCAACCAATACGTCGAAGCGCTGCGGTCGTCCCTGAAGGAAATCGAGCGGCTGCGGCAACAGAACCAACAGCTGGTCGCGGCGGCGGTGGAACCGATCGCGGTCGTCGGCATCGGCTGCCGCTTCCCGGGAGGAGTGGCCTCGCCGGAGGACCTGTGGCGACTCGTCGCCGAGGGCCGCGACGCGATCACGGACTTCCCCACCGACCGTGGCTGGGACCTGGGCACCCTCGCCGGCGGCGGCCCCGGCGGCAGCCTCGCCCAGCAGGGCGGGTTCGTCTACGACGCGGCAGAGTTCGACCCCGGCTTCTTCGGTATCTCCCCCCGCGAGGCGGTGGCGATGGACCCCCAGCAGCGCATGCTGCTGGAGGTGTCCTGGGAGGCGCTGGAGCGGGCCGGCATCGACCCCTCGTCCCTGCGGGAGAGCCAGACAGGTGTGTTCGTCGGCACCACCGGCCAGGACTACAGCACCGTCATCACCGCATCCGACGAGGACGCCGAGCTCTACTCCACCACCGGGCACGCGGCGAGCGTCATCTCCGGGCGGCTGTCCTACACGCTCGGCTGCGAAGGCCCCGCCGTCACCGTCGACACGGGCTGTTCCGCGTCGCTCGTCGCCCTGCACCTCGCCGCGCAGGCACTGCGCGGCGGCGAGTGCTCCCTCGCCCTGGCCGGCGGTGTGACGGTGATGTCGACGCCCGGCGCGTTCGTCTCCTTCACCGCGCAGAACGGCCTGGCCGCCGACGGCCGGTGCAAGTCGTTCTCCGAAGAAGCCGACGGCACGGGCTGGGGCGAGGGCTCCGGCATCCTGATCCTGGAGCGCCTCTCCGACGCCCAGCGCAACGGTCACCCGGTGCTCGCGGTGCTGCGCGGCTCGGCCGTCAACCAGGACGGCGCCTCGAACGGCCTGACCGCCCCCAACGGACCCTCCCAGCAGCGCGTGATCCGCGCCGCCCTGGAGAACGCGCACCTCGCGCCCGCCGACGTGGACGCGGTGGAGGCCCACGGCACCGGCACCAAGCTGGGTGACCCGATCGAGGCCCAGGCCCTCCTGGCCACCTACGGCCAGGACCGGGAACGCCCGCTACTGCTCGGCTCGCTGAAGTCGAACATCGGTCACACCCAGGCCGCTTCGGGCGTCGCCGGTGTGATCAAGATGGTCATGGCGATCCGCAACGGCGTCCTGCCCCGGACGCTGCACCTGACGCAGCGATCGTCGCACGTGGAGTGGTCGGCGGGCTCGGTGGAGCTGCTGACGGAGTCCGTGCAGTGGCCCGACACGGGCCGGGCGCGGCGGGCGGGCATCTCGTCCTTCGGCATCAGCGGCACGAACGCGCACCTCATCCTGGAGCAGGCACCGGCCTCCGAGTCACCGGCCGCCGAAGAGCCGACGGTGACGCCGGGCGTCGTGCCCTGGGTGGTGTCCGGCAGGTCCCGGGCGGCGCTGGACGCGCAACTGGACCGCATCACGACGTTCGCGTCCGACCACCCCGACGCGACGCCGCTCGACGTGGGCCTCTCGCTCGCGGCCGGCCGGTCGGTGTTCGAGTACAGCACGGTGCTGCTGGCCTCCGGTGAAGGCGTCGTCGAGGCCGCCCGCGGGGTGGCCTCGACGGACGAGAGCCTGCTCGCCGTGGTGTTCTCCGGCCAGGGCTCGCAGCGGCTCGGCATGGGCCGTGAGCTGTACGGCCGCTTCCCCGTGTTCGCCGAGGCGTTGGACGCGGTGCTGGCGGAGCTGGACCCGCTCCTGGACCGCCCGCTGCGGGAGGCGATGTGGGGCGACGACGCGGACGAGCTGAACCGGACCGGTTACACGCAGCCCGCGTTGTTCGCGGTCGAGGTGGCGCTGTTCCGGCTGGTGGAGTCCCTCGGGATCACCCCGGACTTCGTGGCCGGTCATTCCATCGGTGAGATCGCCGCGGCGCATGTCGCGGGGGTGTTCTCGCTGGAGGACGCCTGCCGGCTCGTGGCCGCCCGGGGCCGTTTGATGCAGGCGCTGCCCGCTGGTGGTGCGATGGTGGCCGTTCAGGCGACCGAGGCGGAGATACTGCCGCTGCTGACCGACGAGGTGTCGATCGCGGCGGTCAACGGCCCCTCGTCCGTGGTGATCGCGGGGGAGGAGGCGGCGGTCCTCGACCTCGCCGGCCGTCTCGCCGCCGACGGTCGCAAGACGTCACGGCTGTCGGTCTCGCACGCCTTCCACTCGCCGCTGATGGAGCCGATGCTGGACGACTTCCGCACGGTCGTCTCCGGCCTGACGTTCCAGGCGCCGTCGACCCCGGTGGTGTCCAACCTCACGGGCCGCATGGCCACGTCGGAGGAGATCCGCACCCCGGAGTACTGGGTGCGGCACGTCCGGGAGGCCGTGCGCTTCGCCGACGGGGTACGGGCCCTGGTGGCCGAGGGCGTGGGCACCCTGCTGGAGCTCGGCCCGGACGGTGTCTGCTCGGCGATGGCCGCCGAGTCGGTGCCCGAGGGCACCGTGGTGGTTCCCGTCCTGCGCAAGGACCGGCCCGAGGAGACCGCGGCCGTGACGACGCTGGCCCGGCTGCACGTGGGCGGCGTGCGCGTGGACTGGGAGGCGTTCTTCGCCGGCACCGGCGCCCGCCGGGTCGACCTGCCCACCTACCCGTTCCAGAACGAGCGTTTCTGGCCCGCGGGGGTCGGCAACAACACCGGTGACATGCGTGCCGCCGGACTGGCCTCCGCCGGGCACCCCCTGCTCGGTGCCGCGGTGGAACTCGCCAACGGCGAAGGCGCGCTGTTCACCAGCCGCCTGTCGGTCCAGTCGCACCCGTGGCTGGCCGACCACGTCGTCCAGGGCCGGGTGCTGCTGCCCGGCACGGCCTTCGTGGAACTGGCGATCCGCGCCGGTGACGAGGTCGGCTGCGACCGGGTCGAGGAGCTGGCACTGGCCGCCCCGCTGGTGCTGCCCGCACAGGGCGCGATCCAGTTCCAGGTGCGGGTCGGTGTGGCCGACGACGCCGGGCGCCGGACCGTGGGCATGTACTCGCGGGCCGAGGGCGCCCTCGACGCCCCCTGGTCCGCGCACGCGACCGGTGTCCTCGCCCCCGCCACGGGCACGGCCGCAGACGGCTTCGACGCCACCGTGTGGCCGCCGGCCGGCGCCGAGCCGGTCGACCTCGACGGCTGCTACGAACGCCTCTCCGAGATCGGCTTCGACTACGGACCGCTGTTCCGGGGCCTGCGGGCCGCGTGGCGGCGCGGCGACGAGGTGTTCGCCGAAGTGAGCCTGCCCGAGGGCGTGGAGGCCGACGCGGCCGCGTTCGGACTCCACCCCGCGCTGCTCGACGCCGCCCAGCACGCCGCCGCCTTCGGCGACCTCGGCGCGATCAGCCACGGCGGACTGCCGTTCTCCTGGGAGGGCGTGTCGCTGCACGCCTCCGGCGCCTCCGCCGTACGGGCCAGACTGTCCCGCACCGGCGAGGACATGGTGTCGATCGCCGTCGCGGACACCACCGGCCGCCCCGTCGCCTCCGTCGATTCCCTGGTCTCCCGCCGCGTGCCCACCGAGCAGCTGACCGAGGCCGACTCCGTGCGCAGGGACTCCCTGTTCCGCGTGGAATGGTCCGCCGTACGGACCGAGCCCGCGGCGGCCACCGGACCGGTCGCCGTCGTCGGTACCGACACCACAGCCCTGACCGAGGCGCTCCGCGCCACCGGCACCACCACCGACGTGTACGCCGACCTGGACGCCCTGTTCACCGCGGGCACCCCGGTGCCCGACGTCGTGCTCGTCCCCGTGACCGGCGAGCCGGGCGCGGGGCAGGCCGCCGCGACGCACGCCGTGACCGGCTCCGTCCTGAGCCTGGCGCAGCGCTGGCTGACCGACGAACGGTCCGCCGACGCGCGCCTGGTCTTCGTGACCCACGGCGCGGTGGCCGTCGCCGGAGGCGCCCCCACGGACCTCGCCGCGGCCGCCGCCTGGGGCCTGGTGCGCTCCGCGCAGACCGAGAACCCCGGCCGCTTCGGCCTGCTGGACCTCGACACCGCCGCCGCCTCGCTCGCGTCCGTACCGGCCGCGCTGGCCGTCGACGAGCCGCAACTGGCGGTCCGCGACGGACAGCCGCTGGCCGCCCGACTGGCCCGCCTCTCGGTGCCGGACACCGCCCCCGAGGCCGTCTGGGACGCCAACGGGACCGTCCTGCTCACCGGCGGCACCGGCGGCCTGGGCGCCGTGCTGGCCCGTCACCTCGTCACCGACCACGGTGTCCGACGGCTGCTGCTCGTCAGCCGCCGGGGCCTCGCCGCCGCCGGAGCCGAGGACCTGGCCGTCGAGCTCACGGCACAGGGCGCCGACGTGCGCGTCGCCGCCTGCGACGTCTCCGACCGCGCCGCGCTGACCGGGCTGCTGGAGACCATCGACGACGCCCACCCGCTGCGGGCCGTCGTGCACACCGCGGGTGTCGTCGACGACGGTGTCATCGGCTCCCTGACCCCCGAACGCCTGAGTGCCGTACTGCGGCCCAAGGTCGACGCGGTGTGGAACCTGCACGAGCTGACCCGCGATCTGGACCTGACCGCCTTCGCCGTGTTCTCGTCGGTGTCCGCCACCCTGGGCAGCGCGGGACAGGGCAACTACGCGGCGGGCAACGCCTTCCTCGACGCCCTCGCCGCCCACCGCCGCGCCGTGGGCCTGCCGGGCCTGTCCCTGGCCTGGGGCCCCTGGACCCAGTCGGTGGGCATGACGAGCGAGCTGACCGACGTGGACGTCGAGCGCATCGCCCGGCTGGGCATGCCGCCGCTCTCCGTCGAACAGGGTGTGACGCTGTTCGACGCGGCCCTGGCCGGTACGGAGCCGGTGGCACTGCCGGTACGGCTCGACCTGCCGGCGCTGCGCGCCAAGGGCGACATCCCCCCGCTGCTGCGCGGACTCATCCGGGTCCCCACCCGCCGCGCCGTCGCACAGTCCTCCAACGCCGTCGACTCCCTCGTGCAGCGACTCGTCCCCCTCACCGGCGAGGAGCGCCGCGAGGTCCTGCTGGACCTGGTGCGCAGCCAGGTGGCCCTGGTGCTCGGGCACGCCGGCGCGGGCTCCGTCGACGTGGCCCGCCAGTTCCAGGACCTGGGCTTCGACTCCCTGACCGCGGTCGAACTGCGCAACCGCCTGAACACGGCGTCCGGCCTGCGGCTCCCCGCGACGCTCGTCTTCGACTACCCGACGCCGGGGGTCCTCGCCGACTACCTGCTGGACGAGCTGTTCGGCGCCGAGGCGGAGACGGCCGCCCCCGTACCCCTGCGTGCCACGACGCCCGTCGCCGACGACCCGATCGTGATCGTCGGCATGGCGTGCCGGTACCCCGGTGACGTGGGCTCGCCGGAGGACCTGTGGCGGATGGTCACCGAGGGCGCCGACGCGGTATCCGGCTTCCCGACCAACCGCGGCTGGGACATCGACGGTCTGTACGACCCCGACCCGGACCACCCGGGCAGGACCCACGTCCGGCACGGCGGCTTCCTGCACGACGCGGGCGAGTTCGACGCCGAGTTCTTCGGGATGAGCCCGCGTGAGGCCCTCGCCACCGACTCCCAGCAGCGCCTGCTGCTGGAGACGTCGTGGGAGGCCATCGAGCGGTCCGGGATCGACCCGGTGAGCCTGCGCGGCAGCCAGACCGGTGTCTTCGCCGGCGTGATGTACAACGACTACGGCAACGCCCTCACGGGCGAGGAGTTCGAGGGCTTCCGCGGCAACGGCAGCGCGCCGAGCGTCGCCTCCGGCCGCGTGTCCTACACCTTCGGGCTGGAGGGCCCGGCGGTCACGGTCGACACGGCGTGCTCGTCGTCGCTGGTCGCGATGCACTGGGCGGCCCAGGCCCTGCGCGCGGGCGAATGCTCGCTGGCGCTGGCCGGTGGTGTGACGGTCATGTCCACCCCCAACACCTTCGTGGAGTTCTCGCGTCAGCGCGGCCTGGCCGCCGACGGCCGGTGCAAGGCCTTCTCCGACTCGGCCGACGGTGTCGGCTGGTCCGAGGGTGTCGGCATGGTGGTGCTGGAGCGGCTGTCGGACGCCCGGCGCAACGGTCACCAGGTCCTCGCGGTGCTGCGCGGCTCGGCCGTCAACCAGGACGGTGCCTCGAACGGTCTGACCGCCCCGAACGGCCCCTCGCAGCAGCGCGTCATCCGCCAGGCCCTGGCGAGCGGCCACCTGTCGTCGACCGACGTGGACGCCGTCGAGGCGCATGGCACGGGTACGACGCTGGGCGACCCGATCGAAGCCCAGGCACTCCTTGCGACGTACGGTCGGGACCGCGACGAGGAGCGTCCGCTGCTGCTCGGTTCGGTGAAGTCCAACATCGGTCACACGCAGGCCGCGGCCGGTGTCGCCGGTGTCATCAAGATGGTCATGGCCATGCGCCAGGGCATCCTGCCGCGCACGCTGCACGTGACGGAACCCTCGACCCACGTGGAGTGGTCGGCGGGCTCGGTGGAGCTGCTGACCGAGCAGACGGCCTGGCCCGAGGGCCGGGTGCGCCGGGCGGGTGTCTCGTCGTTCGGCATCAGCGGGACGAACGCGCACGTCATCGTCGAGCAGGCACCGTTCACCGACTCGCCGGCCCCGGAGCCGACGGTCGCGCCGGACGTGGTGCCGTGGGTGGTGTCGGGCCGGACCGGCGCGGCACTGGACGCGCAGCTCGACCGGATCACGACGTTCGCGGCCGGGCGCGCCGACATCGCGCCCGTGGACCTGGGCCTTTCCCTGACGGCCTCACGGTCGCTGTTCGGACACCGTGCGGTGTTGCTGTCCTCGGCCGATGGTGTGGTCGAGGTGGCGCGTGGTGTGGCGGTCGATCGTCCGTTGGCAGTGTTGTTCTCGGGTCAGGGTTCGCAGCGGTTGGGGATGGGCCGGGAGCTGTATCAGCGCTTTCCGGTGTTCGCGGAGGCCCTGGACGAGGTGCTGGCGGAGTTGGATCCGCTGTTGGGCGGTTCGCTGCGTGAGGTGATGTGGGGTGACGACGCTGAGGCGTTGAACGAGACGGGTTGCACGCAGCCCGCGTTGTTCGCGGTCGAGGTGGCATTGTTCCGTTTGGTGCGTTCGTGGGGTGTGAAGCCGGACTTCCTGGCGGGTCATTCGATTGGCGAGGTGACGGCCGCGCATGTGGCGGGGGTGTTGTCGCTGCCGGACGCGTGCCGTCTGGTGGCCGCTCGGGGCCGTTTGATGCAGGCGCTGCCTGCGGGCGGCGCGATGGTGGCCGTTCAGGCGACCGAGGCGGAGGTGCTGCCGCTGCTGACCGACGAGGTGTCGATCGCGGCGGTCAACGGCCCTTCCTCGGTGGTCATTTCCGGTGCCGAGGACGCCGTGCTGGAGATAGCGGGCCGTTTGTCGGCGGAGGGTCGTAAGACGTCGCGGTTGTCGGTGTCGCACGCGTTCCATTCGCCGCTGATGGAGCCGATGCTGGACGACTTCCGCGCGGTGGTAGAAGGCCTGAAGTTCGAGGCCCCCGAGGTGCCGGTGGTGTCGAACCTGACCGGAATGGTGGCCACCGCGGAGGAGCTGTGCTCGCCCGAGTACTGGGTGCGGCATGTCCGTGAGGCCGTGCGCTTCGCCGACGGCGTACGGACCCTGGTCGCTGAGGGTGTCGGAACGCTCCTGGAATTGGGTCCGGACGGTGTGCTGTCCGCGATGGCCGCCGAGTCGGTGGCCGAGGAGACCGTGACGGTTCCCGTTCTGCGCAAGGACCGGCCGGAGGAGACCGCGGCCGTCACAGCTCTCGCCAGGCTGCATGTCCAGGGTGTGGCGGTGGACTGGGAGGCGTTCTTCGCCGGGACCGGTGCCCGCCGGGTGGACCTGCCCACGTACGCCTTCCAGCACGAGCGGTTCTGGCCTGCGGGGATGCTGAGCAACCCCGGTGACATGCGGGCCGTGGGACAGGCGTCCCCCGGACACCCGCTGCTCGGCGCCGCCGTGGAACTGGCCGACGGCGAAGGCGCGTTGTTCACCAACCGCCTGTCGGTGCGCTCGCACCCGTGGCTGGCCGACCACGCCGTGATGGGACGCGTGCTCCTTCCGGGCACGGCCTTCGTCGAGCTGGCGATCCGCGCCGGTGACGAGGTCGGCTGCGACCGGATCGAGGACCTGGCGCTCGCCGCGCCGCTCGTCCTGCCCGAGCGGGGCGCGGTCCAGCTCCAGGTGCGGGTCGGCGGGGCCGACGACGCCGGACGCCGGTCCGTGGGCGTGTACTCGCGGACCGAGGGCGCGGTGGACGTCCCGTGGACCCAGCACGCGATGGGTGTGCTGGTTCCGGGGGCCGGTGCCGCCGACGCCGCGTTCGACGCGACGGTGTGGCCGCCGGTGGGCGCCGAGCCGGTGGACCTGGCCGGCTTCTACGAGGCACGGGCCGAAGACGGGTTCGCGTACGGGCCCGAGTTCCAGGGCCTGCGGGCCGCCTGGCTGCGCGACGGTGAGGTGTTCGCCGAGGTCGGGCTGCCCGACGGGGCGCAGGCCGCGGCGGACGCGTTCGGTCTGCACCCGGCGCTGCTCGACGCGGTGCTGCACGCGGGCGGACTGCTCGGCTCGGAGCGGCAAGCGGTGCCCTTCTCGTGGGAGGGCGTGTCGCTGCACGCCTCCGGCGCCTCCGCCGTGCGGGTGAGGCTGTCGCGCGCCGCGGACGGCGCCCTGGCGATCGACATCGCCGACACCTCGGGCGCTCCGGTGGCCACGGTCGACTCGCTGCTGGCCCGGGAGATCTCGGCCGACCAGCTCGCCGAAGCCGACACCCGGGACCGGGACTCCCTCTTCCGCCTGGAGTGGTCCCCGATAGCGGCCGACGTCCCGATCGTGGGACCGGTGGCCGTCGTCGGAGCCGATGTCCTCGGCCTGGCCGAGGCGCTGCGCGCCGCGGACGTCGCTGTCGCGGTGCACGCGGACCTGGGGGCACTCGCGTCCTCGGACGGTCCCGTGCCGGGCGTCGTTCTCGTGCCCGTCGTCGGCGATGCCGACACCACGGTGATCGACGCCACGCACGAGGCGACGACCCTGAACCTGGGACGGCTGCAGCAGTGGTTGGCCGACGAGCGGTTCGGCGGGTCGCGTCTGGTGTTCGTGACGCGGGGCGCCGTGGCCGTGGACGCCGGTGGCGTCGCCGACCTGGCCGCCGCCTCCGTGTGGGGCATGGTGCGCTCGGCGCAGACGGAGAACCCCGGCTGCTTCGGACTGGTCGACCTCGACGCGTCCGCGTCGCCGTCGGCCGAACTGCCGCACGCCCTCGGTACGGACGAGCCGCAGGTGATCGTCCGCGAAGGCGAGATCATGGCGGGCCGGCTGGCCCGTACCGCGTCGAGCGGCGGGCTGGTCCCGCCGGCGGACGGGCCGTGGCGCCTGGGCAGCCGGGCGAAGGGCAGCCTGGACGCCCTCGAACTGGCCCCCTGCCCGGAGGTGCTGGAGCCGCTGACCGGGTGCGACGTGCGGATCCGGGTACGGGCGGCCGGGCTGAACTTCCGTGACGTGCTGAACGCGCTGGACATGTACCCCGGCGATGCCGGAGTCTTCGGCTCCGAGTCCTCCGGCGTCGTCCTCGAGGTCGGCCCCGACGTGACGGGGCTGCGCCCCGGCGACCGTGTCATGGGCGTGGTGGTCGGCGGCTTCGGCTCGCTGGTCGTGGCCGACGAACGGCGTCTGGTGCGCGTGCCCGACGCCTGGTCGTGGGAGACGGCCGCGTCGGTGCCGCTGGTGTTCCTCACCGCGTACTACGGGCTGGTCGAGCTGGCCGGTCTGCGGCGGGGCGAGAAGGTCCTGATCCACGCCGGCGCGGGTGGCGCGGGCATGGCGGCGATCCAGATCGCCCGGCACCTGGGTGCCGAGGTGTTCGCCACCGCGAGCGAGGGCAAGTGGGACGTCCTGCGGTCGCTGGGCGTCGCCGACGATCACATCGCCTCCTCGCGCACCACCGACTTCGAGGCGGCGTTCGCCGCCGTCGCGGGCGACGGCGGTATCGACGTCGTCCTCAACTCCCTGGCGGGGGAGTTCGTGGACGCGTCACTGCGGCTGCTGACTCCCGACGGCCGTTTCATCGAGATGGGCAAGACCGACATCCGGGACGCGGCAGACCTGCGGGGCATCCGCTACGTGTCATTCGACCTGGGATGGGTGGACCCTGCCCACATCCAGCCGATGTGGGACGCCCTCATGGGGCTGTTCGAGGCGGGCGTGCTGCGTCCGCTGCCGGTCAGGACGTGGGACATCCGGCGGGCGCGTGACGCGTTCCGCTACATGAGTCTCGCCAAGCACGTCGGCAAGATCGTGCTGAGCCTGCCCCGCGCCTGGGAGCCGGACGGCACGGTGCTGATCACCGGTGGTACCGGTGGTCTCGCGGCCGAGCTGGCCCGCCATCTGGTCACTGAGCGTTCGGTTCGTCATCTGCTGTTGGTCAGCCGTCGGGGCCCGGAGGCTCCGGGTGCGGCGGAACTGCGTGAGGAGCTGACGGCCCACGGCGCCGAGGTCACCGTCGTCGCGAGTGACATCGCCGACCGTGCCGCTGTGGCCGGTCTGCTCGCCGGGGTCCCGGCCGAGCACCCGCTCACCGCCGTCGTGCACACCGCGGGCGTCCTCGACGACGGGGTCATCGCCTCGCTCACCCCCGAGCGACTCGCCACCGTGCTCCGCCCGAAGGTCGACGCCGCCTGGCACCTCCACGAGCTCACCCGCGACCTGGACCTGGCCGCCTTCGTGACGTTCTCGTCCGTGTCCGGCACGTTCGGTGGCGCGGGACAGGGCAACTACGCGGCGGGCAACGCCTTCCTGGACGCGCTCGCCCACCACCGCGCCGCCCAGGGCCTGCCCACGGTCTCCCTGGCCTGGGGCGCCTGGGCCCAGGGCGCGGGCATGACCAGCACGCTGGACGAGCGCGACATCCGCCGCGCCGCCGACGCGGGCATGCCGCTGCTGTCGGTGGAAGAGGGACTGGCACTGTTCGACGCGGCCCTGGCCACCGGCGAACCCGCCGTGCTCCCGGTACGGCTGGACCTGCCGGTGCTGCGCACGCGCGGCGAGGCCCCCGCGCTGCTGCGCGGCCTGATCCGCGACCGCTCCCGGCGCACCGCGGTGGCCGGGCCCGCCGCCACGGCGGACCTGCCGCAGCGGCTGAGCAGGCTGGAGCGGGCCGAACGGCTCGAAGCCCTGCTGGATCTCGTACGCGCCCAGGCGGCCCTGGTGCTCGGCCACGCGAGCGGTGACGACGTCGACCCGGAGCGGGCGTTCCGCGACCTCGGCTTCGACTCCCTCACGGCCGTCGAGCTGCGCAACAAGCTGAACACCGCGACCGGGCTGCGGCTGCCCGCCACCATGGTCTTCGACTACCCCACCGTCGGGGTGCTGGTGGACCACTTGCTGGAGGAGCTGACGGGCCCGGACACCGAGCCGGCCGCCGTGGAGCCCACGCGAGCGGCCACCCTGTCCGACGACCCGGTCGTGGTCGTCGGCATGAGCTGCCGTTACCCCGGCGGGGTCAGCTCCCCCGAGGACCTGTGGCGGCTCGTCTCCGAGGGCGGCCACGCGATGTCCGGCTTCCCGACCAACCGCGGCTGGGACCTCGACTCCCTCTACGACCCCGACCCGGAGCGGACGGGGACCGTGTACACCCGGTCCGGTGGGTTCCTGCACGACGCGGGCGAGTTCGACCCCGGCTTCTTCGGGATGAGCCCGCGCGAGGCGATGGCCACGGACATCCAGCAGCGGCTGCTGCTGGAACTCTCCTGGGAGGCCGTCGAGCGGGCCGGCATCGACCCGGCGACGCTGCGCGGCAGCCAGACCGGTGTCTTCGCCGGTGCCATGCACAACGGTTACGGCGCGACGCTGACGGGCGAGGAGTTCGAGGGCTTCCGCGGCAACGGCAGCGCCCTGAGCGTGGCCTCCGGCCGCATCTCGTACACCTTCGGTTTCGAGGGCCCGGCGGTCACGGTGGACACGGCGTGCTCGTCGTCGCTGGTGGCCATGCACCTGGCCGCGCAGGCCCTGCGCAGCGGCGAGTGCACGCTCGCGGTGGCCGGTGGTGTGACGGTGATGTCGACCCCCGAGACGTTCGTGGAGTTCGCCCGCCAGCGTGGCCTCGCACCCGACGGCCTGTCCAAGGCCTTCTCGGACTCGGCCGACGGTGTCGGCTGGTCCGAAGGTGCGGGCATGGTCGTGCTGGAGCGGCTCTCCGACGCCCGGCGCAACGGACACCCCGTGCTCGCCGTGCTGCGCGGCTCGGCCGTCAACCAGGACGGCGCGTCCAACGGTCTGACCGCCCCGAACGGACCCTCGCAGCAACGGGTGATCCGCCGGGCCCTGGCCAGTGGCGGTCTGTCCCCGGCCGATGTCGACGCCGTCGAGGCGCACGGCACCGGCACCAAGCTGGGCGACCCGATCGAGGCGCAGGCACTCCTTGCGACCTACGGCCGGGACCGTGACGCGGACAGCCCGCTGTGGCTCGGCTCGGTGAAGTCGAACCTCGGTCACTCCCAGGCCGCGGCCGGTGTGGCCGGCGTCATCAAGATGGTGATGGCGATGCGGCACGGCGTGCTGCCGCGCACCCTGCACGTCACCGAGCCCTCGACGCACATCGACTGGTCGGCGGGCGCGGTGGAACTGCTCACCGAGCCGGTCGAGTGGCCCGACTCCGGCCGTGCGCGACGCGCGGGCGTGTCGTCGTTCGGCATCAGCGGCACCAACGCGCACCTGATCCTGGAGCAGCCCCCGACCGTCGGCGAAGGCGAAGCTGGCGCCGACGCCGCCGCTCCCGATGCCGCCGCGACGGGCACCGGCCTCGTGCCGTGGGTGCTGTCGGGCAAGTCGCCGGAGGCACTGCGCGGCCAGGCGGCACGCCTGCTGTCACACGTCCAGGCGCTCTCCGCGCCGCGCGCGGGCGATGTGGCCTTCTCCCTCGCCACCGGGCGCACGCGCTTCGAACACCGGGCCGTCGTCCTGGCCGGTGACTTGACGGACGCGGTACGGGCACTGGCGGCGCTGGCCGTCGGCGAGCCCGACGCCGCGACGATCAGCGGCTCGGTCGCGGGCGGCAAGCTCGCGTTCCTCTTCTCCGGGCAGGGCAGCCAGCGAATCGGCATGGGCCGGGAGCTCTACGAGCGCTTCCCCGTCTTCGCCGAGGCCCTGGACACCGTCCTGGCGGAGCTGGAGCCGCTGGTGGAGGGCTCGCTGCGTGAGGTGATGTGGGGTGACGACGCCGGTCCGCTGAACGAGACCGGTCACACCCAGCCCGCGTTGTTCGCGGTCGAGGTGGCGCTGTTCCGGCTGGTGAGCTCGTGGGGGGTGCGGCCGGACTTCCTGGCCGGGCACTCCATCGGCGAGCTGGCCGCGGCCCACGCCGCGGGAGTGCTGTCCCTGCCGGACGCGTGCCGCCTGGTGGCCGCGCGCGGCCGGCTGATGCAGGCGCTGCCCGCGGGCGGTGCGATGGTGGCCGTCCAGGCCACCGAGGCCGAGGTGCTGCCGCTGCTGACCGACACGGTGTCGATCGCCGCGGTCAACGGACCCTCGTCCGTGGTGATCGCCGGTGACGAGACCGCGGTGCTGGACCTCGCGGGCCGCCTCGCGGCCGAAGGCCGCAAGACCTCGCGGCTGTCGGTGTCGCACGCCTTCCACTCGCCGCTGATGGAGCCGATGCTGGAGGACTTCCGGGCGGTGGTCGACAGCCTGTCGTTCGCCGACCCCGACGTCCCGGTCGTCTCCAACCTCACGGGAAGGCCCGCCACTTCGCAGGAGCTGCGCTCCCCGGACTACTGGGTGCGGCACGTCCGGGAAACAGTCCGCTTCGCCGACGGCGTGCGGACGCTCGCCGACCACGGCGTGACGACCTTCCTCGAACTGGGCCCGGACGGTGTGCTCTCCGCCATGGCCCAGGAGTCCCTGTCCGACCAGGCCGCGACCGTGGTGCCCGTACTGCGCGGGAACCGGCCCGAGGAAGCGGCCGCGCTCACCGCACTGGCCCGCGCGCACACCGCCGGGGTCCCGGTGGACTGGGCCGGGTTCTTCGCCGGGACGGGTGCCCGCCGGGTGGAGCTGCCGACGTACGCGTTCCAGCGGCAGTGGTTCTGGCCGACCGGCTCGGCCGGGGCGGCGAACGCGGCCGCCGTCGGCCTCACCTCGGTCGGCCACCCGCTGCTCAACGGCGCGGTGGAGCTGGCGGACGGCGAAGGGGTGCTGTTCACCGGCCGCCTGTCGCTCCAGTCGCACCCGTGGCTGGCCGATCACGCGGTGCTGGGCCGTGTCCTGCTGCCGGGCACGGCCCTGCTGGAACTGGCGATCCGCGCCGGTGACGAGGTGGACTGCGACCGGGTGGAGGAACTGACCCTGGCCGCCCCGCTCGTGCTGCCGGAACACGGCGCCGTACAGGTACAGCTTCGCGTCGGCGTCGCCGACGACACCGGCCGCCGTACCGTCACCGTCCACTCCCGGCCCGAGGGCGCCGACGAGCAGGCCTGGTCGCAGCACGCCTCGGGTGTGCTCGCCGGTGGCGCGCAGCCGGCCGGCACGGACTTCGACGCCGTGGTGTGGCCGCCGACGGGCGCCGAGCCGCTCGATGTGACGGGCTGCTACGAGCGGTTCGCCGAGATCGGCTTCGCGTACGGCCCGGTGTTCCGGGGCCTGCGGGCCGCGTGGCGGCGCGGCGACGAGGTGTTCGCCGAGGTGGCACTGTCCGACGACGTCCAGGCGGACGCCGCCGCGTACGGTCTGCACCCCGCTCTGCTGGACGCGGCCCTGCACGCCTCCCTGCTCGCCGGTGACGGCGGCGAGGGCGGGCTGCCGTTCTCGTGGGAAGGCGTCACGCTGCACGCCACCGGTGCGTCGGCGCTGCGGGTGCGACTCTCCCGGACCGGTGCGGACGCGGTGGCCATCGCCGTGGCCGACACCTCCGGAGAGCCGGTCGCCTCGGTGGACTCGCTGCTCGTACGGGCCGTTTCCGGCGAGCAGTTGAGCGATGCCGCGGCCCTGAGCCGCAACGCGCTGTTCCGGCCCGACTGGGTTCCCGTGCGGGCCGATGCCGCGGCCGACCGGCCGACGGCCGTGGTCGGACCGGATGTCCTCGGCCTGGCCGAGGCACTCACGGCGACCGGAACGGACGTCGCGACACACCCCGATCTGGCGTCGCTGGTGGCATCCGACGCCCCGGTACCCGGTGTGGTGCTGGTGGGCGTCGCCGGGCGCGCGGACACCGGTCCGGTGGCCGCCGCGCACGAGATGACCGCGGAGGTCCTGGGCCGGTTGCAGGAGTGGCTGGCCGAGGAGAGGCTCGTCGGCTCGCGCCTGGTGTTCGTGACCCGCGGCGCGGTCGGCGGTGCCGACCCGGCCGCCGCGGCGGTGTGGGGTCTGGTGCGGTCGGCGCAGACGGAGAACCCCGGCTGCTTCGGCCTGGTCGACCTCGACGACGCGTCGGCCATGGAGTCCCTGCCCGCGGCACTCGGCGCGGACGAGCCGCAGGTGGCTGTCCGCGGCGGTGAGGTCCTGGCGGCCCGGCTGGCGCGCATGACCGCGGGCCGGCCGGACACGGGCCCCGCGTGGGGACCGGACGGCACGGTACTGATCACCGGAGGCACGGGCGGCCTCGGCGCCGTCCTCGCCCGCCACCTGGTCGCCGAGCGCGGCGTGCGGCGGCTGCTGCTCGCCAGTCGGCGCGGCGGCGAGAGCGCCGGAACGGTCGAACTGGTCGCCGAACTGGCGGCCCACGGCGCCGACACCCAGGTCGTGGCGTGCGACGTCGCCGACCGCGACGCGCTGGCCGCGCTCCTCGCCGCACACCCCGTGTCGGCGGTCGTGCACACCGCGGGAGTCCTGGACGACGGCGTCATCGGCTCCCTCACACCCGAACGCCTGGCGGTGGTGCTGCGGCCCAAGGTCGACGCCGCGTGGAACCTGCACGAGCTGACCCGCGATGCGGACCTGTCGGCGTTCGTGGTGTTCTCCTCGATGTCCGGTCTCCTGGGCGGCGCCGGCCAGGGCAACTACGCGGCCGGAAACGCCTTCCTGGACGCACTGATGGAACACCGGCGCTCCGAGGGGCTGCCCGGAGTGTCGCTGGCGTGGGGTCCCTGGGACCGGACGGGCGGCATGACCGGCACCCTCGCGGACGCGGACGCGGAGCGCCTCGCGCGCTCCGGCGTGCCGCCGCTGTCGGCGGAACAGGGCGTGACGCTGTTCGACGCGGCCCTGGCCACCGACGGGCCGGTGGTGGTACCGGTACGGCTGGACCTGCCCGCGCTGCGGGCCCAGGGCGAGGTGCCCGCGCTGCTGCGCGGCCTGGTCCGCACCCGCTCCCGCCGGGCCGTCGTGGCCGGGTCGGGCACGGCCGCCGGCCTCGTACAGCGGCTCGGCCGTCTCGACGCGACCGAGCGGCACGAGGTGCTGCTGGACCTGGTACGCGGCCAGGTCGCCCTGGTGCTCGGCCACGCGAAGGGCGACGAGGTCGACCCCGGGCGGGCGTTCCGCGACCTCGGCTTCGACTCGCTCACAGCGGTCGAGCTGCGCAACAGGCTGAACACCGCGACCGGACTGCGGCTGCCCGCCACGCTGGTCTTCGACTACCCGTCAGTGCGGAGCCTGGCTTCGTACATCCTCGACGAGCTGATGGGCGGACCGGACGCCGAGCCGGTCGTGCCGCGGCTCTCGCGGACCGCGGTGGCCGACGACCCGATCGTCGTGGTCGGCATGGCCTGCCGGTACCCGGGCGGGGTGAGCTCGCCCGAGGACCTGTGGCGGCTCGTCACCGAGGGCACCGACGCGATCTCCGACTTCCCGGCCAACCGCGGCTGGGACGTCGACGGCCTGTACAACCCGGACCCGGAACACGCCGGAACGTCATACACCCGGTCCGGTGGTTTCCTGCACGACGCGGGCGAGTTCGACCCGGAGTTCTTCGGGATGAGCCCGCGCGAGGCCCTCGCCACCGACTCGCAGCAGCGGTTGTTGCTGGAGGCGTCGTGGGAGGCGTTCGAGCGGGCCGGTATCGATCCGGCGTCGCTGCGCGGCAGCCAGACCGGTGTCTTCGCCGGTGTGATGTACAACGACTACGGCAAGGCCCTCGCGGGGGACGAGTTCGAGGGCTTCCGCGGCAACGGCAGCGCCGCGAGCGTCGCCTCGGGCCGGGTGTCCTACACCCTGGGCCTTGAAGGTCCGGCGGTCACGGTCGACACGGCGTGCTCGTCGTCGCTGGTCGCGATGCACTGGGCCGCTCAGGCACTGCGTGGCGGTGAGTGCTCGTTGGCGCTGGCCGGTGGTGTGACGGTCATGTCGACGCCCACCACGTTCGTGGAGTTCTCGCGTCAGCGCGGCCTGTCGGCGGATGGCCGGTGCAAGGCGTTCTCGGACTCGGCCGACGGTGTCGGCTGGTCCGAGGGCGTCGGCATGCTGGTGCTGGAGCGTCTCTCCGACGCCCGGCGCAACGGACACCCCGTGCTCGCGGTGCTGCGTGGCTCGGCCGTCAACCAGGACGGTGCGTCCAACGGCTTGACGGCCCCGAACGGTCCGTCGCAGCAGCGGGTCATCCGCCAGGCGCTCGCCAGCGGCGGTCTGTCCCCGGAAGACGTCGACGCGGTCGAGGCGCACGGTACGGGTACGACGCTGGGTGACCCGATCGAGGCGCAGGCACTCCTTGCGACGTATGGCCGGGACCGTGACGAGGAGCGTCCGCTGCTGCTCGGTTCGGTGAAGTCCAACATCGGTCACACCCAGGCCGCGGCCGGTGTCGCGGGCGTCATCAAGATGGTCATGGCCATGCGGGAGGGTGTCCTCCCGCAGACCCTGTACGCCGGCACCCCGTCCTCGCACGTGGACTGGGATGCGGGCGCGGTCGAACTCCTCACGGAGAACACCACCTGGCCCGAGGCGAATCGGGTGCGCCGAGCGGGTGTGTCGTCCTTCGGCATCAGCGGGACCAACGCGCACGTGATCGTCGAGCAGGCCCCGTCGGTGAAGGAGCCGAGCCGGGAGCCGGTGGTTTCACCGAGTGTGGTGCCGTTGGTGGTGTCCGCCAGGACCGAGGCGGCACTCGACGCCCAGGTGGACCGGCTGCGGTCCTTCATGGCGGACGACACGGCGGCGACATCGGTCGACGTCGGACTCTCGCTGGCCACGGGCCGGTCGCTGTTCGACCACCGCGCGGTGCTGCTGGCCTCGGACGAGGGCGGCCTGACCGAAGCGGCGCGCGGCGTTGCCACCGGCGAGGTGCCGCTGGCGGTGCTGTTCTCGGGACAGGGCGCGCAGCGGCTGGGGATGGGCCGTGAGCTGTACGGCCGTTTCCCGGTGTTCGCCGAGGCCCTGGACGCGGTGCTGGCGGAGCTGGAGCCGCTGCTGGAGGGCTCGCTGCGTGAGGTGATGTGGGGTGACGACGCCGGTCTGCTGAACGAGACCGGTCACACCCAGCCCGCGTTGTTCGCGGTCGAGGTGGCGCTGTTCAGGCTGGTGCAATCGCTGGGGATCACCCCGCAGTTCGTGGCCGGTCATTCGATCGGCGAGGTGGCGGCCGCGCATGTGGCGGGTGTGTTCTCGCTGACGGACGCCTGCCGTCTGGTGGTGGCGCGGGGCCGTTTGATGCAGGCGCTGCCTGCGGGCGGTGCGATGGTGGCCGTGCAGGCGGCCGAGGCGGAGGTGCTGCCGCTGCTGACCGACGAGGTGTCGATCGCGGCGGTCAACGGTCCGTCGTCGGTAGTCGTCTCGGGTGCCGAGGACGCGGTGCTGGAGATCGCGGGCCGTCTTTCGGCCGAGGGCCGTAAGACGTCGCGGTTGTCGGTGTCGCACGCGTTCCACTCGCCGCTGATGGAGCCGATGCTGGACGACTTCCGCGCGGTGGTCGAGGGCCTGGTCTTCGCTGAGCCGTCGGTGCCGGTGGTCTCCAACCTCAGCGGTCGGCTCGCCACGTCCGAAGAGCTGCGCTCTCCGGAGTACTGGGTGCGGCACGTCCGTGAGGCGGTCCGCTTCGCCGACGGGGTGCGGACCCTGGTCGGTGAGGGCGTCGGAGCGCTCCTGGAGCTGGGGCCGGACGGTGTGCTGTCCGCGATGGCCGCAGAGTCGGTGCCGGACGGCACTGCCCTCGTGCCGGTCCTGCGCAAGGACCGCCCGGAGGAGACGGCCGCCGTCACCGCGCTGGCCAGGCTGCACACGGTCGGTGTGCGCGTGGACTGGTCGGTGTTCTTCGCGGGCACCGCCGCTCGCCGGGTCGACCTGCCCACCTACGCGTTCCAGCGTCAGTGGTTCTGGCCGGCCGGTACGGCGGAGTCGGTCGTGGACGCGACCGCGGTGGGCCTCACGCCGGCCGGACACCCGCTGCTCAACGGCTCGGTGGAGCTCGCGGTCGGTGAAGGAGTGCTGTTCACCAGCCGGCTGTCGGTGCGCTCGCACCCGTGGCTGGCCGATCACGTGGTGATGGGACGCGTGCTGCTCCCGGGCACGGCCTTCGTGGAGCTGGCGATCCGCGCCGGTGACGAGGTCGGCTGCGACCGGATCGAGGATCTGACTCTGGCCGCGCCGCTGGTCCTGCCCGAGCAGGGCGCGGTGCAGGTGCAGGTCTCGGTGGGCGCACCCGATGAGTCGGGCAGGCGCGTCGTGGAGGTCCACTCGCGGCCCGAGGGCGCGGTGGACGTGCCCTGGGCACAGCACGCCACGGGTGTGCTGACGGAGGGGCCGGACGTCACCGACGCCGGTTTCGACGCCGCTGTGTGGCCGCCGACCGGTGCCGAGCCGGTGGAACTGTCCGACTGCTACGAGCAGTTCGCCGAGGAGGGCTTCCAGTACGGGCCGGCGTTCCAGGGCCTGGAGGCGGCATGGCGCCGGGGCGAGGAAATCTTCGCCGAGGTGCGGCTGCCCGAGAGCGTCGAAGGCGACGCCGACGCCTTCGGGCTGCACCCCGCCCTGCTCGACGCGGCCCTGCACGCCGCGCTGCCGGCCGCGGCCGGCACGGAGAGCGGCGGGCTGCCGTTCTCGTGGGAGGGCGTCTCGCTGTACGCCTCCGGTGCCTCGGCGCTGCGGGTCCGGCTGTCCCCGGCCGGTGAGAACGCTCTCGCCATCGCGCTGGCCGACGCTTCGGGTGCGCCCGTCGCGTCGGTGGATTCGCTGCTGGTCCGTGCGGTGTCGGGCGAGCAGCCGAGTGGCCCCGAGGCACCGGCCCGGGACTCGATGTTCCGGGTGGACTGGTCGCCGGTGCGGGTGGCCGAGTCGGCCGGTGCCGAGTCGGTGGCGCTGGTGGGCCCGGACGTGTTCGGGCTGGCCGAGGCTGCGCCGGACGCGGCTCTGTATCCGGATCTGGCGTCGTTGGCTGCGGCCACGGCTCTGCCGGATGTGGTTCTGGTCCCCGTGGCCGGTGTGCCCCGCGAGGACACGGTTGGCGCGGTCCACGAGCTGGTGGCCCGGACGTTGGGTCAGTTGCAGGGGTGGTTGGAGGAGGAGCGGTTCACGAGCTCGCGTCTGGTGTTCGTGACGCGGGGGGCGGTGAGCGGTGCTGATCTGGCCGCCGCTTCGGTGTGGGGTCTGGTGCGTTCGGCACAGACGGAGAACCCGGGCCGTTTCGGCCTGGTGGACCTGGACACGGCCGACACGTCCCTGACCGCACTGCCGCGAGCCCTTGGAGTGGATGAGCCGCAGCTGGCGATTCGCGAGGGCGACATCACGGCCCCGCGTCTGGCGCGGGTGCCGGGCGCAGGCTCCGAGGCGGCGGTCTGGGACGCCGAGGGCCGGGTGCTCGTCACCGGAGGCACGGGCGGTCTGGGCGCGCTGCTGGCGCGGCACCTGGTGACCGAACACGGCGTGCGGCAATTGCTGCTCGTCAGCCGCCGGGGACTTGGCGCCGATGGTGCCGAGGGTCTGGTCGCGGAGCTGGCGGAGCTGGGCGCCGAAGCCGTGGTGGCCGCGTGCGACATCGCCGACCGTGACGGTGTGGCCGAGCTTCTTGCTCAGTACCCGGTCAGTGCCGTGGTGCATGCGGCGGGTGTGCTGGACGACGGTGTGATCGGCTCGCTGACGCCGGAGCGTGTGTCCGCGGTGCTGCGTCCGAAGGTCGACGCGGCGTGGAATCTGCACGAGCTGACGCGCGATCTGGACCTGTCCGCCTTCGTGGTGTTCTCGTCCGTCGCCGGTACGTTCGGTGGCGCGGGTCAGGGCAACTACGCGGCCGGTAACGCCTTCCTCGACGCGCTCGTACAGCGACGCCGTGAAGAGGGCCTGGCCGGTCTGTCGCTCGTGTGGGGCCCGTGGGACCAGTCCGGTGGCATGACGGGCACCCTCGACGACGCCGATCTCCAGCGCATGGCCCGTGCGGGCATGCCCGCACTGTCGGCCGAGCAGGGTGTGGCGCTGTTCGACACCGCACTGGCGGCCGACGAGCCCGTCGTCCTGCCGGTGCGGCTCGACCTGCCGGTGCTGCGTGCCCTGGGTGAGGTGCCGTCCCTGCTGCGTGGTCTGGTGCGGGTGCGTTCCCGCCGGGCGGCGGTGACGGGGTCGAGCGCCGCCGCGGGTCTGGTGCAGCGGCTGGGTCGGCTGGACGAAGCCGATCGGCGTGAGGTGCTGCTGGACCTGGTCCGGAGCCAGGTGGCCCTGGTGCTCGGGCATGCCGGCGGTGACGAGATCGATCCGGCACGGGCGTTCCGCGCCCTCGGCTTCGACTCGCTCACGGCAGTGGAGCTGCGGAACCGGTTGAGCACGGTCTCGGGCCTGCGGCTGCCGGCAACGCTGGTGTTCGACTACCCGACGCCGGACGTGCTGGCGGACTACCTGCTGGGCGAGCTCTTCGGGGCCGAAGCCGAGGCCTCGGTGCCGCTGCGGGCGCTGCCGCCGGTGGCCGACGACCCGGTGGTCATCGTCGGGATGGCGTGCCGGTACCCGGGTGGGGTGAGCTCGCCCGAGGACCTGTGGCGGCTCGTCTCCGAAGGTGCCGACGCGGTATCCGGCTTCCCGACCAACCGTGGTTGGGACGTCGACGGTCTGTACAACCCGGACCCGGACCACCAGGGGACCGCGTACACGCGGTCCGGTGGCTTCCTGCACGATGCGGGTGCGTTCGATCCGGAGTTCTTCGGGATGAGCCCGCGTGAGGCGCTGGCGACCGACTCGCAGCAGCGGTTGTTGCTGGAGGCGTCGTGGGAGGCGTTCGAGCGGGCCGGTATCGATCCGGCGTCGCTGCGCGGCAGCCAGACCGGTGTCTTCGCCGGTCTCATGTACAACGACTACAACGTCGTTCTCGGTGGAGACGAGTTCGAGGGCTTCAAGGGCAGCGGCACCTCGCCGAGCGTGGCCTCGGGCCGCGTGTCCTACACGCTGGGTCTTGAGGGTCCGGCGGTGACCGTCGACACGGCGTGCTCGTCGTCGCTGGTCGCGATGCACTGGGCGATGCAGGCCCTGCGCAGCGGTGAGTGCTCCTTGGCGCTGGCCGGTGGTGTGACGGTCATGTCGACGCCGTCGGTGTTCGTGGAGTTCTCGCGTCAGCGTGGTCTGTCGGCGGATGGCCGGTGCAAGGCGTTCTCCGACTCGGCCGACGGTGTCGGCTGGTCGGAGGGTGTCGGCATGCTGGTGCTGGAGCGTCTCTCCGACGCCCGGCGCAACGGCCACCAGATCCTCGCGGTCGTTCGCGGTAGCGCCGTCAACCAGGACGGTGCGTCGAACGGTCTGACGGCTCCGAACGGTCCGTCGCAGCAGCGGGTGATCCGCCAGGCGTTGGCGAGTGGTGGTCTTTCGCCTGCCGACGTGGACGCGGTGGAGGCGCACGGTACGGGTACGACGCTGGGTGACCCGATCGAAGCCCAGGCACTCCTTGCGACCTATGGCCGGGACCGGGACGAGGAGCGTCCGCTGCTGCTCGGTTCGGTGAAGTCCAACATCGGTCACACCCAGGCCGCGGCCGGTGTCGCGGGCGTCATCAAGATGGTCATGGCCATGCGCCAGGGCGTTCTGCCGCAGACCTTGTACGTCGACACCCCGTCCTCGCACGTGGAGTGGGAGCAGGGCGCGGTCGAGCTGCTGACGGAGAACACGGCCTGGCCGGAGTCCGGCCGGGTGCGGCGTGCCGGTGTCTCGTCGTTCGGTATCAGCGGCACCAACGCGCACGTCGTCCTCGAGCAGGCTCCCTCGGCGGACGCCGCTCAGGCCGGGGCGGACGAGTCGCCGACGGTGGAGTCCGGCGTGGTGCCGTGGGTCCTGTCGGGACGGACGGCCGAGGCACTGCGGGCACAGGCCGAACGCTTGCTGTCGGCTGTTCGGGACGGTGGCATCCGGTCCGTGGACGTCGGGTTCTCGCTGGCCACCAGCCGGTCTGTGTTCGAGCACCGCGCTGTCGTGCTCGCCGACGACCACGAGCAGGCGGTACGCGGGCTTGCGGCCCTGTCGGCCGGCGCACCGGACCCTGCCGTGCTGGAGGGTTCACCCACAGGCGGGAAGACGGCACTGCTGTTCTCCGGTCAGGGTTCGCAGCGGCTGGGGATGGGCCGGGAGCTGTACGGGCGTTTCCCGGTGTTCGCGGCGGCGTTGGACGAGGTCCTCGCGGAGTTGGATCCGCTGTTGGGCGGTTCGCTGCGTGAGGTGATGTGGGGTGACGACGCTGAGGCGTTGAACGAGACGGGTTGCACGCAGCCCGCGTTGTTCGCGGTCGAGGTGGCGTTGTTCCGTTTGGTGCGTTCGTGGGGTGTGAAGCCGGACTTCCTGGCGGGTCACTCCATCGGCGAGGTGACGGCCGCGCATGTGGCGGGTGTGTTGTCGCTGCCGGATGCGTGCCGTCTGGTGGCCGCTCGGGGCCGTTTGATGCAGGCGCTGCCTGCGGGCGGTGCGATGGTGGCCGTTCAGGCGGCCGAGGCGGAGGTGCTGCCGCTGCTGACCGACGAGGTGTCGATCGCGGCGGTCAACGGCCCTTCCTCGGTGGTCATTTCCGGTGTCGAGGACGCCGTGCTGGAGATAGCGGGCCGTTTGTCGGCGGAGGGGCGTAAGACGTCGCGGTTGTCGGTGTCGCACGCGTTCCATTCGCCGCTGATGGAGCCGATGCTGGACGACTTCCGCGCGGTGGTAGAAGGCCTGAAGTTCGAGGCCGCCGAGGTGCCGGTGGTGTCGAACCTGACCGGACTGGTGGCCACCGCGGAGGAGCTGTGCTCGCCCGAGTACTGGGTGCGGCATGTCCGTGAGGCCGTGCGCTTCGCCGACGGGGTACGGACCCTGGTCGGTGAGGGTGTGGGCACCCTGCTGGAGCTGGGTCCGGATGGTGTGTTGTCCGCCATGGCCCAGGACTCGGTGCCGGCTGGCACGGTCACGGTTCCGGTCCTGCGCAAGGGCCGGCCCGAAGAGCTCGCGGCCATGACGGCACTCGCACACGTCCACGTGACCGGGACCCCGGTGAGCTGGGAGACCGTGTTCGAGGGTGCCCGGCGGGTGGATCTGCCGACGTACGCGTTCCAGCGTCAGTGGTTCTGGCCGGTGGGTGCGCTGAGTGCCCCGGGTGGTATGCGTGCGGCCGGTCTGGGGTCTGCCGGGCATCCGCTGTTGGGTGCGTCGGTGGAACTGGCCGGTGGCGAGGGTGTGTTGTTCACCGGTCGTCTGTCGGTGCAGTCGCATCCGTGGCTGGCGGATCATGTGGTGATGGGCAGGGTGTTGCTGCCCGGTGCAGCGCTGGTGGAACTGGCGATCCGTGCCGGGGACGAGGTCGGTTGCGACCGGATCGACGAGCTGACGCTGGCCGCACCGCTGGTGCTGCCCGAGCGGGGCGCCGTTCAGGTGCAGGTCCGTGTGGGTGTCGCCGACGAAGCGGGTCGGTGCATGGTCACGGTCCATTCCCGCCCCGACGGCGGTGAGGAACTGCCGTGGTCGCAGCACGCCATGGGTGTGCTGGTTCCTGGAGTGGATACGGCCGATACCGGTTTCGACGCCGCTGTGTGGCCCCCGGCCGGGGCCGAACCGGTGGACCTGGCCGGCTTCTACGAGGCACGGGCCGAGGACGGCTTTGTGTACGGGCCGGAGTTCCAGGGGCTGCGGGCGGCGTGGCGGCGTGACGGCGAGGTGTTCGCCGAGGTGGCGTTGCCGGAAGCGGACGGCCGGGAGGCCGACGGGTTTGGCATGAATCCCGCCCTGCTCGATGCCGCGCTGCATGCGTCGGTGTTCGCCGGCCTCGATTCCGACGAGCGTGGTGGCCTGCCGTTCTCGTGGGAGGGCGTCTCGCTCCACGCGTCCGGTGCCTCTGCCGTACGGGTGCGGCTGACCCGGGCCGGTGCGAGCGCGGTGTCCCTCGCGATCGCAGACGCTTCGGGTGCTCCGGTCGCGTCGGTGGATTCGCTGCTGGTCCGTGCCGTGTCGCCCGAGCAGTTGGGCGGCCCGGAGATGCCGGTCGGGGACTCGATGTTCCGGGTGGACTGGTCGCCGGTGCGAGGGGCCGCTTCGCCGGCCGTCGAATCGGTGGCGCTGGTAGGCCCGGACGTGTTCGGGCTGGCCGAGGCCGTGCCGGACGCGGCTCTGTATCCGGATCTGGCGTCGTTGGCTGCGGCCACTGCTCTGCCGGATGTGGTCCTGATCCCCGTGGCCGGTGTGTCCGGCGACGACACGGTCGACTCCGTACACGACCTGGTGGCCCGGACGTTGGGTCAGTTGCAGGCGTGGTCGGAGGAGGAGCGGTTCGTCGGTTCGCGTCTGGTGTTCGTGACGCGTGGCGCGGTGGGCGGTGCTGATCTGGCCGCCGCCTCGGTGTGGGGTCTGGTGCGTTCGGCGCAGTCGGAGAACCCCGGTTGCTTCGGTCTGCTGGACCTGGGCACCGAGGACGCGGTGGCCCTGCCGCTGGCGGAGGCGTTGGCTTCCGACGAGCCGCAGCTGGCGATCCGGGACGGCGAGGTCACGGCCGCGCGTCTGGTCCGAGTGCCGGGCGAAGGTTCCGAGGCGGCGGTCTGGGACGCCGGGGGCCGGGTGCTCGTCACCGGAGGTACCGGTGGTCTGGGCGCGGTCGTGTCACGGCACCTGGTGGCCGAACGTGGCGTGCGACGTCTGCTGTTGGTGAGCCGTCGGGGCCGCGCTGCCGAGGGTTTGGACGACCTGGTCGCGGAGCTGGCGGAGTTGGGCGCCGAGGTCGTGGTGGCCGCGTGCGACATCGCCGACCGTGACGGTCTCGCCGAACTGCTGGCTCAGCATCCGGTCAGTGCCGTGGTGCATGCGGCGGGTGTGCTGGACGACGGTGTGATCGGCTCGCTGACGCCGGAGCGTGTGTCCGCGGTGCTGCGTCCGAAGGTGGACGCGGTGTGGAATCTGCACGAGCTGACCCGTGATGCGGACCTGTCCGCCTTCGTGGTGTTCTCGTCCGTCGCCGGTACGTTCGGTGGTGCGGGTCAGGGCAACTACGCGGCCGGTAACGCCTTCCTCGACGCGCTCGTACAGCGACGCCGCCAGGAAGGCCTGTCGGGCGTCTCGCTCGTGTGGGGCCCGTGGGACCAGTCCGGTGGCATGACCGGCACGCTCACCGAGGCCGATCTCCAGCGCATGGCCCGTTCGGGCATGCCGGCGCTGCCTGTGGAACAGGGCCTGGCCCTGTTCGACGCGGCCCTGGCCGGTGTGGACCCGGTGGTGCTGCCGGTGCGGCTCGACCTGCCGGTGCTGCGTGCCCTGGGCGAGGTGCCGTCCCTGCTGCGTGGTCTGGTGCGGGTGCGTTCCCGCCGGGCCGCGGTGACGGGGTCGGGCACGGCTGCCGGTCTGGTGCAGCGACTGTCCGGGCTGAGCGGCGAGGAGCGCGGTGAGGCACTGCTGGACCTGGTCCGGAGCCAGGTGGCTCTCGTGCTGGGGCATGTCAGTGGTGAGGAGATCGATCCGTCGCGGGCGTTCCGCGCCCTCGGTTTCGACTCGCTCACGGCGGTGGAGCTGCGGAACCGGTTGAACACCGTGACCGGGCTCCGGCTGCCGGCCACGCTCGTCTTCGACTACCCGAGCGTCCAGGTCCTGGCGTCGTTCGTCGAAGACGAACTGCTGGGCTCGGACGCGGCAGTGGCTGTGCCGGTCCCGTCGCGCACGATGGCGAGCGACGACCCCGTGGTGATCGTGGGGATGGCGTGCCGGTATCCGGGTGGGGTGAGCTCGCCCGAGGACCTGTGGCGGCTCGTCACCGAGGGCACCGACGCGGTGACCGGTTTCCCGACCAACCGTGGTTGGGACGTCGACGGTCTCTACAACGCGGACCCGGGGCATGCGGGTACGTCGTACACCCGCTCGGGTGGTTTCCTGCACGACGCGGGTGCGTTCGATCCGGAGTTCTTCGGGATGAGCCCGCGTGAGGCGCTGGCGACCGACTCGCAGCAGCGGTTGTTGCTGGAGGCGTCGTGGGAGGCGTTCGAGCGGGCCGGTATCGATCCGGCGTCGCTGCGCGGCAGCCAGACCGGTGTCTTCGCCGGTGTGATGTACAGCGACTACGGCAGCACCCTGAACGGCAAGGAGTTCGAGGGCCACCAGGGCCAAGGCAGCGCCGGCAGTGTGGCCTCGGGCCGCGTCTCGTACACCTTCGGGCTTGAGGGCCCGGCGGTTACGGTCGACACCGCGTGCTCGTCGTCGCTGGTGTCCCTCCACCTCGCCGCGCAGGCTCTGCGGAGCGGTGAGTGCTCGTTGGCGCTGGCGGGCGGCGTGACGGTCATGTCGACGCCGTCGGTGTTCGTGGAGTTCTCACGTCAGCGTGGTCTGTCGGCGGACGGTCGGTGCAAGGCGTTCTCCGACTCGGCCGACGGTGTCGGCTGGTCGGAGGGTGTCGGCATGCTGGTGCTGGAGCGTCTCTCCGACGCGCAGCGCAACGGCCACCGGATTCTGGCGGTCGTTCGCGGTAGCGCCGTCAACCAGGACGGTGCGTCGAACGGTCTGACGGCTCCGAACGGTCCGTCGCAGCAGCGGGTGATCCGCCAGGCGCTCGCGAGTGGTGGCCTTTCGCCCGCAGACGTGGATGCGGTCGAGGCGCACGGTACGGGTACGACGCTGGGTGACCCGATCGAAGCGCAGGCACTCCTTGCGACCTATGGCCGGGACCGGGACGAGGAGCGTCCGCTGCTGCTCGGTTCGGTGAAGTCCAACATCGGTCACACCCAGGCCGCGGCCGGCGTGGCCGGTGTCATCAAGATGGTCATGGCCATGCGGGAGGGTGTCCTCCCGCAGACCCTCCATGTGACGGCGCCTTCGTCGCACGTGGACTGGGAAGCCGGTGCGGTGGAGTTGCTCCGGGAGAACACGGCCTGGCCGCAGTCCGGTCACGCACGCCGCGCGGGCATCTCGTCCTTCGGCATCAGTGGCACCAACGCGCACGTCATCGTCGAGCAGGCCCCGTCGGCCGAGGTGTCGAAGCGGGAGCCGGTGGTTTCCCCGGGTGTGGTGCCGTGGGTCGTGTCCGCCAGGACCGAGGCCGCGCTCGACGCCCAGGTGGACCGGCTGCGGTCCTTCGTGGCGGAGGACACGGCGGCGACTTCGGCCGACGTCGGGTTCTCGCTGGTGACCGGCCGTTCGGTGTTCGAGCACCGCGCGGTGCTGCTGGCCACCGACGACCAGGTGATCGAGGCGGCCCGGGGCACGGCGGCCGGTGAGGGTTCGCTGGCGGTGCTGTTCTCCGGGCAGGGCAGCCAGCGGATCGGAATGGGACGTGAGCTGTACGCCCGGTTCCCGGTCTTCGCGGAGGCCCTGGACAAGACCCTGTCGGTGCTCGACGGGCACCTGGACCGGCCTCTGCGGGACGTGATGTGGGGTGGTGACCCGGACGAGCTGAACCGGACGGGTTACACGCAGCCCGCGTTGTTCGCGGTCGAGGTGGCGCTGTTCCGGCTGGTGGAGTCCCTCGGGATCACCCCGGACTTCGTGGCCGGTCACTCCATCGGTGAGATCGCCGCGGCGCATGTCGCGGGGGTCTTCTCGCTGGAGGACGCCGGTCGACTGGTCGCGGCACGTGCCGGCTTGATGCAGGCGCTGCCTGCGGGCGGCGCGATGGTGGCCGTGCAGGCGACCGAGGCGGAGGTGCTGCCGCTGCTCACCGACGAGGTGTCGATCGCGGCGGTCAACGGTCCGTCGTCGGTGGTCGTCTCCGGTACCGAGAACGCGGTGCTGGGGATCGCGGCCAAGCTGTCGGCGGAGGGGCGCAAGACGTCGCGTCTGTCGGTGTCGCATGCCTTCCACTCGCCGCTGATGCGGCCGATGCTGGACGACTTCCGCGCGGTGGTCGGCGGTCTGACGTTCCACGCGCCGTCGGTGCCGGTGGTCTCCAACCTCACCGGCGGGCTCGCCACGTCCGAGGAGTTGTGCTCGCCCGAGTACTGGGTGCGGCACGTCCGTGAGGCGGTCCGCTTCGCCGACGGAGTGCGGACGCTGGTCGGTGAGGGCGTCCGAACGCTCCTGGAGCTCGGTCCGGACGGTGTGCTGTCTGCCATGGCCGCAGAGTCGGTGGCCGAGGAGACCGTGACGGTTCCGGTCCTGCGCAAGGACCGGCCGGAAGAGACCGCAGCCGTCACCGCCCTGGCCCGGCTGCATGTCCAGGGTGTCCCGGTCGACTGGACGGCGTACTTCGCCGGGACCGGAGCCGAGCGGGTGGATCTGCCCACCTATGCCTTCCAACACCAGTGGTTCTGGCCGGTGGGTGCGCTGAGCGCCCCGGGTGATATGCGTGCGGCCGGTCTGGGGTCTGCCGGGCATCCGTTGCTGGGTGCGGCGGTGGAACTGGCCGGTGGTGAGGGTGTGTTGTTCACCGGTCGCCTGTCGGTGCAGTCGCATCCGTGGCTGGCGGATCATGTGGTGATGGGCAGGGTGTTGCTGCCCGGTACCGCGTTGGTGGAGTTGGCGATCCGTGCGGGTGACGAGGTCGGCTGTGACCGGATCGACGAGCTGACGCTGGCCGCACCGCTGGTGCTGCCCGAGCAGGGCGGCGTCCAGCTGCAGCTGTGGGTCGGTGGGCCCGACGAGTCCGGCAACCGCACGCTCGGCATTCACTCCCGCCCCGACAACGGCGAGGAACTGCCGTGGACGCGGCACGCGACGGGTGTGCTGACCGTCGGCGCGGACGCCACCGGCGGTGGCTTCGACGCCACGGAGTGGCCGCCGACCGGCGCCGAACCGGTGGAACTCGCGGGCTGCTACGACCGGTTCGCCGAGATCGGCTTCGAGTACGGCCCCGGATTCCAGGGGCTGCGGGCGGCATGGCGGCGTGACGGTGACGTCTTCGCCGAGGTGAGCCTCCCCGAGGGGGAGGCCGCCGACGCGGGAATGTTCGGCCTGCACCCCGCGCTGCTCGACGCCGCGATGCACGCCTCCCTGCTCGCCGACGGCGGTGCGCAAGGCGGCGGTGGGCTCCCCTTCTCGTGGGAAGGCGTGTCCCTGCACGCCACCGGCGCCTCCGACGTCCGGGTGCGGTTGACCCCGACCGGCGACAACGCGATATCCATCGCGCTCGCCGACACCTCGGGTGCCCCGGTCGCGTCGGTGGATTCGCTGCTGGTCCGTACCGTGACGCCCGAGCAGCTGAACGGCCCCGAAAAGCCGGTCGCCGACTCGATGTTCCGGGTCGACTGGACGCCGGTGCCGGCGACCGGGCCGACGGGCACGGACACGGTGGCGCTGGTCGGCCCGGACACGTTCGGGCTGACCCAGGCCCTGCCGGGCATCGTCCTGCACCCGGATCTGGAATCCTTGACGGCTTCCGGCCTGGACCTGCCGGATGTGGTCCTGATCCCCGTGGCCGGTGTGTCCGGCGACGACACGGTCGACTCCGTACACGACCTGGTGGCCCGGACGTTGGGTCAGCTGCAGGGGTGGTTGGAGGAGGAGCGGTTCGCCGGTTCGCGTCTGGTGTTCGTGACGCGGGGGGCGGTGAGCGGTGCTGATCTGGCCGCCGCCTCGGTGTGGGGTCTGGTGCGTTCGGCGCAGTCGGAGAACCCCGGTTGCTTCGGTCTGCTGGACCTCGGCACCGAGGACGCGGCGTCCCTGCCGCTGGCGGAGGCGTTGGCCTCCGACGAGCCGCAGCTGGCCATGGGCGAGGGCGGCATCACGGCCGCGCGGCTGGCCCGCGTGCCCGCGTCGGAGCCGGCCCCCGAGGCCGTGTGGGGCGCGGACGGCACCGTGGTGATCACCGGTGGTACCGGCGGTCTCGGCGCGGTGACGGCACGCCACCTGGTGGCCGAGCACGGCGTACGGCGGCTCCTGCTGGTCAGCCGCCGGGGCCTTGGGGCCGAGGGCGCCACGGACCTGGTCACGGAGCTGGAACGGCTGGGCGCGAGCGTCTCGGTCGCCGCGTGCGACGTGGCGGACCGGGACGCGCTGGCCGGGGCGCTGGCCTCGGTCGACGCCGACCACCCGCTGCGGGCCGTAGTCCACACCGCCGGTGTGCTCGACGACGGTGTGATCGGCTCGCTCACTCCCGACCGTGTGTCCGCGGTGCTGCGTCCGAAGGTTGACGCGGTGTGGAATCTGCACGAGCTGACCCGTGACGCGGACCTGTCCGCCTTCGTGGTGTTCTCGTCCGTCGCCGGTACGTTCGGTGGCGCGGGTCAGGGCAACTACGCGGCCGGCAACGCCTTCCTCGACGCGCTCGTACAGCGGCGTCACGCGGAGGGCCTGGCCGGTGTGTCGCTCGTGTGGGGCCCCTGGGACCAGTCGGGTGGCATGACCGGCACGCTCGCCGAGGCCGATCTCCAGCGACTGGCCCGCTCCGGCATGCCGGCGCTGTCGGTCGAGCAGGGCGTGGCGCTGTTCGACGCGGCTCTGGCCGGAGGGGAGCCCGTGGTGGTGCCGGTACGGCTCGACCTTCCGGCGCTGCGCGCCCTGGGGGAGACACCGGCGCTGCTGCGCGGGCTGATCCACACCCCCGCGCGCAGGACCGCGGCGGCCGTGTCCCACGCCGCCGAGGGGATCGCGCAGCGGCTGGGCGGACTGAGCGACGACGAACGCCGCGATGTCCTCCTGGAGCTGGTCCGCGACCAGGCCGCGGCGGTCCTCGGACACGCGGACGGGCAGGCGATCGTCTCCACCCGCCAATTCCAGGACCTGGGATTCGACTCCCTCACGTCCGTGGAGTTCCGCAACCGCATGAACCGGGCCACGGCGCTGCGGCTGCCGGCCACGCTGCTGTTCGACTACCCGACCCCGGCCGAACTCGTGGGGTACCTCCACTCCCGGCTCGCGGCGGAAGGGGACGCCGGACCGGGGTCGATCCTCGGCGCGCTCGACACGCTGGAGAAGGCGTTCGCGGAGCTGGACGTCGACGCGCAGGTCCACCAGCAGGTGTCCGGGCGCCTTGAGGTGCTCCGGGCCAAGTGGGAGGCGCTGCGGGGCGAAGCGCGGGCCGAGGAAGAGGAGTTCGACATCGACTCGGCCTCGGACGACGAGGTGTTCGCGCTCCTCGACGACGAGCTCGGCCTGTCCTGACGCCCCGTCGGTCCCGCTGCCGGCCACCGCGATCCGGTGGCCGGCCGCCCAGCACGGGGCCCCCCCCCACCAGGGGGGCAGAGGAAAAAAAATGGAACAAAAGAGTGGGGAAACACAAACTTTTCCCCCCCCCCCCCCCCGAAAGGGGGGGGTGTT